>CAYUIS010000015.1:0-54086 GCA_964444825.1 uncultured Anaerolineales bacterium | reverse complement strand
AGCGGCCCCTTCACCAACATCTCGACCTCCTCCGGCGAGCGCATGGTCACCTTTTCTACAGGCGGCAGCTCACCTGCCGGGAAGGTTGTCATGATGTCGCCGATCAGGCGCACCATGTAATCCAGGACGGCCTCGACACCGGGTTTGGCCTTCTCTGGATCGGCCAGCGAGGGCTTGCCAACGACCCCCTCTGGGTAGCAGAGCACCGACAGCCCGCCAAAGCCCACCTGCTCGTGGCCCCGGAGGGGCTTGTGGTACACGTCCCCGCCCTTGTCCACGTGGTCACCGGGGATAAAGCCACCCGGCTCATTGTCCACCACGTGATCCAGGTTCACCATCTCGGGGAAGAGGGCCATTGAGTAGGAGCACTCGGCCTCGTCGGCGTGTCTGAATGGATTGTCGAACGGACCGCCGTGCGCCTTGTCAAACAGGAACGTGTGGATAGGCGTCCACCAGTGCAGGGAGACCAACACGGCGGGCACCTGATAACGCTTGGAGAAACCGTGTAGGGCAGCCGGGATGACCTCTTCCTGGCCGTGGCCGTTGACGAGAATCTGTTTGCGGAAGCCGGCGTTCCAGAAGCCGGCGATGATGGACCGCAGGTAAGCCACAAACACCTCGTCGTCGACGACGACGGTACCGGGCATACCCAGGTGATTGGCCGGGTGAGAGCCATACCACACCGGCTGAGCGACGGTGCAGCCGGTCTCACGCGCTACCATCTCCGAGATGCGGCTTACGAGGAGCGTATCTTCCCCGAAAGGTTGAGCCAGGCCGTGGGCCTCCGTGCTGCCCACGGGGATGATGATCAGATCGTTCTTCTTGAGGCGCTCGCGCACCTCGTGCCCGGTCATGTTCTGAAAGTAGATGCCGTCCGTGCTGTCCAGGTGCGGACCCTTGGGAGGTAGTTCCCAGTTACCCATTGTTTTCCTCCTCACAATATAACGTTGATTCAAGGGGGGTGCCTGTTGGGTCGCACCCTAGCGGGCGATGTGGAGGGCCTCCGAGCCCGCCTCGGTCTGTTTGCCCTCCGGGAAGAAGCGGTTGACCATCTCCACGACCAGGCTGACCTGCTCGGCCATACGCCGGCCGTTCTCCGCCGTGGTGAGTTGACCGTGCGCCGCGACCACCGAGTTGCCGGTCTTGAGGTGGACCGGGGAGGTGATCCGGGCGATCTCTGGCGCTTCGTAGGTGCGCACGAATCCGCCCGAGCCGGGGGGATTGTCGGTGTGGCAGTCGATGGGCGTCGTGATCGCCGCCCGGAGGGCCGCGATCATGGGGAGCTGCAGGTCGCGCACGGGATTGATGCTATCCGCGCCCATATCCGCCAGCACCTTGAACGCGGCGGGGTTGCAGTGCCCGCAGTGGGCGGAGACCTTGAAGATCACATCGGCGGGCAATTCGCCATCGTTGCGCATGCGGGTCACGACCCACAGCATGCCCTCGTCGTAGATCAAAAAGCCGCGCACGCCCAGGTCCACGCCGCGCTTGACATCCTCGATGGCGCGGACGAGTTGCTCGACGCCGCGCAGCCGGTAGCCGATGCGGACGCCCTGGGAAGAGAGGACGGTCGCTCCGGTATCGTAGGTGGCGCGCGGCCCGACCGACATGATCAACTCAGCGCCGTGATCGCGGGTGACGCTGAGGTAATCCTTGATCTCCTGCCGGGTGTGGCGGAACATGCCGTAGGTCTCTGTGACGCGGTTGACGGTGACGCCCAATTCCTTGGCCCGCTCCAAAAGCGCCGTGGCGGCCTCGGAAGTATTGACGGTGGGCACCTCGATCCGAAAGTGCGCTCCGTCTGGGAAGGTAGCCCCGGACGTGGGCAGGTCCCACACGTCGCTTCCGGGCAATCCCAGTTTCTCCAGGTACTTGCGAGTTTCATCAAACATGGTCCTTATCTCCTATGCGAAAGTTTCGTGATTCCAGCGTATCGTGACGCTGTTACGCGCGGTGGGTGGGCAGCGGAGGCGAGTAACACCACACCAGCTTGAGGGGCGTGTCCCCAATGTTCTCCAGGCGGTGCGTCTTGCCCAGGGGGCTGTAGATGGCCGTATCCGGGCCGATCTCGTATACATCCTCGCCGCCGTCGTCGTTCTCGATCACCAGGCGGGCGTGACCGCTGATGATGTACATCAACTCCTCGGACTCTTCGTGCTTGTGGGGGGGGATCATGCTCCCTACCTCGGTGACGTTCAGCCCCATAGAGGCATTCTTGGCCCCCACGTTTTTTCCCGACAGCAGAAGGCGGGACACCCGAGGGGGGTCTCTCTTCACGCCTTCGACGTCGGCGACCTTGACGATCAATTGTTTTTTCATTAGTCTTGTCTCCTTGTTGTATAGAACTTTCAATAATGTGCTGACCCAATGGCCCATCGATCAGCAGGTTATTCTCTCCACACGTGCGCCGAGACGGCGTTGGCAGTCTCGATCAAAGTCCTCGCCATCCCCTTCTGACCCATTCGATAACGTGGAAGGCCCGTTACGTTCTCATCTCTGAACGTTATGGCGCCGGAATCCGGTTTGAGGAATCCGGTAAGCAGGTTCAAGAGGGTGGTTTTCCCTGAACCATTGGGACCGATGAGTCCGATGATCTCACCCGCCTCGACCTCAATATCCACGTTGTGGACTGCTATCAAACCCCCGAAGGACTTGTACAGCCCCTCGACCTTCAAGAAAGGCATGTTGTCTCCTCCCCTATTCTCTCATCTTGACGCTGATCCGAGTTTGAGAAGACCGCAGGAGTCTTTTTGCAGACTTGCAGAGTCTGGAAGACTGCCTTCTCCGACAAGCCACTAGCCGGGCGATTCCAGCTCCTCCATCTCCACAAAGATGATAGCGCCGGAGGGACAGTTCTCCTCGCACGTCCCACACTCGATGCACACATCGATGTCGATCTCGCACTTGGTCTCGCCTTCTTGGATGGCGTCGCTTGGGCAGCCAACCACACATGCTCCGCACAGGATACATTCATCAGTGACTAGATAAGGCATCGCTCTGCTCCCAAGGTTCGCGCGCCAATGCTTCCGGCCGACTAGCCGGCATACATGCCTTCCGGATCGATCTCGTGGCGAATTAACCGTACCTGCTCTGCCGTCGGCGGTTCGGTAGTAGGCAGATCATCCGGCACAATCGGCTGGAAGGACAAATTCGCCAGAACATCCTCAAGCGTGGTGCCGGGGTGGATCGAGATCAGCCTCATACGTTTGTTCTCGGGATCAAAGCCCAAGATCGCTTTGTCGGTGATCACACGGCTCGGGCCGCCCCGCAGTCCTGCAGCCTCGCGCTCACTGCCTCCCCGCAGATAACCGGGGCTGGTGACAAAGGACACTGCCTCGTTGAGCTTGCGCGCCTCGTGGCGAATGATGATGATCGTGCGCTGAGCGCACGAGGCGATGTCATTGGCTCCGCCGCTGCCGACAAAATGGCGGAACTTGCCCTTGGGGTCACCAATCAGCGTCGTGTTCAGGTTACCGTAGGCGTCGGTCTCTAGGCCACCCAGGAAGCCCACGTCCACCCGGCCCCTGTGCAGCACCGTGCCCAACATGTCCACAAAGCTGCTCAGGATCTTGGCCCGGTACCAGACTCGAGGGTCGGCGAGGCCAACGCCCTGGTGAATGGGCTCCGGGTCGACCACACCCAGCTCAAACATGATCGTGATGTTCGGTGCATGGGTGCACTTGGCCAGGAAGGAGGCGACCACCGGCAGGCCAAGTCCTACAGCCACGACCTCGCCATCTTTTAGCTCACGGGCGCCTGCTACGGCCATCAGCTCGAAGGGTGTATATTCAAGATCTGCTGTCATCGTTCTTCTCCTCGCCCCTCAATACCCCAGAACCGGATCGGCTGCCAGGCCGGTCAGGTACTTTGTGCCGCCGACCAGATCAAGGTAAGCCCAGTGGTCCTGGACCCCGTACACATACTTGTCCAGGTACTCTTGGAATCCCTCCGGCGTCTTGGAAGCAGCGACATAGCGCCGGATGTGGTCTGCGTCGTAATCGTAAGCCTGGTACACAGAAGTGGGATGGGCGGCGAAGGGCAGATGCACCACGTGAGAGACCCTGAACCCTGGAATCGTGGTCCGCTCTGGCTCGCGGCGGATTGTCTCGACGGACACCAGGCGCTCGGTGATGACGATGGCCTGGCTGCTGGCCTTTACCTGCTCTTCGTTGTCCCAACGAGGACCCAGGATCCAGGCGTTGCCCTCCTCATCCGCCGCCTGCACCTGCACCACCGCGACGTCGGGCACGAGAGGCTTGAGCACCAGCCAATCGTCTCCGGTAAAGGGGTCGTCCACATAGGCGATCTCAGACGGCGCTATCTCCTGGAGCCGCTTGAGGATATCGGAGCCGCGCAGAGAGCGTATCGGGATGAACGGTAGGCCGAGCGCGCCAGCCATGTAGCGGAAGGCCATCGAGAGGCTGCTGTATTCCTCCGCGATGAGGGTCCGCCCCTCGATGCCCCGGTTCACGCAGTTCAGCCGGCCGAAGCGGTCGAGGGAGCCGCCGCCGTAGATAATGCGCTCCACAGCCCCGCCGCCAGCCAAGAGATCCGCGTCCATAGCTCCCACACATTGTGAAACCGTCAGACCCTTGATCCCCTGCCGGATCACCTCGGCAGCGAAAGCCATAGTGCAACGGGTGATGGCAAAACCGGACAGGGCGACGTGCGCCCCATCCGATATCGAGGCAACCGCCTCAGCGAGTGTCGACAGTTTTGTCATGTCCACCCCCATCAGTCGAATGTCGGCCGCGATTCAAAGAGAACGAGCAGCAAATGGCACGCGCCATCTTCGATCTTGATTTCCGCCAACTCAACAGGGCGATCTAGACATTCCTCAATCGCCAGCACCACCAGATTGGCCGGTATACAGGTGAAGGGCTCTATCCCTTTGGCAACCATCCTCTGCTCCACGCTCTCGTGCAAGCACCCTTGCACTTTGAGACGCAGCAGCCGACCATCCACCTCGTGAGAGATACTGGCAACAACCCCTTCTTCTTCTAGGGTCTGCGCGATGGTTCCAATAATCGTCTCCACATCCGGTGTCTTGATTCTGGGCAAGCACTTGTCCAAAAAGTATTCCCGCCCCACAGTCGTGGCTCGAAAGCGTGCCCCCCTGCCGCGCTCATCCCAGAAGGCCTTCTGGAGGTCATAGACAATGCTGTTTACATAATCCAAAGGGATGGAATGGTTGCTCATTTTTCCTCCTCATAGTATGGAGAGCCCCAGTTCTCGGAGTAAACCAATTCGTTCAATGGCAAACGAGGACGCGGCCGATGGGAACGCGCGGGGTGACCGACGGCAACGATGCTGACTATTTTGATCCCCTCCGGCACACCTAGCAGGTCCTTTAAGCGTTCTTCATCGCGGATGTCAATGCAGGGAGCGATCACCCAGCAGGCCCCCAGCCCCAGCGCCGTCACCATCAGCAACATGTTCTCCATTGCCGCTGAAGTGTCGTAGGGTAGATCCCACACATCCTTCCTACCGCAAACAACAATGCTGACTGGCGCGTCGGTGAGGAAAGCGGACACCCGCCCCGACGTCAGTTTCTCAAAGATCGCTTTTTTCTTTGCCTCGTCCTCGAGACTCGAAAAACGCGCTTGCATCTTGTGTGTGACGAACTCGGCGGTGAACCTACGACCGCTGCCCCCACCGGCCACCGTACCAAGCTGCTTGCGCATTGCTAGATCTTTGACGATAATAAATCGCCACGGCTGTGCGTTCTCACCAGAAGGTGCTTGGCGCGCAGCCTCCAGTATCATCTCGATGTGTTCCTCCGACACCGACTCGTCAGTGTAGTGACGGATGCTGCGGCGATCCTGGATGATCTTTACTGCGGCTTCGACTAGATCGTACTGCTCTGGCATCTTGTTTCTCCCTTCATCACGGTTTTTTCGGTCAACCCCAGATGACTGGGTTATCGAGGGCTTGGTGCACAGATTTGAGGGTGCGACGAGATTCGTCCAAGTGAGACAGGTTTTGAAAGAGAACTGGTGCGGTTCAAGGTGCAACGTGCTTCATTCAAAGCGCTGGGGCGTCTTGTAGAATGAGACAGTGTATCACTAGATGATATGATTATACTAGATTTTAGGGAGTTTGTCAAGAAATATGTACTTTGCGAGGGAGGAAAAAGGACGGAAAGTTCAAAGCCTGCCTCTCCGCAGGGGATTGGCAGGCATGATTCTACTGCGAGGCAGTTGTCCCTAGGGCGTCTGTCGCTCGACCTTCGGCTTGCGCCGGGTCTCGATCCAGCGCAGGATGGACCAGACAATCAGGACCGGTGGGGCCAACAGTGGCGCGACCACGATGATGAGCCAGATAGCGACCTCGGTGAGGACGCGCAGGGTGGATCCCAAGGTGTGCCCTGCCTGTTCGACGGTCTGCATCGGGCTCCAGGGTGGGGGTGGTGTGGGCGTGGGTGTGGGGGTTGGCGTGGGGGTAGGTGTGACCGGCGGTAGCTCAGGACTGATCTGGACGGTGAGGGTCGAATAGGCGGCTCGGTCGAACAGGTAGTTCATACGACCCTGCACCTGTTCGATCTGCGCCTCGACGGCGGCCAGTTGGTCGTTGACCCGTAGCGACTCCTCGACGGTCTGCGCCTGCTCCAAAAAGTCGCGGATGCGGTCGCGGGTAGCCTTCAGGTTGTCCAGCCGTGACTGCAAGTCCACATACTCATCCGTGACGTCCTGCCCAGCGGCGGTCTCGTCCAGTACCTGGAGAGCCAGGCCCCTCAGCCGGCGCATCGCCCGCTCGAACTGGTCCACGGGTACGCCGAGAGTGATGGTGGCATACTTGTAGCTTTCCCCCTGCCGCTGTTCGTACCACACCCGGGAGCTGATGATGTAGCCTGCAGAATCTGCGGCGACCTGGGTGGTGAGGTCAATGGCGACGTCGGTGTCTCTGACCAGTAGCTTGAGCTCGGCATTCTTGACAATGAGGCGGTTGGGACGGGATGGGAACACAGAGGTGTCAGGCTGGGTTAGTGTGGCTACGGCAGCGGGGCCGGTGGTCGGGGCCGGCGTGGCGGCGACCAGGGCGGCGCTCTCCTCCCCTGCCACTGCGGGAACCTCGATTTCCACAGGCTCCTCCGTCGGTGACGAGGCACAACCGGCGATCAGGATAAATACGGCAATCAGTGTGGTTAGTGTCAGACGTATACGTGTGCTCATTTCTCTCCTCCTCAAGTGATTGGACCGAGTAGCCAAGGGTGTCAGCCCTCGGCTACTCAATCTCCTGTGGGTTCATTCATACCCGCCGAGACGGCTGGCTCGCCCGACCAGGTTGGCGAACTCGGTCACGTCGGCGTCGTGCGGCAGATACTCGGCGATGCGGTCAGCCTCCCAGGCCACGTCCTCCAAGCTCGATTCCTTCGCCCAGTAGCTCTCGCGCAGGATCTCGGCGTACTCTGCGACCACCGCGTCCAGTTGGAAGCGAATGGATGCCCCCTTAAAGCTCGGCGCAAAGTCGGCCCTGGCGATAGAGCGACTGATCTCGCTCACCTCGCCCGTGTCGGGATCCTCGTAGCGGACGTAGACCGTCATCGCCGGCTCGGCTGTGCTCTCCTCGACCTCTGGCTGGAATTTGACCTCGTAGAGGGCGGTGACACTGTGGCCAGCGCCGATCTCTCCAGCATCCACCTCGTCGTTGCGAAAGTCCTCGTCGGCCACGTCCCGGTTCTCGTAGCCGATGAGCCGGTAGCGGCTGACGACGGTGGGGTTAAAGTCCACCTGGATCTTGGCATCCCGAGCGATAACCTGTAGGGTTGAGGTCAGGTCGTGCACAAAGACCCGCTCGGCCTCTTTTAGGGTGTCCACGTAGGCGTAAAAGCCATCTCCGTTATCGGCCAGTTGCTCCATCAGAATGTCGTTATAGTTCCCCATTCCAAAGCCGACCGTGGTCAGATAGATGCCCTCCTCGGCGTGGCGGCGGATCTGCTGCAGGATGGAATCGGGGCCGGTGCGCCCGACGTTGGCCACGCCGTCGGAACACAGGATGACGCGGTTGACCATCTCGGGGTTAAAGGCCTCCGAGGCCATACGGTAGCCAATGACCAGTCCCTCCTCGGCATTCGTCGCCCCCTCGGGGCGCAACTGATCGATGGCCCGCAGAATCCGGCGCGAATCTTCCACCGGCGTGTGCTCCAGGAGTAAACGTCCTTCCGAGCCGTAGACGGCGATGCCGACCTTGTCGCTGGGCCGCAGTTCCCCCACCAGCAGACGCAGGGCCTGCTTGACCAACCCCAGCCGGTTCTCATAGTCCATCGAGCCAGAGACGTCGATCACGAAGGTGAGCACCGCGTCCTTGCGTTCCTCGGGCGGTACCTCGTAGCCCTGGAGACCGACGCGCACCAGATGGTATCGCTCACCGCCGTAGAGGGAGGGCGCGCCCTCCAGGTGGATGGCAAAGGCCCCTTCGCCCCAGGCGGGCGGGTCATAGTCTTGGTCGAAGAAATTGACATATTCCTCCACGCGGACTGATTCGTCGGGGGGCAGATAGCCATCGCTGATGAAGCGGCGCATGACGGTGTAGGAGGCGGTGTCAACGTCCACCGCGAAGGTGGAGAAATGGTCGTCCTCGGTGTCGATAAAGGGGTTGACGCCATAGTCCTCGAAAAAGGTGTCGCCGAAGGGCTCATCGTTCGGTTCGTCGGTGCCACCGGTTGAAGGACCGGGACCCGCGTCGGCGGGCATAGGGGAGGCGGTGGGGGCGGGTGCCCACTCGCCCGCCTCTGCTGGCGCCTCCGTGGGCGCCTCCATCAGGACCTCCCTCGCCGGTGCTGAAGCCATGGAGCCACAGCTACTGAGTAGTACGATAACCACGACCAATGTTGCCAATCTGAGCAAGTTTGTTCTGTGCATCTGTTTCCTCCTATGAGAGTTCTGTTGGCGGCGCCTGAATGGCCGCTTCTATCTCGTTACATGCGCCTGCCGAGAAAAAAGTTCACGATACTGTTGACAAAGCCAGCAGGTCATATTATGATGGCTTGACGACGTGACTTGGCGCTTGCAGAGACGACAGGGGAGGTCAACAGGCCCGTGATCCGCAAAAGCGACATCCAATGGTGGGTGTTGGAGGCGAAAAAACACCCAGAATCGGCTCCCGAGATTATCAAAGAGCTGGCCCAGCGTCTGGTTGAACTGGACGCCGAGACGGAGCGATTGCGCGACGAGATCATCCGGCTGCAGCGGAGCGCGCCCGCAGCCGCCGACAGCGCCGAGGTGAGCGCCCTGCGGCAGAAGGTGGCCAACCTGCAGACGGTCGTGGACACTATCTCGGAGGGCCAAGATCCCACGCAGTTGTCGGTCTTTTTCTTTTCCCACCACCTCCAATCAGCGCGCGTGCCGCTGTCCCGCGTGCGGCGGCTGATGGAAGAGGAACAGGGTGCCCTCGATCGCCGGGCGGTGTTTGGACTGCGTTGTATGGTGCCGGCTCGTCCGCAAGATGAGTTGCTGTTGCTCACGAGCCAGGGGCGCGGCCTGAAAATGCAGCCCTCGGACGTTCCCTCGCTGGCGGAGGGAGGTGAATGGTCCGCCACCGAAACTCAGACGTTGGGGGACGATGAACAATTGGCGCTAGCTGTGGGCGTCGCGAACCCCCCGCGCTTTTGGACTGTCATCACCCGGCGGGGCTACGTCCGGCAGCTCATCCACATCACCATTGACCGCAAGGGGGAGCAGGGAGCCCCCCTGGTCGAGAGCCCGTTCCACAATGACGCGCCGGTGGCCCTCGTGGACGGCGACCGGGGCGACCTGATGCTGTTCACTCGGTGGGGCAAATGGACGCGCTTCCCGCACCGCGCCATCGAAAGCCAGGGCTCTGTCGCGCTGGAGCTGGAGCCCGATGACGAGGTCGTGGCTGCGCTTTCGGTGGTATCCGAGACCGAGGTTCTGGTTGCGACGGCGGCCGGCTACGCGATGCGCCGGGACACGGCTCGACTTGAGGCTCGGGCGCGACCCGGCGGCGCGGGCAAGACGTTGATCCAGGCCTTTGACGTGCTTGGCGCTTTTCCGTACGAGCCCGACGGTGGGTTGCTCTATCTGTCCTACTCGGGCAAGCTGACGTTCGTCGCGGCGAAGGACGTCTCGCGCCACGAGCGGTATGGCAAAGGCACCCAGGTGTGCGATCTCACCCGTGATCCAGCCGTAGCCCTGGCGTTCGTTCCAGAACTGCTCTAGTGTCTTTTTTCGACCGTCCATTTCCCGTCCTGATCCAGATCAAAGAGGCCGAGCCACCTGTGTCTGTCTGCGTGTGGTAGTTTGAGAAGAGCAAGCGTATGCGCATTGGTCTTGATTTTGGCACGACCAACTCTGGCGCGGCGGTGTTCGATGGTCAGAGCGTGCGAGTCTTTCCTCTCGACCCCGCCAGCCGTGACCCCACGGTGATGCGCTCGGCGCTCTACATCACCCGCGACCACGAGCTCCACGTCGGCCAGGAGGCGATAGACCTATACTACCATCAGAACATTGGCCGGCCCAGCAGGTTGGTGCGCCAGCGCATCGGCGAGATCGAGATAACGATGGCCGACTATGGGTCGGTCAAGGGATATCCCAGTGGTCCGACGACCTTTGTCCGAGATGTCCACATCCTGGTCGACGAGCTGACGCCTGGGCGGTTGCTGCGCTCCCTCAAGAGCGGGCTGGCGACCAGCTACGAGGGGACGACGATCTTTGGCCGCACCTACGATCTGGAGGATCTGCTGGCTCTGTATCTGCGCCGGGTCCGGGAACGGGTCGAGATGGCGGCAGGTCAAAAGGTAGCAGCCATCGTGCTGGGTCGGCCGGTCAACTTTGTCGATAGCGCCACACCGGCGGACGATCAGCGCGCAGAGGATCGGCTGCGTCACGCTGCGGCACGGGCCGGCTTTCGGGACGTTACGTTCGAGTTGGAACCGGTCGCCGCGGCGTTGTACTATGAGCTGACGGTGGACAGACCGCAGAATGTCGTCGTGTTCGATTTCGGTGGCGGCACGTTGGATATAACCGTCATGCGCATCGGTGAGCCAGGTCGCCGGCAGGTCTTTGCTACCGGTGGCGTGGGCGTCGCGGGTGATATCTTTGATCAGCGCATCATCGAACGTTTGATGCTGGATCACTTTGGCCGTGGCTCGACCTGGGGCGAGGATTCCGCACCTTTCCCCAGCCAGTACACGGAGGCCCTGGTGAACTGGCAGACCATCCCAGAGTTGAACCGTCCCGAGACGCTGCACTTTTTGGAACTGGCCCAGATCGCCGGCAGCCACCCATCCCGGGTGCGGGCGTTAGAATCGCTGTTGGTCAACAACCACGCCATCCGGTTGATCGACGAGGTAGAACGGGCCAAGGTCTCGCTTTCGTCGGCCTGCTTTGCCCTCATCCGCCTCGAAGGTGACGACATCGACGTGTGGCAACCGCTCACCCGCTCCCAGTTTGAGGCCCTCATCACCGATGCGATCCGCCGTATCGAGGCCTGCCTGCTCGACACGGTGGAACGCTCGGGCCTCGATCCCGACGAGATTGACGTCGTCGTTCGAACGGGTGGCTCGGCTCAGATTCCTTGCTTTGTGGAGATGATGGAACGGATCTTTGGTGCGGAAAAGATCGTGCTGTCGAATGTGTTCAGTAGTGTGACGGCCGGGCTAGCGATCCGCGCCGGCTTGGACCATCTCTAGCCCTGTGCTTCCGTTTGTGCTCTATGCCCAACTAGGAAGGGGTTATGTACATCGGTCTTGATTTTGGCACCACCAACTCTGGTGCAGCGGTTTTCGACGGCCACCGGGTGCACGTCTTTTCCCTCGACCCGGCCAGTCACAATGCCGGTGTGATCCGTACGGCGCTGTACGTGACTCGTGACCACCAGGTCTCTATTGGTCAGGAGGCGATTGACACCTATTATCGCCAGAACACCGGACGTCCCAGCCACATGGTCCGCCAGTATGTCGGCGAGATCGAGCAGACCTTTGCCGAGGTGGGCACGTTCATGAAGGACGTCTACGTCCTGGTTGACGAGCTGACGCCGGGACGGCTGCTCTATTCCCTCAAGAGCGAGTTGTCGGGCGGCTATGAAGGGACGACGATCTTTGATCGCTATTACGCGTTGGAGGAGTTGATAGCCACGTACCTGACCCAGATCCGTCAGCGGGTAGAGGCGGAGAGCGGCCAGAGCGTGGACGGCGTGGTGCTCGGACGTCCGGTCAATTTTGCCGGGAGTGGTGTGGGGGAGGCAGACAATACGCGGGCGGAAGCCCGGTTGCGCCGCGCTGCCGAGATGGCTGGTTTTCGAGACGTTGCCTTCGAATTGGAGCCAGTGGCCGCTGCACTTCACTACGAGTTAACGCTGGATGCTCCCCAGAACATTGTTGTGTTTGACTTTGGTGGCGGTACCCTCGACATCACCGTGATGCGTGTCGGAGAGGGGAACGAGGGGCAGCGACAGGTCTTTGCCACGGGGGGCGTAGGCATCGCGGGTGATGTTTTTGACCAGCGGATTATCGAGGGGGTGGTGTTGGATCATTTTGGTCGTGGCTCGACGTGGGGCCACGATAGCGCCCCGTTTCCCAGGCAGTATACCGATGCCCTCGTTAACTGGCAGACCATCCCCGAGATAAACAACCCGGAGACACTCCAATTCTTGCGCTGGGCGCAGATCACGGGCAGTGATCCATCTCGCGTGCGGGCGCTCGAATCGCTGTTGCTCAACAACCGGGCCGCACACCTGATTGACACCGTCGAGCAGGCCAAGGTGGCGCTCTCGACGCTCCGTTTCAGCCTCATCCAACTCGCCGGCCAGGACATTGACGTGTGGCAGCCGCTCACCCGTTCCCAGTTCGAGGCCCTCATCGCCGACGCAGCGCGTCAGATTGAGGCTTGTCTGCTGGAAACGCTAGAGCGCTCGAGTCTAAAACCGGACAATATCGATCGAATTGTCCGGACAGGCGGCTCTGCTCAGATACCCTGTTTTATAGAGATGATGGGCCGGGTATTTGGCCCGGACAAAGTTGTCCTGTCCGATGTGTTCAGCGGGGTCACGGCGGGGTTGGCGATCCGCGCGCACACGCCCGCCAAGGCATAACGACACACCCACTCTGGCGCAGCGGCCCGTGCCAGCCAAACGCCAGGCAACCTTGGGAGACGGAGAGGGGTTTGACAGACCTCACTCCAAGGGTGCTTAGCCAGGGTCAGGCAGATGAGCCACACGCCCACCCTAGGCCGCGCTGCAGGATCCGCTGGACCTGCGGATGGCGCATTGTGCTCACCGTGTGCCCCAGCGCGCAGTAACACACCCGCCCCTGGCCATAGCGGCGCGTCCAGACCACCGGCTCGTGCTCCTCGCCTACGGGAGTGACAAAGTGCACCTGGTTATCCAGGTCATAGTCGTGCCGGTATAGCTCGTCGGTAACCGAGAAGGCTGGGATGGAGTCAAAGATCTCATCCTGCCCCGCTATGGGCTTCACCGGGAAACGCTTGATCGGCCCGTGCTCCCGGAAGCTCCCGCCCAGGATGTCCAGATAGCGTTCCTCCTGTTTGAACGAGGCCGACGCGGAATGCACCGCCAACAGTCCCCCACCCTGGCGCACAAAGCCCTCCAGGCTCTCCAGAGCAGCGGGCGAGATGGTCTCGTGGTGGATGTACAGTACCAACCCATGGAACGACTCCGCTTTCAGGCCCGGCAGCGCTTCCAGCGAGGCTACGCGCTGGAAGCGATAGCCTGCCATCGCCGCCAGCCCGCGCCGCAGCCAGAATCTGCCCAGGAGTGACGGATGAACGAGACCATCTGAAACGAGCAGGACCGATGTGTTCAATTGGAGTCTCCTTGCTGGAAATGGGCCAGGTCTAGGGCCGCCGTACCGCCACGATGGTGACGTCGTCGAAAGGCAGCGAGGCCCCCACAAACTCACTGAGCGCCTGTTCGAGTCCTGCGATCATCTCTATCGCCGGTTCCCGTCCTTTCTCCAAAACGACGTGCCGTAGACGCTCCTCGCCAAAGTCCTCCAGTTGGACGTTGGTCGCATCGGTCACGCCGTCCGTGTACAGCAGGATCAGATCGCCAGGCGCAAGTTGCACGGTGCGCTGCTCATACGACAGATCCGTGAACACGCCCAGCGCTGCTCCGGTGGGCATTAGTTCTGTCAATTCGTCCTCCCCCGCCCGGTAGAGCAGCGGAGGGTTGTGCCCGGCGTTGACGTAGGTGAGCGTGCCCGTCTTGGGATCGAGCAGCATGTAGAACAGCGTGACAAACATCCCGCCAGTCGAATCGGCGCAGATCAGCCGGTTCGCGTGGGCGATACCGTCGGCGGGCGAGGGCGCGCGGTCCACGCTGGCTCGAATGATGCTGCGTGTGAGCGTCATGAACAGCGCGGCCGGCATGCCCTTGTCGCTCACATCTGCGATCACCAGGCCGAGCTGGCCCGCCGCACTCGGGATGAAATCATAATAATCGCCTGCCACCTCTCGGGCTGGCTGCCACCGGGCGGCAAACTCCCAGCCGGGGATCTGCGGGGTCTCCTGCGGCAGGAACCCGGCCTGTATCTCGTAGGCCATCTGCAGCTCCCGCTCCAACCGGCCCTGTTCGACAGCCAGTGCGTACAGCCGCGCGTTCTCGATCGCGATCGCTGCGCTCGAAGCGATCGCCGTCAGCAATTCTAGATCGTCCTGTGTAAAGACGCCGATGTGGATGCGGTTGTCCACGTAGACGACGCCCGAGATCTTGTCCTTGATCTTGAGCGGCACGCACAGGATAGCCCGCAGCCCCAGCATCATCACGCTCTCCCGCTGCTTGAACCGGTCATCGCTCTGCGCGTCGCTGGTGAGGATAGGCTGTCCTTCCCGGGCCACCCGTTCCACGACGCTGCGCGATACCTGGAACTGGGGGTCGTCGATCGTGCTGCGGTCCATCCCCCGCGCCGCCCGGAACGTCAGCCCGCCGTCGGGTTCGTGCAACATGACAAAGCCGCGCTCGGCGTTCGTGACCGTGATGACCTCGTCCATCACCAGGTTTAGCACCTCGTCCAGGTCGAGGACGGAGTTAAAGGTCTGCGACAGGCGATATAACAGCCCCAGACGATCACTGGGAAGTTGTGAGGGGGTTGTTTCAGCCATAGCCACTCCTCGATTTTCCTTGCTGTGGGGACTCTTACGAACGGGAGCATGATACCCCACCAACACGAATTGTTCAAGCGTGGGACATTACCCCGTTTGCGGGGCTGGGCCGCGCGTGTTCCCTCACCGGCTCTTGATCATTCCCAGTTGCTCGTTCTACGGAAGGCCCTTGTAGAATGGGTCCAGCCGGTAGCAGCCAGAGACCAGACCGTGTCGCGGACCGGTGGCGCAATCGCTAAAGGTGCCGCAGATATGCTTGCGGTTCAGCTATTGGACAACCGCCTCCACCGTCTCCCGCATGCGGAGTGTGATACCGAAGGCCAGTCCGATCGACAGCAAGTAGACCGCCCCGAAGGGAGTCATAAACCCCTTCTCCATCGTGTAGACCAGCACGGTAAAGACGACGAACAGCGCACCTTGCACCCCGGCCCACACCCGCAGCGGTCGCAGGAAGGCGTCGTCGGTGCCTCTCTTGCGCGCCGTCACGTCGAGCAAGACGAAGAACAGGGCAAAGAACAGGAACTCGACCGGCATCATCAGCTTGCTCTACCACTCGGGCGGGGTGACGTTGCTCCACAGGTTGACCCACGAAGGGATGGGCCACAGGATCTCCACCCCGTTGAACCAGACCAGCAGGTCGAGCAGGATGTGCATCAATATGCCGACACCCAACCCCAGCCCCATGTTGCCCCAGCGGGGCCGCTTGGTGGCCCAGGCGACGACGTAGAAGACGATGATGACGGCGGCCACGGTGAACAGGCTGTGGGTAAAGGTGCGGTGCAGTCCCTCGGTCGACCGCCCCGTGAGCGTAGCCGCAGCGACGGCCAGGTTGTCGGCGTCGGGCAGCAGGTTGCCGAGAACGATGCCCAGCATCAGCCACTCTCGATCGGGTGTCCATTTGCGGACGGCCATACCGACCATGCTATGAATGCCCGCTTGTGCCACAAAGAACCTCCTTGTCTGGATTCATTGATCTCAAACCAAACAGCCGACCACCCACCGGGATTGCTCCCCGGCCAGGGGTCGGCTGCTCATTCTTCACGCTATCCTCCTCGGCAAACCATAAATGTGATGAGGGCTACGATGTGTTGCGCTTCAGTTTACGTCACTATGATACCATGGATCGACGCTTGAAGTCAGTGTCCATTTCCGGAACGTCGCAATTTTCTCTTCGTTGGCTCCGCTGTTGTCCAAAGGCGGAGGCGCCGCGCACGTGAGCGACGCTAGGGGGCGACGGTCACCTCCCGGGCAATCCCGTCGGACACCCGCTCGCCCTCAGCCGTCACCTGCAGCGAGAACCGTCCGGCCTCTGCGGGCCGGATGACGAAATCGGCCGTGGCGACATCGTTGGGAGGCAGGGTGAGTCTCACCTGTGGTGACGAGACCAGGTCGTACCACCCGTCGGGGGCCAGCTCGACTAGCACCGTCTGATCCTGGCCCAGGTAGTTGTACAGCGTGACCGTAGCGCTGATCTCCTCACCCTGCTTGACCGCCGGCGGCAGGTCCAGGTCGAGGAAAAAATCCTGGAAGACGACGATGTCGTAGGTGCTCACGCCCAGCTCGCCCTCGCGCGTGGAGGCCAGCGCCGTCAGCCGCCAGGTGGTGATGTTGTCCGCCAGGGGGAGATCGAACGCCAGGTGGCCGTTCTCGTCGGTCACCGCCTCGGCGTTCCAGTACAGCGTCTCGGGGAAGACCTGGCGCAGCGGGAACGGTTCGCGCACCGCTGGCACGGGGGTACCGGTCGGGGCTGCTGCAGCCGTCGCGGAGGGCGCGGGAGACGGCGTGGCGGGCGGCGCCACCTCTACCTCTGCCTCTTCGGCGGGCTCCGCTGGCGCTTCGGTGAGCGCAGGTTCCATTTCCGCGGGCGCCTCCGTTGGCGCGTAGGCACAGCCCGTCATCCAGCCCGCCGGTCCTGCGTAGAGGGCCGGGTTGCCCAACGTATGGGTCAGGTCGGAGGCCAGTCCCGGGACGAAGGGCAGGTAGACGAGCAGGGGGATGAGCAATAGCCCCATCAGCGTGGTCGCCCAGCCGGCGCGGGACCATCCCTCCAGCACCAAACCCTGCCCCAGCGTGGCCACCGCTGCGACTGCCAACAGGAAAGTGACCGCGATCAGGGCCAGCAGCAATTCCCCTGGATCGCCGCCCTGGGCGGCCAGCACCACCAGCATTCCTCCGAGGGCCAGGTAGGCCGCCAGCAAACCGGTCGCCAGTTGCAGCCGTGCGTCCTGCTGCCGCCAGGCGTGGATGGCCAATCCGATTAGCACAGCGACCACGATCAGCAGGATCGCCACCGGCGCTCCGATGCCCAGTATGGCCCAGAGCAGCCACATTCCCCCACCGACGACGAGCGCCACCAGCGGCGATGTGAAGAGTAATACCAGCCCGCCGACAGCTACCCGGCGCAACGCTCGCCCTAGAACTCCGCTCGGCCCCAGACCCCGTGTGACGATGGTGCTGAGCACCAAGGGCAGCAGGATCATCAGGAGGATGAGCCGATTGGTCAGTCGCGACAGCGCCACCTGGGCGGCGGTGTCTGCCTTCCGTTCTGCCACCGATTGGGCCGAGAGGGTAAAGCCAGGAGTCGGTGCGCCGGCCAGGGCGGCCCGGGCGGCCACATCCTGCGCTGCTGCGATCGTTTCTTCAGCCTCGGTCCCCACCAGCGATGCCAGGTCGAGCCCCGGTACCTGCGCCCGCCGCTTTAGCGCCTCCCGCTCCAGGAGGAAATAGGCCTGCGCAAAGCCGGAGGGCTGCGTTTCGACCGCAGTGACCGACTCGTCCACCACGCCGATGCCCAGCGCCGACTGGACCGGCCCTCCCTGCGAGGAATCGGCCGATCCGATGCTGGTCTGTATCTGGAGGTGGGCAGTATCTCCTGGCCGGTACGAAGCCGGGTCGGCGCGGTCGGCGCGCACGGCAACTGCCACCTGCCGTGGTGCATCGACGATCGCCAGGCGCGTATCCTGTACGGTGCTGCCGTCGGAAAGGATGCTGTAGGCGTGCAGTTCCAGCGTCCCCATCATCGTCCCGTCCAGATCGAGGGCGAAGGTGGCCCGCCCCTCCTCAGTCTCAAGGAGGGCGGAGAGTGTCGCGATCGTCTGCCCTGCCCGGACGACGTCGAGGTAGACGGCCTGATTCGTGGCCTCGCCCATCCCGCCCGTGAGCGTCTCCGCCCGCAACGTGTCGCCCACCTCGTAGACGGCTCGCTCCGTCCGCAGAAGGAGCGTCGCCGGGGCCTGCTCAGCGTCGAGGCTGAACGTAACGCTGCCCTTGGCTCCCTGGTCATCCTGGGCGCGCATGTCCAGTTGGACGGGTCGATCACCCGGTGTGTATCGGAACTCGGCCAGGCCGTAGGGGCCGGTGGCGACTGTGTGCTCCGTACCCTCGACCACGATGCTCAGCGTCGTCTGGGCCGGTTGTCCGTCAGGGTAGGAGGTCAGGATAAAGATCCTGTTCTCGACATCCGGTTTGAGGAGTCCGCTTTCGGGGACCGCTCTGATGAGGATTGGCTGCTGGGCGACGGGGACGACGCGTCGAATCCCCTCCTGCTGTCCGGCCGTGTCGATCACTGCAATCTCCAGTTCGAGTTGCCCCGTCTCGCCCGCTGTAAAAAGCTCGTCAGCGCTTGGTAGATCGAAGCCGAACTCGAAGCGCCCTTCGTCGCCCATCTCACCCCGAACCTCGATCACCTGGACCCGTTTTGGCGCTCCGGCGTAGACGCGCAGCGTGACCCGGCCGCCGGCGACCGGTTTTCCGAAAAAGTAGGCCGCCTGTGCCAGGCCCGTCACGCGCTCGCCAGGGCCGTAGAAGGTCCGGTCAGTCTCCACGGTGATGCGGAAGGCGGGCAGTTCGTAGTCGCCCACCTCCACCGCGCGCTCCGAGACCGTGTCACCCATCTGGGCCTGGAGTGTGTACTGGCCGTGGGCGGCATCGGCGGCGAGGGGGAGATCGAACCCGGCGATGCCAAAGTCGGAGCCGGGCACCACACGCTGCGCCAACGGCTGGCCGTTGGGGTCCAGAATGGTGAAGTGGATATCCTGCCCGCCCGCTGGTCGATGATCTGTCGTGGCCAGGGCCAGCGCGCGCACGTGGATCGTCTGGCCAGGCCGGTATACGGGTTTGTCGGAGCTGAGGAACAGCCCATAGTCCCGGGCGATGACGATGGGCCGCACGATCCGGTCCGTGCCACCGGCCGACGAGGTTTCGACGATCAGGCTGGCCTCACCCTCCAGGTCCTCGGGTACTTTGAAGGCGACCTCGGCGCTGCCGCTGGCGTCGGTTTGGCCGGTGTAGACGATGCTCGCCAATCCGGGCGTGCGCCCGATGCGCACGACGATCTCGGCTCCCTCAACAGGCTCGCTCTTACCGATGGCTTCATCGGTGGAGCGAACTAGCACCCGCAGTCCGGCCTGGCTGCCGGGGGCCATCCGGTCGTAGCCCAAGACCAGCGTCTCCGGGGGCGCTGGCCCCGGCTCCAGGCTGACGAGCTGTTGCGTGTTGACCGCAAAGGCCAGGACGAGCACGGCCAGCAGCATCTGCGTCGCCAGTCCCCGTCGCTGCCACAGTCCCCACCACAGGCGTCCTCTGGCGCTGGCCCCGGTCTCGAGTCGGGCGCGCAAGTGGCCGCGGATGCGACGGTCGGCGGCGGCCGGCAGCCGCACCGGCCCCAGGGCTATGTCGAGGGTGGCGTCCAATTCCCCTTGCAGCAACCGCAACTGCTCCAGTTCGGCCGCACAGCGGGAACAAGCTGCCAGGTGGGTTTCCACCCGCGCCCGTTCGCGCTCGTCTAGCTCTCCATCCAGGAAAGCAAGTAGCTCTGCCTCGACATGCGGACCCATTATTTGACCTTTGCCCTTGCCTGGGCGAGTGTACCTTTCGTCTACTCCAATTGCCCTTTTAATCTCCGGTGGGCGTTGTACAGCCGTGACTTGACCGTGCCCTCGCTGATGCCCAGCGTCTGCGCGATTTCGCTGTAGGAAAGCCCCTGTTGGTAACGCAGCAGGACGACGACACGATGCGCTTCCGACAGCTCGTCCACTGCCTGCCACAGCTCGACCGCCCGCTCCCGCTCCACTGTGACACCCTCAGGGTCGTGGTCGGGATGCGGCTCTGGGATACGTTCCAACCGCTCTTCAATATCCTCCCACTCGTCCGAAGGTAGTGTCTTGCGGCGCAAACGGGAGCGACAGCGATTGACGGTGACCCGGTACAGCCAGGTCTCGAAACGGGCCGGTCCCTCGACGCGATAGTTCGGCAGCGCGCGCAGCACGTCTAGGAACGTCTCTTGCACCGCCTCCTCGGCGTCGCTGCTGTTGCGCGTGACGAACAGGGCTGTGCGATAGACATAGTCCTTGAAGCGGTCGTAGAGCGCCTCAAACGCCCTCGGCTGGTCCTGCTGGAAGCGCCGGATCAGATCCTCGGTCGGCACCCCCTTTGTCTCCACAGCGTCGCTAATCTGTCTGGCGAAACGGACGACGCGGGAGACGAGATCCCACAACCAACCGTTGGGAATCACACGTAAGCCCAGCCGACCTTGCCATGGCCGGCGTATTATTGGTAGAGCCGCCGTCATCGTCATAGGGTCTTGACAGATCGTTCCCTGTACATTACACGCCGTCAGGTGGCTGTGGGTTCATTTAGGAACTGCACCGTTCTCACGGCTCTGGAGGGTTACACATCGTCTCGAGGGCCGTGCAAATGGCATCAATGTTCTCCAGTGGGACGTCGGGCTCGCACTCAGCGTAGAGCATCAGCCCGCCTTCCGGCAGGTTCAATTCTTCCACCACCTCGCCGATATGATCCTCGATCTCTGAGGGGGTGGCAAAAGGAAAGAGCTGGCGATCAAGGTCCTGATCGAGCGCGACCTTGCCCTTGGCGATTTCCTTGAGCCCTGCCAGTCCGTTCGCCCGGAACTGTGGGTTGAGCACCCGCACACCGACCTCGATCAAATCGGCGACAACGTCCAGTATGTGGCCGTCCGTGTGCAGATAGACGGGTACGTCCGCCTCCTGGCAGGGGCGTAACATCCGCTCGTAGGATGGCTTGATGTACTTTCGCCACATTGCCGGGCTCATAGGTAACGATCTTTGGAGACCGAGATCGTCGCCAAATAACATCAACTCCGCTCCGAGCGACAACAGCTTGCCGATCACCACGCTGTTATAGGTCTCGACCATCTGGATAACGTGCCACAAGCGCCGATCCTCGGTGGCCATATCGATCATCAGGTTCTCAAAGCGGCGCAGATAGAACAGCCGCATGTACATGAACCCGTGCGGCAGGCCTGCGCCGATGGCAATGTCCCCCCGCCGTCTTGCCTCGTTCAGCGAACGTTTTACCTGCTCCCAGTCACGGGAGCCCCACATGTCGTCCGTCAGTGGATCGGGACGCACGTAGCTATCCCAGGCTGTCCAGTCTTCCAAGGGGAATTCGACGGGATGGCTGTCCAACCCTCGCTCGACGTTGTCCCACACGGTGTCCCAGCAGTCGGTGTGCCGGCCCAACTCGTAGAGTGGATCGTCAATGCGGTCGAAATCCCTCGATCCCCTCGCATAGCCCGGAAAGATGCGGGGGTGATCCAGCACCAATCGCTCCAGTTCCTCGCGGTACTTGATCCACGTCGCGGGCATCAATCCCACGCGGCACGGGATCCACTCCGGGTGGTCGAACGTAATCGCTTTGAGGTAATTCTGTGTGTGCCTGTTGCGGCCTTTGTAGCTGATCATAGCACGTTCTTTTCTTTGCTGCGTTCAGAGGGGGGCCAGGAAACGAAGCACGATAATGGCCTGTGCTTCGCCGGGTGGCTACAGATCGCGCAGTAGCGCGCCCAGGATGAGGAGGCCACCGGCAAAGGCCAGGGCATAGCTGTCATACGGGTCCGGAATGGAAAAAAAGTCGAGTATGCCAAAGAGCCCGATGATGTAGAAGAAGGATGCGATGATCAGGGTGCTCCTGTGGGGTGCTCGGGTCCGCAGCACCCGGCGGCTGGGTCTCCGGGGGTATCTTCGTCTTGTCACCGGTCTACCCCCTTAGCGCTTGCCATACAAAGATGAGCGCCATCACGATAGCCACAAAGAACTGCACGACTCCGGAGAGAGCGCAGCCCGCCAGCCACCCCCCGGCAGCTTTGAACGAATCGTTCCAATCCTCGCGGCGGTGCCATTCGGCGACGACGATGCCGATGAAGGCGCCAATGATGCTGCCTGGGATGGCCCCGATTCCAAAGAACAACAAGCCGACGGCAGCACCAATGATCCCCGTCAGCAACCCAACCACCAGCGACCAGGGAGAAGCTCCGCCGGCTGTGGCCCCAACCTGGCTCATCCACAGGTCGGCGCTCACCCCGATTGCACCTAGGACCGTGAGTACGGCAAAGGTGACGATGTCGATGGTGGCAAAGCGTTCGGCGATCGCATAGATCAGCACGACAATCCAGATGAAGCCAACTCCGGGGATGGCGGGTAGGATAACGCCGAACAGTCCGATGATCATCGCCGCCAGCGCAATCCAGAATGCCCACATCGGTAAGACCATTGAACCGTCCTTAAAATGAGAAATCGGCTCGGGTGAGCCGATTATCCTGGTGGGCCGTGCAGGATTCGAACCTGCGGCCCTGGGCTTAAAAGGCCCCTGCTCTGCCAGGCTGAGCTAACGGCCCCACCAGAGTATAACACGTGGATAAGGTGTTGTCAAACAACGGGCGCACAAACCTGTGGGGGTGACGTTCGTCAAACGGATCGGCCGTCTACTCTGCCCTCGCGAACGGGGAGCGAGACATCGGTTTGTTCCGGCGAGGATTGGATGCTCTGTTCCCATCCTGTAGTCGAGAAGAAGACTGTCACCCGCTCGATCTCGGTTTCCAGGACTTGGAACACGGCAACTCCACCATCGAGTTTGCCTTGTTCACCTATGAGCTCCAACTGGTGCGCCAGATCTTGAGCGTTTGTGCCTCCGACGTTACACAGGAACTGCTGCAATCTGCGCGCTGCGCTTTCAACGCCAGCCGCATCTTGAGTTGACAGGGCAAGCCTGAGCGCCTCCAACTGGGCGGGGTATTCCTCTACAAACATCCTCACTACATCCCGAAGAAGGCCGATATCCTCATCCACAGTCTGTAGCGCCTGGTCGATATCGATCGGAGCAACGGTTTGTGACTCTTCCACGATCACTCTTGTGGTCAGTAGGCCATCTGTGCTGTCTTTGTCCAGGAGGACGAGCGATGCTGGCTCCTCTGCCGCACCATCCGGCCGGGCAGCCTGCGTCGACAGGTGTTGTGTGTTCAGTTCCGCACTCTTGATTACACTGGTCATTCTGCTGTCCCTGCGCGCCGGAGAGTAACCAGAATAGGGCTATGCTGACTGTGGACTTGTCTCCAGAGCATTCATCGGCCTCCCATATTCGATCAGGTGCTGAGGCCCAATGTCACTATAATATAGCCCAGCATGAGCGTCGTTGAGGTTTCACATGTGTTACAGTAAGGTTACGGTCTGATGTGATGCCAGCCGTCAGATGGCGGCAACTAGGTGTTCGACTGACTTGACATCCGGTCCTTGCCAGACTACAATACTCGGGGTAGGGTACCGGTGCGTAAGAATGGAGGGAGGATTATGAACAAGAAGTATCCGACGCCGTCGTTTCGTTGGGTCGGCCTGGCCCTGTCGGTTGTTACGTTGCTCTCTATGCCTGTGGGTTATGGATTGGCCTACACCCCTGCTACGACGACGCTGCTGGAGAGCCCTGTGGAACCATCGATGACACCAACAGTCACGCCCACATTGACACCGACAGTCGCGCCTACTTCCGCTCCTGTACCGTCAGGCAGTATCCTTGGGCATCATACCGTACGGTCGGGGGAGACCCTGTTCTGCATCGGACGGGCATACGGGGTGGATCCCTATGCCATCGCCACGCAGAACAGCATTCTGAACCCCAACGTCATTCTTGTCGGCCAGCGTCTGGCGATTCCCGATGTGCCGCGCACGTTGCCCGCTGGCAAAGTCTGCCCGCGCCAGTTTGATGGCACGGCTGTGTTGCCTACCTGTCGTTGGCACCATACGGTTGTATCCGGAGAGAATCTGTATCGTATCTCACTTCGCTATGGCGTCAGTATGTATACGATTGCAGAGGCCAACCATATCCTTAACTTGAACCTTATCTTTGCTGGACAAGTCCTCTGCATTCCATAGCGTGGAGAATCTATCGGGATTCCAGGCCTCAGCCAGGCGCGGCTGGGGCCTGGTTCATTGTCTTGCGCCCTTCTTGCCGTGTAGCAATCTCACTATGCGACGTTCGTTCAACAGCCTGATATTCGCCGTCTGTGTCATACTCGCTGCACTTCCTGTCCAAGCCCAGGAACCCGATCCGATTGTCACCTGGCAGACGTTGGTGAACCAGGCGCGTCTGGATGAGGGACTAGTCCCCTACGCGCTCTCTTCCCTGCTGAGCGCCTCCGCACAGCGCCACGCTGATGATCTGGCGATCAACCAGGCTTCATCCCATATCGGATCGGACGGTTCGATGCCCAAGGAACGGATCGCCCAAGTAGGCTATGCTGCTTGGACCCAGGCTGACGGAGAGTTGATCGCTAGCGAGAACTTTTGGATTGGCCGCAGCACGATCGAGGATGCACTGGCCTATTTTCTGAATGATCCTCTCCAACAAGCCAACCTGCTCAGTACGACGTATCGTGAGATGGGCGTCGGCGTCGCTACCGATGCCGATGGGCGCAGTTACTATGTGCTTGACTTTGGCGTGCGTCCCAACGTGCTCCCGATCTTTATCAACGATGGGGCCACCAACGCCGAAGATGCCCAGGTTGCCGTTCGACTGCCGAATGAGACCGTCCGTCCAGAGGGGCAGGGAGCGAGCTTTATGGGAGAGGTCATCGAGATTCGGGTCAGCAATGAGCCGAGTTTCGAAGACTCACCCTGGCAACCTTGGGAGGAATTGATCCCCTGGACCTTGCCAGACGTCCCAGGTGAGCATACGGTGTACGTTCAATTTCGGGACGCTGCTGGTCGCACCGCTGCCAAGGCGGATACGATCATCCTTGGCCAGGGAGTGGTCGCTGCACCGACGCCTGCCCTATCTACCTCCACGCCTCAACCACCCCCTACACTCGTTCTTCCCAGTGCTACACCAGAGTCGGTCGCACCCTCGATGCCAGAGTCTACTCCCACGCCCCTGCCCGCCGATGGCTCAGCGACGGAGCCATCGACTTCTACAGCATCAATGGCTGTTCAGCACACCGCCACATCTGCCTCCTCAGCCTCTGCTGCTACACCGTTTCCCACTTGGACGCCGCTCCCAACCGCAACACCCCCGTTTGATGACGTTCCTGGCGATAGCCCCGCGTGGCTCGCAAAGCTGAAACGGATAGCCCTCCCATCGCTGGCAGCCCTACAGGGGCTGGTCATTGTTCTCGGCATCTATCTTGTCTTGCGCCGAGGGCGAGGTGATTAACATCAGTCAGTGGCACACTTGACCAATCGGCGACCACCATCCAGCACAGAGCACCCGGCATCTACTCCTCGCGTCGCCCGTTCGGCTGCGCTGGTGGCTGTTCTTCTGGCCGCCGACAAGCTTCTGGGCGTGGTGCGTGAGGCGGCGGTGGGGCGGGCTTTTGGCGCGTCAGCGGTACTAGACGCCTATTTCGCAGCCTTTGAGGTGCCCGAGGGACTAAACACCATCGTCACGGGTGCGGCCTTGACGACTGCCCTGATCCCCTTGCTTACCAGCGTGATTACGCAGGCGGATCGGGAGGATCCGGCCCTCCACTACGATGTATGGCGCTTCTTCTCTGTAGTGGTCAACTGGGTGTTGATTGTTGTGGGCTTGGCCAGCGTTTTCGCTGCCGTGTTGGCCCGTCCGATTATTCTCATGTTCGCACCTGGCTTTGCCCATGATCCGGCTCAGGTGGCGTTGGCGGTGCGGTTGATGCGGTTGGTGCTGATCCAAACCCTGATCTTCAGTGCCAGCACTGTCGTGACCGGCACCCTCCAGGCTCATTATCACTTTTTTCTGCCGGCTTTGGCGCCATTGTGCTACACAGTGGGTCGTATCTTTGGCGCGGTGGTTCTGGCCCCTCGCTTTGGCATCTTTGGTCTGGCCTGGGGAGGATTGGCTGGAGCTGTGGTCCACCTGGCGGTCAAACTGCCGTGGTTGGCGCGCCACAAGGCCCGATGGATGGCTTCCCTCTCTCACCCCGATTTGCTTCCTCTGCTCCGGTTGATGGGACCTCGCATGTTGGGGATGGGTGTGACCTATGTCAGCTTTGTGTTGCCGACGACCTTTGGCTCCTTGTTGTCCCCTGGTTCTATCTCGGCCTACGAGTACGCCTGGAAGGTGATGCAACTGCCGGAGACGGTCTTTGGCACGGCGATGGGGATTGCTGTCTTTCCCACATTGGCCAGCATCGCTGAACGGGGAGACGTAGCTGGCCTACGCCGCACGTTTTCCTGGGCGCTGCGGCTGATTCTGGCGTTGAGTGTACCAGCAAGCCTCGGGCTGCTCGTGCTGGGGCGCCCTCTCACGGCGCTTCTTCTTCAGCGGGGCGCGTTTGACGCTACCGCCACCGAACGGGTATATTGGGCGTTGCAGTTCTTCGCCCTGGGCCTTGTGACTCACAGTGCGTTGGAGGTAGTTGCCCGGCTTTTCTACGCCCAACGGGATATGTGGACGCCGTTCTGGGCCGCATTGGGGGGACTGATGCTCAACGCTACCGTGGGATGGGCGCTGCTCCCACGGTTGGCGCACGGCGCTATTGCACTATCCAATTCGCTTGGAGTTGGTCTCCAGGTCGTCGTTTTGCTCCTGATAGCGCAGCGGCGGTTGGATGGGATTGAGGGGCGAATGATGGGCGCATCGGTGATGCGGACAGGGCTGGCGTCAGTCGTGATGGGGGCTGCGGTGTTGGGATTTCGTTTCCTGAGGCCAGGTGTGGGCCTGCCGGTGACTGTCGCCGGGGGGTTGATCGTGGGTGTTTTCGCCTACCTGTTGATGGCCCTGCTTCTGGGAAGCGAGGAGATACGAGAGTTACCAAGGCTGCTGCGTAAGCAAGGTGATGCCAGTGAGCCTGTCTAGTCGCCGACCCCCCACAGGCGCACGGTGCCATCCGCTCCGGACGTACAGAACAGGCGACCCTCACCGCCGAATGACGCCGACGTCACTGGCCCTAGATGTGCCGTAAGTGTACTGCGGACGACGCCAGTACGGGTATCCCATATCCGCACCGTCCCATCGCTGCCGCTTGAGACCAAGAGTGAGCCATCGGGCCCAAGGATGAGAGGGTTCATACGATCCCCATGACCGCTTAACCCCAGCATCACCTTCGACAAGACTGCAAGTCGGTGCCCGGTCTGGATATACCAGATTTCCAGCGCGTTTTGGGGCGTGGACAGCGCCAGCAACCGCGCCGTGACGTTTAGGGCGAGGCTGCTGCAGACGGGAACTGGGTGCCGGTCTGTCGATTTCAGGGTAAAGAGATCAAACAGCCGCAGTTTGTTTCTATGGACCACCGCCATCGCCTGTCCCGCTGTAGACACAGCGATGATGTCCGCCCTCAGTCGCTTGACCTTCTTACCTGTGGTGGCCCTGAAAAGCTCTGAGGTTCCTGGCTGATGTACCACGACCAGTCGTCCGTCGGGGCTGAATAGAATGCGCCCGGTCCGTTTCTTGATCCGTGACTGCCACAACGGTCGCTTGCGCCTGACGTTATACAGACTGAGATAACCTGGCGTACCGACCGCCAGTTGGTCCCCGGTGGGGTCCAAGGCGATACCCCACACGGGATCCTCAAAGTGCCGCCAGGGTCGCTGGTCGGAGGGCGCTGTCTCCTGGGTTCTCCATAGAAAAACGTTGCCGTCGATGGTGCTTGCTGCCACGCAGGACTCGTCAGCGCTCAGGCTGGCGTTGCTATACCCGGGACTTTGTACCAGCCCGCGCAATAGACGGTCCTTGCGCATATCGTATGAACACACCTCCGTTGTTCCCTCGATCACGTGCACAGTTGCTCCATCGACCGCAATGGTCAAGTCGCTGACTCGACCGATGGTCCTTTCCCGTAGCTTTCGTCCCGACGCCGTGCTGCGCAGTTCCAGGTGCCCGGCATCGCTGGCAATAGCGATCCACTGGCTATCGGGAGAGAAGGCAATGGCGGTGACACTCCCTTCCATCGACCACTGTGCAACCTGGTGGCTTTTTGACACTTGCCAGATGCGCGTTATGCTGCCGCCTGTGACCATTAACTGTCCATCCGGGTTAAAGGCCAGCCTCGTGACCTGATCGCCTGACACGTCGATCTTGGCGACTCCTTCACCCGTCTCAATACGCCACACGTGCACCTTCCCACCGGTCGTGACGATGGCGACGAGATTCTCCTCTGGGCCGAAGGCGACCTGTCCTGTTGTTCCAGTCCACTGCGCAACCAGACGCTGGGCATCGATATCCCATAGATAGGTCTTCTGATCGGTCTGATCAACGATCGCGGCAAAAAGCCCTCCATCGCTACATGCGATATCAGTTGGGTCAAAAGGCAGATTGGTGAGGCTCCCGAGCGGCTTGCCGGCTGGTAAGCCATAGACAAATGCGTTTCTTGAACGGTCGACTGCGGCCAGAGCATTGCCCTGGAGGCTGACATCCGCGGCAACCCATCCGCTATCCAGATTGCGAATAATTTCTGTCGGAGTGCCGTCGGTTGGATCGACGGCCTGCACCCCGGCGGATGTAACCGCTACAAACCCAGACATCCCAGCCAGCGTGCCAAGCGCAAGCGGAAGTCCGGATCCAAAGCGCCTCACCTCCTCCAGGTGCCCCACGCTGCTGGACGATATGGGGGCCAAGCGTTCTAGGTCAAAGACCAATTCCCGCCGGGTGATCTTGGGTTGAGCGACCGATGGTGCCGCCACCTGAGGGCGGACAGTTTCTGCGTGCCACTCTTCCTGGCCCAAGGAGGCCTTGCGAACAGCTTGAAGCATTTCCGCCGCTGACTGGAACCGATCGTTGGGATCACGGGAAAGGGCTTTGAGAATGATGTCTGCCAGGGATGCTGGAAGCGCTGGGTTGAGTTCACTCGGATGCGGAATGTCCCAGGCTGCGTGCGCCGCTGGGTCAGCGAACGGGAAACTCCCTGTCGTAAGCTCGTAAAACACCAGGCCAGCCGAAAAGACATCGCAGGTCCGATTCCAACCGAAAACTGGCACCTCAGGCGCCATATAGCGCGGTGTCCCGATCTGGGTCTTTGAGGAGTCTTCTAATCGCTTGCTGACGTTAAAGTCAATGATCTTGGCCCCCGTCGGAGTCACCACGATGTTGGATGGTTTAATGTCCCGGTGAATGTAACCCCGGCCCTCAAGATAGCCGAGGGCCTCCAAGATATCTCCCACCAATTCGACAGACTTGCCCAGGGTCAATATGGTTTGATCAATACAGTGCCGCAGTGTGTATCCTTGCACGTACTCCAGCTTGAGATAGTAGAGGTAGTTTGGCAACAGGCCTACATCATAAACCTTGGCGATGGAAGGATGATCGAGGGCTTGCAGCGTCTGGAATTCTTGGCGGAGGTCGATAGCGCCAGAGCTGTCACTGACGAGTTTCAGGGCCACTACCTCATCGGTGTTTTTGTCACACACCTTGTAGACCCAACTGAATCCGCCCTCTCCCAGTATGTCCAGTACCTCATAGCGATCGGTGATAACGTCTCCCACCTTGTAGGTAGTGTCCTTTTTCGCGCGGTGAAGCGTTGAACCTGGGAGACTCGCGTCTTTGATGGCTTGCGCAAAAGCATCCGCCAAGGCGGAGGCAGTCGGATAACGGTCTGTCGGAGACTTGGAAAGGGCTTTCATAACCACGGCCTCGATCTCTTCGGGAACGTCGGGCCGGAGTTCGCGGAGCGGGGGCGGGGCTTCTTGTACGCGCCTGAGGATCAGCCCACTGGGTGTATCCGCGGCAAAGGGAATCTGGTGTGTGATCATCTCGTACAGGACGATAGCTAGAGAATAGAGATCGCTAGCCTGCTCGCCGCGTTCCCCCATCGCCTGTTCGGGTGATATGTAGGCAAACGTACCAGTCAGCGCGCCGGTTGTGCTTCGATGTGCTTGCCCCACCAGGTATGCCAATCCAAAGTCTGTGAGGACTGGAGACGACCCTGAGGATGCGAGTGAATACCCTCTGTCGCCCACATCGCCGGGCTGTTCCACCCGAAGCAAGATGTTTCCAGGTTTGATGTCTCGATGGATCATACCTTGCTGATGAGCATAATCAATGGCGCTGCCCACCTTTTTCAGGAGCTGAAGTATGTTGTCTAGAGACCAGTACTCTTCCCCCTTGAGGGCCTCTTCTAAGCAGGAGTGCAAGCTTGGACCATCGATGAGCTCCATGACCATGTAAATGAGGTTTCCCTCCCCACCAAAGTCGTGTACTCTGACGACATTGGCATGGGAGAGCTTGGCTATTGCACGGGCCTCTTGCCGGAAGCGCTGCAAAAAGTCTTCCTGCGCGGCCAGGTGCGGATACAGAACCTTGACGGCTACGTAAAAGTCCAGCGTGGCGTGGTAGGCCTTATAGACTTCGGCCATTCCACCTTGGCCGATCAATTCCAAGATCTGGTAGTGGTGGAGAATCCTGCCGGTCAGGTCCATTGCTCGAGATACCTTGTCTCCGTCACCGCCCCGGATTGGTTGGAGTCGCGAGGCACATAGCTTGCACCTTTGCTGTGGAGAATAGCCCCAGTATAGTGCAACTCCACGCAGAAGTCAATGCCCATGTGCTTCTCGTGCACTGGCGTGGTGTCAGAGCGTATCTGTTTGTGCCGGATGTCAACCTGTGCTACACTGACCCTGACATGCTCAAAGCCACTACCTACGGCGATGTCACCCGCTTCGATCTGGCCCGTACGCTTGTTGGGCGCGGGCAATACTGGACCACCGCCTACCTGGTTGATGGTATGATGGTGGACACTGGATGTGCGTTCAGTGCGCCCGAGTTGTTGTGTGCGTTGGCGGAAGAGCCACTGTTACGCATTGTCAACACCCACACTCACGAGGATCACATCGGCGCCAACGGCGCTCTACAGCGACAGCGGGACGAGCTGGAAATCTTGGCACACCCACTGGCCCTGCCTATTCTGGCCGATCCGTGTGGTTTGCAGCCGCTTCATCTCTATCGGCGCGTGATGTGGGGGTGGCCAGAACCTTCACGCGGCCAGCCGGTCTCCGATGGTGACGTGATCGAGACCGAGCACTACGCCTTTGAGGTGATCTATACGCCTGGCCACAGTCCTGACCACATCTGCCTGTACGAACCACATCAAGGGTGGTTGTTCACGGGCGACCTGTTTGTGGGAGGGCGAGACCGAGCCCTGCGCGCTGAGTATGACATCTGGCAGATCGTTGAATCGCTGAAACGAGTCTCGGCGCTCCCGGCGACCATACTGTTCCCTGGTAGCGCTCGCGTGTGCACCAATCCGGCACAAGCCCTGTCGGACAGGATCTCTTACCTGGAGGACCTGGGCGAGAGAATACTGGCTCTCCACGATCAGGGCAAGGGAGTGGCTGCGATTGTGCGTGCGCTGTTGGGTGGCCCCATGTTGATCGAGCTTGTCACGATGGGGCACTTTTCGCGGCGGCGGCTCGTGCTGTCATATCTGGGGGAAAATCAAGAACTGGCGTGACGCCGGACGACGGGCAGTGGACACCAAACCGACGCGCGATATGGCCTGCCCGTGCTAGGCTGGCAGCATCTGGCGCAGTCGGGCTGGCAACAGTGGGGCGAGCATTTGCCATTCCTCTGGTGTGAGGGCGCGGAGAAACACCAGTGCGACCACGTACACGGCCAGGCTGAGAAAGACGGCCACCGCAGGGCTGTATGCCGCCACCGTCCATGCTGCCGTAGCCATCAGCAATCCGGCAAGAATGGGTCGTCCCAACGTGCGCAGCCATCCAACAGACCCCAGTTGTCGGCGCAGGTCGATGTGAAACAGCAGCACTAGCAGCAATTCTCCACCGACTAGGATGTACGCCGATGCAAAATAGCTGAACGTCCCTACGAAAAGCAGATTTGCTATCACCACAAAAGCCACGCGGATTCCAGATGCGACGAGCACGTGCCGCTGGCGATTCAGAGCGATGAGCACATAGTTCGTCAGGCTGTTGATCCAACCGAACAGAATAGACCAGATTAGCAGTTGCAGAACATTTGCGCCGTGAGGCAGGAACTCTCTTCCACTGAGTACGCTTATCAGCGTCGTCGCCAACAGCGTGATGAGTATGGATGCAGGCAGTGCGACGAGCACCAGAAGCTTGACGGACAGGCGGTATGATCGTCGTAGGCCGGATCGATCTTGGGCGGCCTGACGCGACATCACCGGGAAGACGGCAAAAGTGAAGACAGATGGGATAATGTTGAGGGCGTCTACCCATTTGCGGGCAGCGTCGTACCAGCCCACCACCGTGTCGTCCTGCAGGCGCTGCAGCAGCACCAGGTTGAGGCCGGCAAAGAGTGCCTGGAGCAGCAGCGAAGCCATCAGGGGCCAGCTTTCGTGCAGCATCGTCCGCAGCAAGGGCCATACCACGCGATCCCGTGTTGGTGCAAGCTCAGCCCAGATCAGTCGCTGAGCCAACAGGGCCAGCGTAACCATCGTCGCTATGTTGGTCAGAATCGAGGCCCCGGCAAGCCCGACGATGCCCATTCCGCTCACTAGCACTAGAACACCCAGTGTAACTTTGACGATTGTCGTCATCGTCTGGATAACGGCTGGGATCTCGTGTCTTTCCCAACCCCGGAAGAGTGCCGTCAGACCGTAGTTAAGGCTGCCAGGCAACAGACCGGCGTAGAGCAGTACGACGGCCCAGACCGTTTCAGCCGCCAGAGGTTCTCCCAGGGCCTGCCACCCCTTCAGAAAGCTCCCTAGCACTGGCATCACGGCAACGAACAACAGGAGGCGCAATATGGTCGTATTGACAAACACCTGCCGCGCCTGATCCCGACGGCGGGCCACCTCGCGCATCAGGTACATATCGAGGCCGAAATTGGCGATGATGTCGAACCAGAGATAGATGTTGATCGCCGTGGCGTAGCGACCATTGCCTTGTGGCCCCAGGATGCGGGCTGCTAGCGCGGCAAAGGCCATTTCAATAGCCCGGTTGAACACGTTGATCACAATCGGAGCGATAGAGTTCTTTGCGACCCGCTGGACTGTACTGACGTCATCCTCCTCCCGATAGAAGAAGCGCCACAGGTAGAGACCGGCCAGGAAGAGCACCATCATACCGGCGATAAAACTGATGAATGCCCCGATCTTGACGCTATCAGGGCTGTACTTGAAGCGAATTGTCCACGCGCCTGGCTCTTGTAGCAACACGCCCCGAAAAACGCCGTTCACCGGCTGGATAACGACCTGCCTTTCAGTATCCTGGCCGCTCCCTTGTGGGCGCACAAAGGCCTTCCAACCGGGGAAATAGGCGTCAGCTAGGATCAGCCAGCTTGCCTGGTCAACCTGTGCGTCGACCTGTACCTCATTGAGGGCATAGTGCGTCACGTTCTGGCCGGTCGCCGTTTCTGGCTGCGGTGTAAAAGAGTCGAGAGAGTCTGGCCTGAGCCCGGTCGAAGGGTAACTGCCACTTTCCAGAATCACATAGTTGCGCGGATCCTGTGTTTGCACTGCACTGGCCAGGTTGTCCGTTACTAGCGTTGCCTGGTACGGCATCGTGTAGGACCGTGGCATCACTGCCAGGTTTTCATAGACCAGCACCGCCTCGTCTTGGTAGACCAGTTGGTACTTGGGGTTGGGGATCTCTACCTCGGTGATGATGTACTTGACGTTGAGCAGATCGGTCAGTGGGCTGTCTAGGCTCGACCACTCGCTGAAGGAGGCGATGCGGTTGTACTGAAGTTCGTCCTGTTCCTCGATGAGAGCCACGTAATCAGCGTACTGCCGGCTGAATAGCGAGTCATAACCAGCGACTTCTTCCAGGCCATAATACATCCCAACGTTGGCGTTCATAGTCTTTGTGGTGCCAGGTGGGGTGAAAGCGGCGTACCGCCACTGAGAGGTGTCCTGCTGGAGAAACTCGATCACCGGTGGCGTATAGTCGAGCAACGCTGGATCCACGGAGGGACCAAATCCGGCGCTAAAGCTGAGCAAGTCCAGTACCAGAAGCCCCAGTACCAGAAACTCCCATATGGGTCGGCGCCCCACAAAGATCGGACAGCGACTCACGCGCAGGACAATACCGGTGCCGGTCAAGAGTAGCCCAAAGAGCATCACCCACTTGAACTCGAACGAGTAGAAAGCACGATGATCGGGGAAAGCAGTGGTGGCCTTTGCCAGTGACAGGAACACCCGCTCAACGAGCGGTTCAATCTGGACGAAACAGATCCGACTCAGGATCAACCCCCCCAGGGTGGCAATTCCTCCCCAGAAGGCCAACCCGGCGAACAAGGTGACCAGCGAAAAAGAACCCCCCAGGAGGACCAGGTCAGAGATTCCAGATTTCAGACTGGACAGCCGAGAGTGGAAATTGCCAACCGTGTCCTGTTCTCGGGCTCTTGCCCCTTGGCTGTTGAGCAAACGGTCCCGGCTCCTGGTTACAGCTTCGATGCCAAAGCCGGCCAGCACGGCGACCGACAGCGAGAGAGGGAAAACCCAGCGGAAAGGAGAATGGGATTGCTCTAGCCCTGGCAGCGCGTACACAAGAGCGTAGATTGGTGTGCCAAAGATGCAGCCGAGGGAAAAGAGGGATAGCAGCGTGAAGAAAGGGATATGAGGGTGTTGAAACCACGTTCCCAAACCGCGAATCTTGAGACTGCCAGATCCGGTCCCTGCAGCTCGTGAGCTTGAGGGCCTGGAAAGAATCGCGGCCAGAGCCAGGAACAGAGGCACTAATCCCAGATATGCGCCGCCCTCGACATAGTTCTTGATGCCCCAGTCAACGTACTGTCCGTCGGGGAAAGACATTGCCGGGGTGCGGTGCCATGTAAAGAGGTCAAGATAACCATGGTGAGCTGGGCCACCAAAAAAGTTGGGGATACCGAAGGTGATCAGACGCCGGGCAGGATATGCCCACTCGCGCACCTGGTCGAGGGTGGCCGCTGCCTCCCCGCTGCGGAAACTGCTGACGACGACCTCGTAATACGGCACAAACTGTATTGTACCCAGGGCCAATCCAAGGGTCAGCATAACACCTAGCCACGAGATCGCTCGGCGAGAACTGATCCACCGGCTGGCCAACCGGCTGGTCATCTCTTGCTTGTTTGAGTGGTTCTCCGTTGGCTGCGTGAGGAGCCGCCATAGCGCGTACGCGCCTGTGACTAGCAGTGTGAAGTATGTGTTCTCGACATGTCCAGCCAGCATCTGGCACCCCAGGCCCAATGCACCCAGCAATGCCCAGGGCAACGTTGCCGGTCTCTGCCCCAACAGCGGTCGTTGCTGGACGATCAGGTCGATCATCGCCAGGATAAAGGGCAGCCAAGATGCGGCGGCGATGATCATCGGATGCGGCACCGCAGAGACCGCCATAAAGCCGCAAAACTGGAACGTGATGCCGGCGACCAGCCCTCCTATCCGGCGCACGCCCACCACACGAGCAAACAGGTAGGCAAAGGTCCCCGCGAGTCCTAGCTGCAACCAGGCGAACACGCCGTAAGCTCGCCACAAGGGGAGGACGTAAAACACCACGCTCAGAGGATATAGGGCTGAGTGCTGCCCGTTGGCCAGAAAGGGATGGCCAGCAAAGGTGTACGGATCCCACAGAGGCAATTGCCGCTCACGTATCGCTTCTAGCAAGAAGCGCTTCCAGGCATAGTTCTCCAAGATCAGGTCGGTGACCAGGTGATTGTGGGGAGAGGTCACACCGAGAGCGTCGCCTGCTGCTCGATAGGGCTCGAATAGAAAGAGTGCGTCGACGGGAAGCAGCGTCCGATGACCCAGAGCCACGGGGGCGAAAAGGAGGAGCGGCAGTAGGAGGAGCAGGGTTATGGCGCCTACGTCCGGCAGAGCGCCACTGTGGCTTTTGCGCATCATCTGCCCAACCGATTGGATGGCTGGAGATGGTGATGTCGCCAGCGCACTTCCCACACTCTCAGCGCTGCCTCAATCTTGACCGGCATCGTCATCTTGGAGAGGCCTATACGCCGATCTTCAAAGTAGATGGGGATTTCCAGCACCCGATAGCCCAGTCGCTCGGCCACGTATGCCATCTCGACCTGGAAGATGTAACCCTGTGAACGAATGCGACTCAAATCAATGCCCTGCAACGCTTCTCGACGCCAGCACTTGAACCCTGCCGTAGCATCCTTCGTTCTACACCCCAGGATCAATCGTGTGTAGACACTGTTGGCCCACCAGGAGAGTATCTGCCGTCCCACGCCCCAATCCTCGTCCGTCTTGCCGCCCTCCGTGTAGCGGGATCCTACGACGACGTCATAGTGCTCCATATGCTCAAGGAGCTGAGGGACATAGCTGGGAGAGTGTGAAAAGTCACAATCCATTTGAACGATACAATCGGCCCCGTGGTCCAGAGCCCAACGAAACCCATCTACGTAGGCGCGTCCCAATCCACGCTGGCCGGTTCGGTGCAATACATGCACACCGTTCGGATGCTCGGCCGACAACTCGTCAGCGATGCGACCGGTACCATCGGGTGATTCATCATCCACGATCAGGACATCGAGCTCGGGCAAACCCAGTTCGAGCAAGGCCGCGCTCATGAGCCTGACATTTTCCGCCTCATTGTAGGTAGGGATAACGACGGTCACTTTCATCACATCTGGTCCTACGGGTGCATCGTCCACCCAAAAAAAGCTCCGGCTAGTTGCAGGATTTGAGTATCCACCCTACCAGCCGGAGTATAGGTTAGGTCGCCGGGGTTTCTTCACATTCTGCAAACAAACCAGGCTGACCTAGGCACTTATGCTTTTTCGTTGAGTTCTGACGATAGCCTTCTTCAAGGCCTCCAGGTTGGGAAACGGTTTCGCTGGCGCCGCGAGCACACCTATGTTGACGCTCATGCGTGGTAAGTCCAAGTCGGGATCCGCTTGACCAGCCTCCCAATCGGCCTGAGGATAGAAAAAGGCCATCGCTTCTTCTAGCCGTACTATGAGTGCCTGTTGTACTTGATCGACCAGGTGGGGTGCGATGACGACAAAGAGGTCAAGATCGTCAATGTGTCCCACAAAGGCATTAGCATCCTGGCTCTCTGTCACCACGTGACTGAGCATAAGCCCCACGGCGCGTACTACATCGTCTCGTGCCACGAAACCATAGGCCTCAGCGAAAGCCTTCAAGCCCTCCAACCCGACCGAGAGCACTGCCCAGTTGGAAGTAGTCTGTAGTTCACCCAAGTGCTCATCAGCCAGCGACCCAGTCGCCAAGCCGGTGATTGGATGACATAATCGCTCCATACTGGAGCGGCGCAGCACGTTCCGTACCCTCAACCGCAGTTCTTGGACATCGAATGGTTTGGTGATATAGTCTACAGCACCCAATCCTAGTCCTGTCAGTCTGTCCCCACGCTCGCGTCTCTCTGTCAGGAATATGATTGGGATGTGCTCGGTACGCCGGTGAGCCCGTATCCGGCGGCAGATTTCGTACCCATCAATGTCTGGCAAGCGGATATCCAACATGATGAGATCGGGGATAGTCTTCTCGACGAAAGCCAGAGCATCGTTACCCCAGCCTACTGCGGTGACTTTGTAGCCCTGGGCGTTGAAATACGAGGTCAGCATTTCCGCCGTATTCTCTTGATCTTCGACAATCAGAATGTGAGGAGCTTGTGCCACGCTTTCCCCCTACGGTAGACATGTAGGACGGGTCCTGTCGACACGCCTACCCTATTGGTTCCTTATAGATGGCGAACTCGCAATGATCTGCCCCCATGGCGATGCATTGGGACTCATCCACTCGAAACCTTTGTCCGCCACTCACCCAATGCAGCCCTTCCTCCAGCAGCCCTTTGGCTGCAAAACAGATCGGTCGGTCTGCGGTCCGTCCCCAGCAGACCGGACTGGGGACCATTGTGTAGACGTAGTGGTCGCCCTGATCTTCAACCGAGCTCTTCTGATCGCTGAACTGTGTGAAGACCATAGCCATGGCGGGAAGACCGACCTTCAACTTGGCAGCTAGTGGTAGCACTTTGAAGGCCAGATCACCGACGCCGACCATAGCGCCCATGTTCCGGCCGCCCTTGGCGAAGCCAACTCTGCCAGCCCGCAACTGAAGTCCGCGCCCTCCGCGTGGTCCATACATCTCTTCCAGTGCTCCGCACAAGGTCGAGAAATCGGCAAAATCAAATTCCTTCTTGAGGTTTTTCGGGGGATAGTTGTCAATCAGATCCGACAGGCCAGCGAGATTCAAGATGGCATTTAACCCATTCTTGCCCATGATCTCTTCCATCGCTTCGAGCATATAATGGACGATCATGTTCGGGTAGTAGAGCCCACTGGGCGGGATCCGCTGCATCAGATTTTCCCTATGGTGTCTGTTTCTCTAGGCTCCGAGGATGGTAGCCAACTCCTCCGATGCGCGACGCATGTCCAGGAAGAGCAAACCCAGTTTGGCCTTTTGACGAGCTAGCACGGTCAAGACAGCTTCCTCGCCAACAGCTCGGAGAATCACATAACCGCTCTCCCCCTTGACGTACACCTCATCCAACACACCACGACCCAACTCGCCTGCGATGCGTTCACCCAGAGAAAGCATCGCAGCGGACATTGCAGACACACGGTCTTCCTCAATCCCGCCCGGGAGGGAGGATGCAATTGTCAGTCCATCCACACTTACAATGGCGGCAGCTTCGATGTCCGGTGTGGTCATCTGCATTTCCTGCAACCTTCCCACCAGCCGTTCGGTACGGGATGTTCCTGCCATTACCATCTCCTCGATGAACGACGCGGCGCATTGCAAGATGCAGGAACAAGGGGAGGCTGGCCTACACCTTTGGCCTTCACTCGGTTCTCACCCACCTTCGCCACGATGCACAAGGGACATGCACGTTCCGCTGGCGCGCCTACCCTATCGGTTCCTTATAGATAGCATAGGTGCAACTCTCTCCACCCATGGCCACACATTCTATTTCATCCACTCGGAACTTTTGTCCACCACTCACCCAGTGCAGCCCTTCCTCCAGCAAGCCCTTTCCCGCAAAACAGATCGGCCGATCCGCGGTCCGTCCCCAACAGACCGGACACGGTTTCATAGAATACGCATAGTATTCTCCGCCGTCCTCAACAGTGCTTACCTGATCGCTGAACTGGGTAAACACCTTGGCCATCGCCGGAGTACCGACCTTCAGTTTGGCACCCAGCGGCAGTACCTTGAATGCAAGGTCGCTCATACCGACCATCGGACCCATCATCCGCACACCTTGGGCGAAGGATGCTCTGCCAGCCCGCAACTGAAGCCCGCGCCCTCCGCGCGGTCCATACATCTCTTCCAGTGCGCCATTCAGGGCCGAGTAGTTGGCAAACTCGAATTCCTTCTTGAGGTCCTTTGGGGGATAGTTGTCGATCAAATGCCCCAGCCCAGCAAGATTCAAGATGGCATTTAACCCGTTCTTGCCCATGATTTCTTCCATCGCTTCGATGTAGATGCGGGCGATCAAGTTCGGATAGTAGTAGCCACTTGGTTCGATCTTCTGCATTTGCGTTCTCCTTACGGTGTCTGCTTCTCTAGGTTCCGAGGACGGCAGCCAATTCCTCCGATGCGCGACGCATGTCCAGGAAGAGCAAACCCAGTTTGGCCTTTTGACGAGCTAGCACGGTCAAGACAGCTTCCTCGCCAACAGCTCGGAGAATCACATAACCGCTCTCCCCCTTGACGTACACCTCATCCAACACACCACGACCCAACTCGCCTGCGATGCGTTCACCCAGAGAAAGCATCGCAGCGGACATTGCAGACACACGGTCTTCCTCAATCCCGCCCGGGAGGGAGGATGCAATTGTCAGTCCATCCACACTTACAATGGCGGCAGCTTCAATGTCCGGCGCGCTCATCTGCATTTCCTGTAACCGTCCCACGAGCCGTTCGGTACGGGATGTTCCTGCCATTACTGCCTCCTTAACAACACATGTGCCGTTAGCATCGGTGTATTGTGACACACGAAGGTGAGGTTACCACACATAATCCAAATTGTCAAATGTATAGCCCTGGAGCAGCATCCGCGGAACGCGTCTGTTGTGTCTCTGCCACTAGCTTGCGGCCGGCCAAAGGAATGGCAAGAGCACACGCTACGGTCAGTAGTCCAATCAGCCCTGTGCTGGTCAACGTCCCCAAGCCGGTCACGGGGAGCCAAATGGAGTTGCCGTCGTGAGTCAACGCACTGGCGCTCAGGAGTACAGCGCTCACAGTAATGGCATTCCATACCCCGTGGATGAGGACAGCCCCGACATATGACCCCACTAGGCGTAGGGGCCGTCGCTTGGTCCAGAGTTGTCCCCATCCCCACCCAACCAGGCCCCCGGTGGCGCAATGCATAAACGTTGCCCCTAGACGGGCCACAGCTCCTATGGGCCAACCTTCCGCCCCACCCAATGCGCCGTTGAATACGTTCTCCACCAGGGCGAACCCGGCACCAGCCGCCACTCCCCAGAGGAAAGCACGCGCAGGATGAGGGCGCGCCCAGCGAGCAACCACGCCAGCCGCCAGAGTCTTGAAGGCTTCCTCTATCAGCGGGATCGGGATGGCAAAGATGCCCAGCGCGGCCATGGCAGCGGGGGGAGAGAGCAGCAACTCTGCTAGGTTGCTCAAGTCTTTCACCCAGGTTGGATTCTGCAGTTTTTTTCCTAGCGTGATTATGTGTTCTCTCCCGCCAGGTGTCACCCAAGCAACGGCCAGCACGATCACAAACAAGGCCAACCCCATCAGTGCCTCGCCGACGAAGGACAAACCCAGGCCCAAGGATCCGCCACTGACCATAGCGGCGACGACTTGGCGCCAGGATCCTCCCGTCCCGTTTAGCGCTTGTCCCGCTGACCAGAGCGTGATCAATGGCGGCATGGACATTGTCAGAACGTGAATAGGCGGTAGTAACACTGCTGGGGACAAGCCCATCAAGCTGACCACAGCTCCCAGGATGACGAGGACAATCCACGCCAGCCACATCGGCCAGACGCGGAGAGGAGAAAACGGGCGTGAGGGGCGCGCCCGCCAAGCCGACAACCCATGCACCGCCAGCGGGACGCCAAACCCGAGGCTCACCCCTAGCACGCCAGCCAGGGGCAGAGTTTCAGTGGCGGTGAGTGCGTGCTCGCTGGCAAGCATAAACACCAAGGCCAGCAATCCACCCCCAAAGCCGCACGTGGCGAGCGCCCCACCTCCAATGCCCACGAGAAGCCACAGCGTGCGCCGTTCCATTCCCCCCGCTCTTTCACCCTTCGACGAGTTCAGTGCGCTGCTCTGTGGGGCTATTGTTCGTCGATCAGAATCGTCTCGACCAGGTCGCCCGGTGGCAGCACAGCGCCCTGGCTAGAGTCCCGAGGTGTGATGCTGTCGAGCACATCCATTCCCTCGATGACCCGTCCGATGATGGTATAATTCCCATCAAGTTGTGGGAGGGCATCATATGTGATAAAGAACTGACTGCCGATGCTGCTGGTTCCCGGTCCGCCGCTGGCCATACCCACCACCCCTGGCCCGTCGTAGGTGAGCTCGGGTACGATTTCGTCGTCACAGCGGAAGCCTGGAGAGCCTATGCCAGTATCTGTGGGATCGCCAGTCTGGGCTACAAAGCCGGGGATGACGCGGTGGAAAGTCACGTCGTCGTACCAACCGTCTTGGGCTAGAAAGACGAAACTGTTGACGGTGACAGGCACCTGGTCGGCATACAACTCGACGACGATGTCGCCCCGCTCCGTACGGATGGTCGCGACGTATTCCTTGTCTGGGTCAATGACTTGTGGCGGAAGCTCCGTATACATCCGATCCTTCAACTCGAGCAGACTGATAAAAGCGCTGATCCGGACAGGGTGCAGACCCCATTGCTGTGTTGGATAGACGACGCCATTGATGATATAGGTGGGGGTGCCTGGAAGACCGGCTTGTGTGGCGATGTCGGTTTGGGCCTCCACCTTTTCCAAGTAGACGTGTTCGTCCAGCTCCCGGGAAAAGCGCTCGGCATCCAGCCCTAATCCCTCAGCGTATTCAGCCAGTTTCTTTGACAACGCGTCCCCGGATAGCTGACCCCATTCCTGCTGGCGCTCATAGAGCAGGTCGTGCATCTCCCAGAATTTGCCCTGAGCACCAGCGGCTTCAGCGGCCTCGCCAGTAATCGGGGCCTTGTCGTGGAAGCTCAGTGCAAAGTGACGATAGGCGACTCGAATGTTCTCACCGTACGTATCTTCCAGATACGTTCGCAGCGTAGCCATCGCTGCGCAGCCTGGTCACTGAAAATCGGCGTACTCGATCAGGGTGATAGAAGCTTCAGCAGATCCGTGAGTATAGTCATCGTCGTTTATGGGTGGGACCCGTGACTCTATCGGAAGGTCGAACGGCTCCAGTACACAGGAAGCTGGGCCGGTGGCTGTATCGCTGGCGGATGGTACGGTCGTAGCTGTATCCGAAGTAGATGGTGCGGAGGTGGGGGATGGCACAGATGTCGGTTCGATCGTTCGAGTCGCCGCAGGTGTTTGGCTAGGCATCTGCACACCACATCCAGCGGCGAGTATGACTGACAGAACGGGCAACAAAAACGCAAGTTTGCGCATAGCGGTCTCCTTATCTAAGAATGAAGGCATATTCTACCACAAAGCGACTAACTCGGCTACCACGTTGGCCCTGATCATCCTCTAGTTAGCGTAAGGCAAAGATTCTATCGCGAGCGTTGCTTTGACTTCCGCGCAGAGTTGCTTTATACTCAAGTGTGGAAAACTTGATGGAAGCGGGATGCAGAGAAATGGTCAGTCGACGCGAGTTTCTGAAAAAATCGGTCGCATTAGGTGTCACCGCGACGACTCAGGGTATGGTAGGTGCTATGAGTCCGCCCACGCAGGCTGTCGATGGGCGTGTGACACCTGAACCCTCTCCGACAACTTTTGTATCAGCTAACGATGGGCTAGATCACCACATTTATCTGCCCTTCATCTCTGGCCCGAGCGGTGTGGCTCGCGGTCCCTCCAGGCTGGGCCTGCATACGCTTAATCCCAATGGTGCGCTTGGATTTGTGGAATCGGTCCACGACGCTGGCGCGCATGTAGCCCTGGTAAAGGCCCTTGATGACTTTGGATTCCTGCGATTTGTCAAACAGGCGTCGGAGCAGACGACCACCGTTGCTCGCGTTGGCCCATCACGGGCCCCACAAGCAGTAGACGTCGGCGGCGACCCGGTACAAACGGCTGTTTGGCTGATGGCTCAGCACATGCCGTATTGGCGGTTCGAGCAGGATGTCGTTGACTACTGGGAGGTGTTGAACGAGAATAAACCGCCGACCATAGCCGGTCACGTCTGGCTGGCAGAGTTTTTTATTGCGGCTATGGATATTGCCGAGGCCAACGGTCACAGGCTGGCGCTCTTTTCGTACAGCACTGGCGTGCCCCAGTGGCATGAATGGGAGGCAATCGTAGAGACCGGGGTATTTGCGCGGGCCAGGGATGGCGGCCACGCTTTGTCTCTACACGAGTATGATTGGCCGGTGATGGATCGGCTATGGGGCGAGCCAACGGAAGATCTGCCCCCGTACGAAGATCGAGGTGTTCTGGCTGGACGGTATCGGTATCTCTATCGTGATTTTCTTATTCCACGCGATCAAGTTGTCCCCTTGGTGATCACCGAGTGCGGGCTTGATCCGGTGGTGAATCTGCAGGTGGAGGCCCCAAACTGGCGAGAGTGGTACGTGGAGGACATGATCTGGTACGATACCAAGCTTCGGGAGGACGATTATGTCGTTGGTGCGGCAATGTTCTCTGTTGGCGCTTTTGCTCAGTGGAAGCGGTATGATTATGAAGAACTGCTCTGGCCCGACAATCCCCATAGCTCTGAGAACTTTTACGACTATATCGTCTCCCTCAAAGATGCCTGATGGCCCGGGCAGTCTAGTGCCGAATGTTTGACATTTCGTCTTCTCTGCGGTAGCATGGCTGCGGCCGTGCTAGACGGGGAGCTGGCGGTGCCCTGTACCCGCAATCCGCCATAGCGGGGTCGAATTCCCCCCTGAGGATCGGGCCACTTGATACTGCCGTGGTTGGGTAGTGTTGAAGATTGGGTCCTGCGCGGCAAGAGCCTTCGAACCCCGTCAGGTCCGGGAGGAAGCAGCGGTAAGGAGTCACTCTTGGGCGCCGCAGGGGCGCCTGGTCGGAGCTGACCGATCCCGGTAAGGCGAGAGGGCGCAATTCGAAGGAGGGTGCACGGCCATCCGGGCTTGATGGAGGCGGCGGATCTACCGCCGCCTCTCGTATGCTGGCGTGAAATGGACACGACTGAGGCTTCTTTCTCCGAGCGCACACATTTACTGTACAGCATCCAGGCCATCGTGGTGCTGGCTTTTTTGACCACTGTGCTGCTGGCTGGCTATCAGGCGACGCTGACGCCAATCACGCTGGTCATGGATGGACGGCCACAGCCCATGCGCACCCATCAGGATACCGTTGCCACGTTCCTTTTGGACGTTGGTTTCCCTCTTTATCCTGAGGATATCGTCACTCCTGGATCGGACACGCCCCTTGTTCCAGGCTCGATCGTGGAGGTGCAACGAGCCCGTCCGGTGTCCATTAGCGCCGATGGTCATCACGTGATGCTCCGTACTCATGCTGGGTCGGTAGAGGCCGTGCTACGAGAGGCAAGACTATCGCTGTTACCTCAAGATGAGATAGAGGTCGAGGGAGAGTTCTCGTCAAGCGGCCGTTCGACTGGGCAGGGCTCGATGGGGCTGGCCAGGATCGTAGGACGCGAATCTGCCTTGACTGTCCTCGACCCTGTCCGAATCACAATCCATCGGGCAATCCCCTTTACGCTACACGATGGTGGGAGAGTGACACAGCTACGCACCACGGCTCCCACGGTCGGGGAGGCATTGCGCCGAGCCGGGCTGACGTTGTATGTGGCTGACGGCGTCCAGCCAGCGCTAGATGAGCGTATGTCGGCCGGGCTAGATGTCTATGTCACGCGCTCCATCCCGGTAGTGGTGCAGGTGGATGGGCGAGTGCTCCGGGCACGCACGCACCGAGAGCGTGTGAGCGACGTGCTGGCCGATCTGGGGGTAGTCCTCACTGGGCAGGACTATACGACGCCAACCCTCGATTCCCCCTTGGGAGAAGATGGTTCGATCCGGGTCGTGCGTGTGACTCAGCGTTTCTTGTCTGTGCAGGAGCCTATTCCCTTCAGCGTAGCGTGGCAGCCCGACCCGGATCTGGAGATCGACTATGATCGCGTGATGCAGGACGGCGCACGGGGAATCCTGGAGAAGCGTATCCGAGTGAGCTATGAAGATGGGCACGAGATCTCTCGGGTGATTGATAATGAGTTTGTCGTCGTTCCGCCGACGACAAAGATCCTTGGGTACGGTACCAAGATTGTCGTCCGCACCTTGGATACACCGTCCGGTCCGGTCGAGTATTGGCGGACGATTCGGATGCTGGCGACCTCCTACTCGGCTGGCACGGCCGGTACGTCGCCGACGAGCCCCTGGTATGGACGCACGGCCACAGGTATGAAGATGCGACACGGTATCGTAGCAGTCGATCCACGATTGATCAATCTGCACAGCCAGGTCTTTATACCTGGCTATGGCGTTGGCCTCGCAGGTGACACCGGAGGTGCAATCAAAGGGAAACGCATCGACCTGGGGTACGACGACAACAACCTGGTGCTCTGGTATCGCTGGGTGGACGTTTACGTGCTCACGCCTGTCCCTGATCAGGTCAACTATGTCATCGACTAGAACCGACGATGGACGTACGTAGGCTGCTGGAAGAGTGGGATCTCCGGCCGAGCAAGGGACTGGGGCAGAACTTTCTCATAGATCAGACTGCGCTTGACAGGATCGTCACGGCGGCGGAACTGACCGCTGATGATATCGTCCTGGAGATCGGCCCAGGGCTGGGCACGATGACGGAGCGGTTGGCCCGTAAGGCCGGGCACGTGACCGCGGTCGAAGTGGATGGCCGGCTCATGCCGGTGCTGCGGAGCGTTCTGGCTGATCTGGACAACGTCACGCTGATCCAGGGTGACATCTTGGCGCTCGACCCACATGCCCTGGTGAGGGCCGCTGGCCCTCAACTCCCGTCATCCAGTATTCAACACCCTGCGGCCAGCATTTGGTACAAAGTTGTCGCCAACTTGCCCTACTATATCACCTCGGCGATACTGCGCCATCTGTTTGAGGCCTCACTCAAGCCCCAGCGAATGATCATCACGGTCCAGCGGGAGGTGGCGCAGCGTATCGTCGCCAAGCCAGGCCAGATGAGCTTGCTGGCCGTAAGCATCCAGTTCTACGGGCAGCCCCGACTTCTCTTTCGAATCAAACCGGGCAGTTTCTACCCTTCACCGGGGGTAGAGTCGGCGGTGATACAGGTGGACCTTCATACCGCCTCCCTCCTTCCCGCGGAGGAGACCGTGGCTTTCTTCCGCGTCGTCCGAGCTGGCTTTGCTCAACGCCGCAAACAACTGCGCAACACGCTGGCTGCCGGACTTGACCTGCCGCCTGAGGAGGTGGCGGCCCGATTGAGAGAAGTTGGAATAGATCCCCGACGACGCGCGCAGACGCTCAGTCTAGAGGAATGGGTCGCAGCAGCCCGTGTGCTGAACGAGCCCGGCAGTGATTCGGGCTAGACCCGACGGCATCAGACGTTTTCCTCTCCCTCGAATATGGCCTCTGCGTGCTGCAACAGGGCTTTTGTGCGCTCGGGATCGGTGTTCCTGGTTTCCAGATATCTCGCCAGCAACTGGTGATCGCTCATCTCCTCTGGCGCTAGGTTTCCCAGCCGCACTCGTGCCTCTCGTTCTACCTCGCGGTTGATGCCACCGATAAAGTAGGCGTCGGATAACAGCGCGCGCACATCCCGGTCGCGCACCAGGGGTTCCTGCGCCTCCTGTAATTGGAGGATCAACCGTACCACGGCTCCCTGTAGATCATGATTGGCGATCTCTTGCTGTAGTGCCATCAGCGGACTCGGGTGCGCGCGTACATCCGCGCGCACGGTGACAAATGGCCTGGTGTCCAGTTCGATGAATTCCCACGTCGTCTCTCCCCGCGCTAATTCCACCCAGCAGAACCCCTTGACCTGTCCCTCCTCGCCAAAGTCGATTCGCTCAGGGCTGCCAGCATACACGATGGGAGGATAAGCCTCACCGTTAAGGCTTTGGTGGTGATGGATGTGGCCCAACGCGACGTAATCCCAAGCTGGATCGACCAGTGCTGATTTGAGGACGACCGCATCCCGACCGATCATCACGCTACGCTCGGAACCGTAGGTAGCGCCAGAGACACTCAGGTGAGCGGTCAGCACCGCCGGCAGATCCCGGTCAAGTTGGGCCACCATCGCTTCGATGTTGCCCGTGACAATGTCCTGAACCGCACGATCCAGTTCTTCGATGGAGAGACCACGATACTCATCGTGGGCCAGGAGCCGCTGGCGCACGGGGTATGGGACGGTGGCGACCTGCACCGGTCCGTGTCGGGTCTCGACTCTGTGAACGCGCTCGTCGTTCCCCACGACGACGTTGGGAACGTCCAGAATGTGGAAGATATCCACGCTGGAGGCTCGCTGGACCATCGTTGGTAGGTCGTGGTTGCCTACCAGCAGGACGACTGGCACCCCAGCGTCGGCAAGTCGCTTGACGCGGCGGGCAAACGCTCGCTGATAGGTGGGGTTGGGATTGCGGGTTTTGAATGCGTCCCCAGCGAAAACCACCAGGTCCGCTTCATGCGCCAGCGCGTAGTCGATCAGCTCGTCGAAGCGGTGCAGGAAATCGAGCACCCGCCCGTTCACACCCGTGGTGGGATCGAGCCGGCCATAGTTTTCCATGCCGATGTGCAGATCTGCAAAGTGAAGGAGATTGATTTTTGTCATTGCTCAATCGGGCTGCGAGGGTGGTCTATGCCCCCTCTGTATAACACGTTCATCACATCTCATACGCTATTATAGGATGAGGTCTCTGTTCCGGCAACCCCGAGTGCCCGCCGCCGAACGCCCAGACCCGTGGAGGCCCCTTCGGCAAAGACCATCGTTCGGGGATGCAGGGCCATCGCATTTAGCGCTCCCAGCCTCATCCCCGAGGGCGGCTTTCACGAGATCGGGCTACAACAGCGGATTCTCATCGCGCAAGGCGCCCCGAGGACGAGGCTCAGAGCTATGGTCAGCCCAATGCGATTGCCCTATCGAGGATGTGCGCAAGCTGGAAACTCTGCTATAATGGGCGCGCCCAGGCGGCAGATACAAAAACGCCACGGAGGTCCCACATATGAAGTTCCCGCGCTGTAGTGGCATCCTGATGCATCCGACATCGCTCCCCGGCGACTTTGGCATTGGCGACCTTGGAGATGGGGCTTTTCGGTTTGTGGATTTCCTGGCGGCAGCCGGCCAGTCCTATTGGCAGATGCTTCCCCTGAGCCCCACAGGCTACGCCGATTCTCCTTACCAGACACTCTCCGCCTTTGCCGGTAACCCGATGCTCATCAGCCCGGAGAAACTGGTGGCGGTTGGTCACCTCTCGGAGGCTGATCTGGAGGATGTGCCCGTATTTGCTGACGAACGGGTCGATTTCGGACCCGTTATCAGGTACAAGATGGGCCTGTTGGATACAGCCTTTGCCAACTTCCGAGCCGAGGGGCCGGCCGATCAACGGGAAGCTTTTGCTCGCTTCTGCCGGGAGCAGGCCTTCTGGCTAGACGACTTTGCTCTGTTTATGGCGGTCAAGGATGCCCACGACCTCCGTCCCTGGCACGAGTGGGAGCCGAAGGTTGTCGTCCGTGAGCCAGAAGCGCTGGCGCGGTGGCGTGTTTCGCTGGCCGAGGAGATCGAGAACCAAAAGTACCGTCAATGGCAGTTCTTCGAGCAGTGGCTGGCCGTCAAACGGTACGCCAACGCACAGGACATTCGTATCATCGGTGATATCCCCATCTTTGTCTCGATGGACAGCGCTGACGTGTGGGCCAATACGCACTTGTATCACTTTGATGAGGATCTCCAGCCCAGGGTCGTCTCTGGCGTGCCCCCAGACTATTTCAGTGCTACGGGGCAGCTTTGGGGTCATCCTATCTACCGTTGGGAGGTCATGGCCGAGGGTGGATATGCTTGGTGGATCGCACGGTTCCGTATGGCATTTACCCAGGCCGATGTGGTGCGCATTGACCACTTCCGAGGCTTTTACAACTATTGGGAGATCCCGGCAGGCAGGGAGACGGCGATCGAGGGACGCTGGTTGCACGGTCCTGGGGCTGACCTACTCCACGCCGTCACCGCTGCGCTGGGCGATGTGGCTATCATCGCTGAGGACCTGGGTGACTTTGACCAAGAATCGCGCGCTGGCGTGGACGCTTTGCAGGCCGAGTTTGGCTACCCTGGTATGAAGGTATTGCAGTTTGCTTTCAGTTCTGGCGCCAAGGATCCCTTCTTGCCTCACAACTTTTCTCGGGATTGTATGGTCTACACCGGTACGCACGACAACGACACGGTCGTGGGCTGGTACCAGGCTACCTCCACGGAAGCGGAGCGAGCCTACGCCGATAGGTATTTGGGCAGCGATGGATCCGATCTTGCCTGGGAAATGATTCGCCTGGCGTGGGCCTCTGTGGCCCACACGGCCATCACCACGGTTCAGGACCTGCTGAGCCTGGGGCACGATTCACGAATGAACGTCCCGGGCACCGTCGGCGCTCCCAATTGGTGCTGGCGTCTCTTGCCCGGCGCATTGACCGATGACATCGCGCGGCGTCTGCGGGAGCTGACCGAGGTTTATGGGCGGCTGTGATCCATTTGAACTTGGCAACCGGTGTGATAACGGTTATACTTCCCTCTGTACTTTAGAGAATACGCGAGCACAAGGATGGGCACGAGAGAGACACTGCCTAAGGCTGAAAATCCCAGTTCAGAGCATGGGCTGAACGCAGATGGGGCGTCTGCACTGGTAGGCTCAGCTTCAACGGTATCCGAGCCAATGGATGACCAACCCACGGTTGGGCATACCCTGTTGCGGGTTGTGTGGGATTTAGCGAGCACCATCGTCCCGGCCGTGATCATTGCCCTCTTTATCAATGTGTTTGTGGCCCAGGCGATGGTCGTCCAGGGTCCGAGTATGCAGCCCAATCTGAACTATGACCAGCGCGTGATGGTGGAAAAGATCACCTATCGTTTCTTCCACGGTCCGCGACGCGGCGATGTCGTCATCGTGGATGTGCCGGGTGAGGACGAGCCTCTGATCAAGCGGGTGGTGGCATTGTCTGGCGAGATGGTGGAGGTGAGGGGCGGGCAGGTCTGGATCAACGGAGAGCTGTTGGAGGAGCGCTGGACGACTCAGCAGGGTGGTCCCAACTATCCATCTACGCTCGTGCCCCCGCTGCACGTGTTTGTCCTGGGAGACAACCGGGGCAGTTCCCGGGATTCTCGTTCCTTTGGCGCGGTGTCGGTGGACCGGCTGGTCGGGCGGGCCTGGTTGCTATATTGGCCGCTGGATAAGATCAAGATCGTGGATTAGTGGCTGACCGATGGGACCGTCATCCGTACCTAGCCGCTGGCGTGTTCTGGTTTTTGTCCTGTTCTGGACCTATACCCTGCTTAACACCTACTTTGTGCTCACGCCGGTCCTGGGGGCGGCCCCACCGATGGCCTATATTCTTGTGGCCGTGCTCTTGGGCGGATTTAGCCTGTCTCACGCCATCTATATGCTGGGTCCTCGCCACGCGCTGAGTTTCTTTGCTCTGTCCGCCGCCATCAGCCTGGTTTTTGAAGGGGTGGGGGTTGCTACCGGCGTGATTTATGGCCCCTATCACTACACGGACCATCTGGGCCCCAAGCTGTTTGGTGTCCCGTTGGTCGTCCCTATGGCTTGGTTTATGGTAATATATCCCAGCTATGCCCTGGCTAACTATCTGGTCGATGGGCGCGTGGTCAGCAAGCCGCTTCCCGATCCGGTCCGGCTGATCGGACTGGCGGCCCTCAGCGCGATGCTGATGACCGCCTGGGACCTGGCCGTGGATCCACAGATGGTGATGTATGGCCACTGGACGTGGCACGTCGATGGACCGTTCTTTGGCATCCCGGCGCGCAATTTCGTCGGTTGGCTGGCGACGACGCTGACCGTTTACCTGATCTACCGGGTCCTGGAGGCCCGCTGGCCCCCAAGAGGCATTTGGAGGCAGGGGGAGCGGACTTTCGAACGGCTGCCCTTGTTCATCTACGGCATGTTGGCCCTGGGCTATCCTGTGGGTTACTCGCTGCTGGGCCGGCCAGAGTTGGCCGTCGTCGCCTTTTTCGCGATGGGAACGCCATGTCTGATCGCGCTGCTACAGGTTGCCCCAAACACCGTGGCGACATAAGTAGGGGCGGGGCCTTGTGCCCGCCCGCCCGTTTTTTGACGATGACCGTGTGAATGACAATACGTATCCAGTATTCAATATCCAGAAACAAGGAGTCAACCAATGAAAGTCCTAGAACAACTGCACGAATCCGTCGTCCTCGGCGAGCCTGACCAGGCGAAAGAGCTGGCGGCCCAGGCCCTGGAGGCTGGCGTCGCACCGCTGACGGCCATTGAGGAGGCCCTCAACCCGGCTATGGAGATCGTCGGCGAAAAGTACGAAAGCGCCGAGTACTTTATCCCCGACCTGGTGATGTCCGCGGAAGCGATGAAGGCCGCTATGGCCGTGTTCGAGCCAGAGTTGGTCGCACGCCAGGAAAAGCGCCAGGTATTGGGTACCGTCGTCATTGGCACTGTCGAAGGCGACATCCACGAGATCGGCAAGAGCCTGGTGGCGACGATGCTCTCGGCAGCCGGGTTTGAGGTCCACGATCTGGGGGTGGACGTAGCCGCCAGCGCGTTTATCAAGCAGGTGCAAGAGACCGGTGCGAACATCGTTGGCCTCTCGGCGCTGCTGACGACGACGATGCGCAACCAGGAGGTGGTCATCGAAGCGCTGAAGGAGGCTGGCCTTCGTGACGAGGTCAAGGTCGTCATTGGCGGCGCGCCGGCCAGCACCGAGTGGGCCAAGACCATTGGCGCCGATGCCTACGCCGAGAATGCCAACGAAGCGGTAGAGGTGGTAAAGCAACTGCTGGGAGTGTGACGATGGAAGACATCCTTTCCCGGCTGAGGCGTGGCGATGTCCTCGTCGCGGATGGAGCGATGGGTACTATGCTGCAGGCGGCGGGGTTGCCTACCGGCGCATCCCCCGAGGGCTGGCTGCTGGAGAACCCTGATCCCGTGCGTGGCGTCCACGCTGCCTACATCGAGGCCGGGTCAAACATGATCCTGACCTGCACCTTTGGCGGGACGCGGAAGCGTCTGACGCGTCCTGGGCTGGCCGACCGTGTGGCCGAGGTCAACCGGCGGGCGGTCGAGGTCGCCCGCGAGGCTGCCGGAGATCGTGCCTACGTGGCCGGTGACATCGGCCCGTTGGGGGAGCTTATGGTCCCCGTGGGCAAGCTCACCTACGAGGAGGCGGTCGATAACTTTGCCGAGCAGGCGGCTGCCTTGGCCGAGGCTGGCGTGGACGTGCTCTACATCGAGACCATGTCAGACCTGAACGAAGCTCGTGCCGCCGTCGAGGGAGTACAGCAGGCCATATCTGGCAAGGCCAGCGTGCCTATCTTTGTCACTCTCTCCTTCGACCGGGGCGGGCGGACGAATATGGGAACGAGACCGGAGCAGGCAGCGGAGACACTGCTAGCGATGGGCGCGGACGCGGTCGGCGCCAACTGCGGGGCGACGCTGGAGATGACCGAGGGGGCCATCGCCGCGATGCACGCAGCCGTGCCGGAGGCAATCCTGATCGCCAAGCCGAACGCGGGCAAGCCACATATGGTGGGGCGAGAGGAGGTCTATGACGCCTCGCCGGAGGATATGGCCGACTATGCCCTCAAGTTCGTCTCCCAGGGGGTGCGGTTGGTGGGCGGCTGCTGCGGCTCGACCCCGGCGCACATCCAGGCCATCGCTCGAGCGGTGGTCGCTATGGCGTAGGTAATGACCGTTATTGCATAGGCGACGGCTGCGATCGCTCAAGTAGTGCCCCGAGCCTTGCGGGACTTGTTTCTCACACATTAGGCAATTCTGGACGCAGACTAACGCAGATAACGCTGGTTTTCCATCTGCGCTAATCTGCGTTTTTCTGCGTTCGACAAGATCTGTCGATCCACCAGCCCTCCGCGCCTTTCGACGAATGCAGCACGTCTGACCTTACGCGGCTTCTGAGATTGGTCCAATCTTCAAGATTGGACCAATCTTGTCAGTAAGAAGGGTGCTCTCCAGTGGTTGACCGCTCCGCTGCGGTGGTCGAGGACCGATACAAAAACCGATATAGACGCGCAAACCCCTTGAAAATCCCCCTCTGTTTGGTGTATAATCATTGTCGTGGGTTCCGAATAGGCCGAGGAGCAGGCATCCCTCAATACTGTCTCCACCGCGCTAGATGCCCCCTCCTCACACCAGCAAAAATGGGGTGAGGGTACCACGATGAACGAGGAGATGTCCTTTGGACGCATCGTCAAGGAGCACCGCCGGGTCCTTGACCTGACCCAGGCGGAGCTGGCGCGACGGGTCGCCTGCGCGACCATCACCGTGCGCAAGATCGAGGCCGACGCGCTCCGCCCCTCCCAGCAGATCGCCGAGCGGATGGCAATGTCGCTGAACGTCCCGTTGGAGGAGCGAGCCACCTTCGTGCGGCTGGCCCGCCTGACTCTGCGCGAGACCCCCGAACCCTCACCGCTGCCCACCCCGCCCCCCACGCCGGAGGAGATCGGCGAGGAGGATCTCAGCGGCCGGGCCATCCGGGGCTACGATCTGGGCGAGCGTATCGGCACGGGCGGCTTTGGCGTCGTCTACCGCGCGGTACAGCCCCTCATCGAGCGGGAGGTGGCGGTCAAGATCGTCCTGCCCCA
>CAYUIS010000014.1:20851-55628 GCA_964444825.1 uncultured Anaerolineales bacterium | reverse complement strand
GATCTGTTCTCCCCAGCGGGTTATATCGAGGGTATGACAGCGTTGGCTGCCCGGGGTCACGAGGTGGCACTCGTCCACTTGCTATCTCCGGAGGAGATCAATCCACCGCTGAGTGGCGATCTGAGATTGGTTGATGTGGAGAGTGGGGATGCTCGTGACGTGACGATCGACGGGGCAATGCGGGCGCTTTATGAGCGCCGCCTGGCGGCCTGGCGGGACGACATCCGGTCCACGTGCCGTGTCCGGAATGCACACTATGTCCCGATTGAGACCGACACGCCCTTTGATCGGGTGGTTCTGTACGATATGCGGCGGGCGGGCCTGGTCAAATAGCCAGGTTCACGGTCGAGCTGGCTAATCAATAGAAGGGGAATAGGTTGAACTGAAAGCAGCCACCCAGCGCGGGAAGAGATTGGACACCTGTCCAATGCCGAAATCCTCCAGTTGCCCGATGCAACTGGAGGGTTTTTCTTGTATGATGGGCACATGTCTGATGTGTGTAGATCAGTATTCCGTGGTGTCGGCTGTTGCATGTCCCCTCGCGAGCACAAGGGATTCACTGATGGCAACGATCTGCCGGAAGGAAAGGGATATGCGGATTCTGCTCGTTGATAGCCAGCCAAGAGTACGGTTTGCTCTACGCGTGTTGCTGGAACGCCGGCCAGGACTAGAGGTTGCAGGTGAAGCCGGCGATGCGGATGGTCTGTTGACGGAAGCGAGCAAGATCCAGCCGGACCTGGTATTGCTTGGTTGGGAGCTGCCAGGACTGGCGGCTAGTACAACGCTTTCGTCTCTGCGCCAAATCTGCCCTCACGCTTTTGTGATTGCCCTCAGCGGGCGGCCAGAGGCCCGGGGGGTCGCTCTGTCTGCTGGAGCCGACAGTTTTGTAAGCAAAGCTGATCCGCCAGATTTGCTCCTGGCGGCCATTGAAAGTTACAGGTGCGGCTAGCACCTGCGGATCAAGGGGACGGACAATGTTAGCTAGTTCGCAGGATGGACAGCTCATCGCCGAGCTTCAGGGCGGCGATTTGAATGCACTGGGTGTGCTGTATGAGCGCCACAAGACGACCGTGTATCGAACCGCTCTCGCTATCACACACGATCCGGCGGCGGCTGAGGACATCCTCCAAGACTGCTTCTTGCGATTGTACAAATATGCGCACAGCATTGATCGTTCGCTGCCACTGCGCCCTTGGCTGTATCGAGTCACCACGAATCTGGCCTACAATTGGGAAAGGCGAAGGAAACGCTGGCAGACGCCATTGGATGATGTGCTGGACTGGTTGGCAAGTCCTTTCCAGGCCTCTCCGGAGTGGCGGGCTGAGATGAGTGACGTACATGGCCACGTAATGGATGCTCTCCGCTCGCTCAGCCCCAACCAGCGGATCGTGCTGGTCCTGTATTATCTCAACTCACTGAATCTGAAAGAGATCGCATCCATTCTGGATTGCCCGATAGGCACGGTAAAATCCCGTCTCCACTATGGGCGCGAGGCCCTGCGGCACAAGCTGGAGACGAGCCAAAAGGCGGTTTCAGAATTCGCGTTCGAGTTTGCATAAGGGGAATCGAGTGGCGATCCGTTGAGTCGGGCGTGGCTTAGTTGGGCATCGCCAGTTGACCGTCTAGGCCGATCTCGCTTGCGACGGCTTTCATTGCCTCCAGTACCACGCCGACATGCTCCCACAGATCAATATCCAGCGCGGTAGCTGCGTGCGCGATCTCCTCACGGTTGACGGCTGCTGCGAATGCCTTGTCTTTCCACTTCTTGCGCACTGACTTGATCTTGACGTCGCGTATGTCCTTTGATGGGCGGACTAGAGTAACAGCTACCAGAAGGCCTGTGAGCTCGTCAACGGCGTGGAGGGTTTTCGCCATCCGGGTGTCACGGGCCACGCCCGTCTTCCCATGTGACAGGATCGCATCTACGATCGCGTCGGAGTACCCCTTCTCGCGCAGGATGCGCCCGCCTGAGTGAGGGTGATCGTGTGGAAATCGATCATAGTCAAAATCGTGCACCAGGCCTATAGCGCCCCAAAGGTCTTCATCCTCACCAAAACGGCGGGCATAGGCGCACATAGCGGCCTCTACGGCCAGCATGTGGCGTACGTGGTTTTCGGTGCTGCCGTACTCTTGCAGCAAAGCCCACGCTTCATCTCTCGTGATTGTGTCTTTCATGGTCCTCTGATTCCCTCGTGATTCACTTGTGAGCAACCGACATCCTATTCTACCAACCTCCACCCAAAAGGCAAACCGAGAGAGCGAGTTGATGTGTGTCCTTGTCCTTCGATCTGCTGACGCCGCCGATTGGCCTGGGTAGGCGCAATATGATATAATCGCTTCGCTATGGGAGGCATTGGGGAGGGTGGTTCTCACATTGTCATCAACGCGCATCTTTTGTCTGGCCGAGCCTGGTATCGCAGCGCCGGTGTTCATCAGTACATCTATCATCTCTTGCGCCATCTCGAACAGGTCGAGGATGGATTGACCTACACCGTTTTGCTCGGTGAAGGCGAATTACCTCCAGATATCGCCCTCAGGGTGCTCCAATCTCGTCTGCCGACGAGCCGTCCATCTTGGCGAATCCTGTGGGAGCAGTTGGTCCAGCCCAGGGTGCTGCGTCAAATCAAGGCGGATCTGGTGCACGGACCTGTCTTTGTGGGGCCGCTGTTGGCTTCTTGCCCGATGGTCATCACCATCCACGACCTGAGCTTTTTTCGTTTCCCCGGTCTGTTTCGCCCGGCCAATCGTCTCTACCTGAAGGTCGTGACACGGCTTTCGGCACAGCGGGCTAGACGGCTCATTGCCGTCTCGTCTCACGCGGCTGCTGAGACGACGCGGTTGTTGGGCGTCCCGCTGGAGCGGATCGATGTGGTGTACCACGGAGTGGATCCAGCGTTTCGGCCCTTGCCAGTTGACAGAGTTGCAGCGTTCCGTCAGCGCCAAGGACTACCGGAGCAGTTCGTGCTCTTTGTCGGCACTTTGGAGCCACGCAAGAACTTGACGCGGCTGGTCGAGGCTTTCTCTCGGATTTGCGCGGATGATGACGTTGGGCTGGCGTTGGTGGGAGCTAGAGGATGGTTGTGTGATGAGCTTTTTGCCCGGATTGAGGCTCTGGAGCTGGGGGACAGAATCATCTTTCCTGGTTACGTGACGAACGGGGACCTGCCCTTGTGGTACAATGCCGCGACCCTCTTGGCTTATCCGTCGGTCTATGAGGGCTTTGGTTTGCCGATCCTGGAGGCTCAAGCGTGTGGCACACCGGTGCTCACTTCAGAAGTATCGTCACTGCCTGAGGCGGCTGGCGATGGGGCCCTGATGGTGGATCCGTACGACGTGGAGGCGTTGGCAGTGGGCATAGGGCGACTGCTGACTGACTCACAGTTGCGAGAGGAGTTGCAGGCGCGTGGTCGGGCCCATGCGGCTGGTTTCTCGTGGCCGCGGACAGCAGCAGATACCGCCAATGTATATCGACGGGCCCTGTTCAAGGGAGACATTCGTGAAGCCAGGTCGTAAAGCGCCTTGGTGGGTCATAGCCTCCGACGTCGTGTTGATCGGACTCAGTATGGTGATAGCGTACTGGATACGGCACGAGCTTCGATGGTTCCGGGATCTCAGCTACGACCATCCACTGTCGGCTTACTTGCCCTTTGGTCTCGTGTTCACCTTACTGATGCTCCTGGCCTTCCAAACGGATCGGGTCTATCTATCCTGGCGTGCGCAGCAGTGGCTGGACCAGGTTTACCGTATCGTCAACGCTATGGCCAAGTCGGTGGTGGTCATTCTGGCGATCACGTTTGTCCTGCAGCCGCTTCAGTATTCGCGCCTGCTGCTCATAGAGGCAGGGGTGATCTCTGCTATCTTGTTGGCGCTATCCCGGGTTGTTCAGGGATGGATCGCCAGCCGTCGGTATGCCCAGGGTATCGGAGTGTCCCGTGTCATCATTGTGGGCGCTGGTGAGGTGGGACGCACTGTGATGCGCACGATGGTAGCCAGGCCTGAGTTGGGCTACCGAATCCTGGGCTTCGTAGATGACAATCCGCGAAAGGGACAGACCGACATTGGTCGATTCAAGGCGCTGGGTGGGCTGGACAATGTCTCAAAGATAATCGGCGAACAGCAGGTGGATGAGGTGATTATCACGTTGCCGTGGATGTATCACCGCAAGATACTTGCCGTCGTTCGCGAATGTGAGCACTGGCACGTGAGCGCGCGTATTGTACCCGACCTCTTTCAGATGAGCCTTAGCCAAGTGGATGTGAACGACCTGGGTGGGGTGCCCCTGATTGGTGTGCGGAAGGTTGGTCTTGGGCAAGAGGCACGGCTGGTCAAGCGAGGGGTCGATGTTGTTGGAGCACTAATGGGGCTCACACTGGGACTCCCATTGCTGGCTCTTATTGCACTGGCCATTAGGCTCAACTCTCCGGGGCCGGTGATCTTTACCCAGACCCGCGTGGGGGTGGGTGGGAAGCTGTTCAAGATATACAAGTTCCGGTCGATGGTCGAGGGTGCCGAGACTGAGTTGGAGCATCTGCGTGAATTGAATGAGGCGGATGGGCCTCTGTTCAAGATCCACGATGACCCACGTCTGACCCAGGTAGGTCGATTCCTCAGACGTACCAGCCTCGACGAGTTGCCCCAATTCTGGAACGTGCTACGCGGGGAGATGAGCCTGGTGGGGCCTCGACCGCCGATTCCGCCCGAAGTAGAAGGCTACCAGGAGTGGCACAAGCGGCGTTTGGAGACGCGCCCAGGTATGACAGGGCTATGGCAGGTCAGTGGGCGCAGTCTGCTCAGTTTTGATGAAATGGTCCTGCTCGATATCTACTATATTGAGAACTGGTCCCTGTGGCTGGATTTCAAGATACTGCTGCGCACTATCCCCCAGGTACTGTTTGGGAGTGGCGCCTTCTGAACTGCTTTGTGAGAGTGGACTAGGAAATAATGCGGGCAGGGAAGATCCCCACCTGCCTTGCTCAGAAAAACCCTCGACCGCGTCACGTCACCGAAGTGTGACTGCGCTCTCCTGCAAATCCGCACCGCTGGCCGTGACCGGTGGTTCTTTCGTTTGATGCTGGCTGCTATGTGTCAGCACATTGATGCCTGGCTGGCTCACGTTCCTCATCGCCTGAACTAGACCTCGCCTGCTCTTGCGACCGATCTCTCTTCTTGCCGAGTGAATCGCTCACTGCGGCTGTTTCCTTCTGCCTTGTTAACGTGCTGGTGACGTGATTTTGAGCCTTTCCAGGCTTCAGCCACGCTTCCTGCTATGCTTCGTTCTCACTTCATGCTTCTCTAGCGCTTCCCGCCTCTCTCGGGTACCTTCAGTCTCCGACTTTCCGAGGACTCTCACCAGGAACGCAAAAGCGCCCGGCAGCCCGCGCTCCACGCGCGCACCACACAATGAGCATCTGGTCCCTGCTCGAAGGGGATTCCTTTGACAGACTCAGGACAGACTTTCAGATCCCCGTCTGAAGCGGCGTTCTCGCCGCGCAAAGCCGGGATCTGACGATCCCTGGCGAGCACAGAACCGGTTTGGTATTTATGCCCACGCGTACTAGGGACTCTGCCACGCGTTGAGTAGATATCTTATATCTTGATACAGGCCTGGGCTGGCACTCAGCCAGGTGGACACCTGTTTCTGCGAAGGGTGCTCCCGTGCTTTTTCTTTGCTCGTGACCATCGCGGTCACCAGCTCCAGGAATCGTCCGCGCCAGGGTTCTTCTAGGGAGAACATGGTGTTGGCGAGCGATTCAGAGTCGCCGTGGTCGGTGTGGGGGAGGTTCACCTCGTTCAGACGCCGGGCCATCAGTTCAATTGACACGCCGAAGCGAGCAGCCAACCCCTCCACGGGCACGTTCCGAGCGCAGGCTCGTTGAACCCACCGGGCGGGCGTGAGTAGACATCGCGCGAAAAAATCGCAATGGGTACGAGGCTGGCTGCGCCGTGGCCAAGCGAGTTCAGCCCCGCGGGCGGACCGGCAGAACGCGACGTATAACTCTCGAGCTATACCTTCCCGCTGGACGTCGGGGGAGGCCGTGGGGTCGATTACTATCACACGGGAGCCGTCCATGCACGATCTGTAGGCAGCTCTGTACAGCCCTAGATTCATCTCGAGAAGGGTCAGGTTGTCAAAGACCGGAATTGTGTCCTCAACCAAGTCCCGCACAGGTACTGGAGGTTCTTCAATGCTATGGGCCCGCAGAATCCCCCACGCAAGGCACTCAACCAGGAATAGGTCTGGTTTGAGAGCCTGTGCGGCGGGCGTGTCAGTATGATATGCGGTCTCTGCACCACTCGGAGGCGACATGGCATAAACCCCCACAGGCAAGGGAATCTGAGTCGAAGACAATTCAGTCACTTGCCGTCAGTTGTTCATACACCCTCAGCGCAAACTCCTTGATAGAGTCAGCCTGGGTAGCACGGACAACTCCCGACTCCTCTTCGGTGAGTTCGAACTCTGCCAGAAGGGCAGGGGATCTCTCCCCTAGTAATCTCTCGCAGAACTCGCGGTCCAACAGGGCAGCGCCAATGAGCGCCTGAATTGCCTCTAGCGACATAGTAGAAGGTTGTTGATGGACAAGCAAGCAACTCCTTGCAGCCGTGTGCCTGTAGTTCAGACGACCGGAGAGTATGCGATCTCCAAGGGAGAACAGAGCGCTTCGGCGAAAGACTCCAAAGAGTCAGCTTCCACAGACAACACTGCTTGTCGTTCCACGTCTGTCATTTTGAGCGTTGCCAACAGCTCTGCTCGGTGTCCGTTCAGTAGCCTCGCTTGGAAATCAGGATCGGTCAAGGCCCTCCAGATCACTGTGTCAATTGTGCGTGTGGGCATTGGTTCGTTTTCCTATGTACCGCTGCTGCCTCCAGCACTGGGGCAGAGCAATCCATGCATGCCATCCCACACTTCGATCCCACTGGGCCCGAATTCTATGCTGCTTACTGCTGCAGCAGGAGCCGCGGCACCAAGAGCCAAGGCTATAAGCAGTATCAGGGACATCAGCATCACAGTCAATCTCCTACGTTTGTTGTTCATTTTTGCCTCCTCACAGGACTTGTATAGTAGTAGTATACCACATTGCTCTTACAAATCTCTTACATACGCAAATGAGGCTGCCGAGGCAGCCTCATTCGTGTCGAAGCAATTGAGTGGGAATCTCAATCCAATTTCTCTATCCCTTTCCGGCTATCTGGGCATACAACAGGTTTGTCTCTTCAGAGGGTTCGGTGTTCATCTCCCTCCTCAGCACTTCCTGGCAGCGACGGTATTGGACTAGGGCGCTGGCGCGCTGCCCCGTACTAGCAAAGCATTGCATGATACGTCGGTGAATGTCTTCCCGGAGTTCATCTATCTCCAAACCCCGTCTGTACCACCGAGTTGCTTCCTCGAACTCGCTTCGTGCCTCATGACACTGTCCTACGCCAATCAGTGCCTCGATGTGCATGTCCCGAATCGTCTCTCGCATAGGGACGCACCAGACCTGCTCTGCCTCAGGCAGGAAATCACCTTGGTATAATGCAACTGCACGTTGCCAGAGGTTCTCTGCCTGCCAGTCGTGAGTTGGCAAGAGACGGGCCCGCTCGATCAAGGACTTGAACTCGTCGACATCCAGCCAATAGTCCAGGTTTCCCAGATGGTATCTTCCATTCTCAACCACAACTGCGTCGCTGCCCAGAGCACTGCGCATCCGAAACAGGGCGGTGTGAAACCGGTTTGTAACCTTCTTGGGTGACAGCTCGGGCCAGAATGCAGCTCCTATCGTATCCCGTTCCAAGGGCCCGTGAAACAGGAGATAGAAGAACAATTCCTTGGCTGTAGCCGTTCGCCACTCCGACGCAGGGATTTCGTGTCCATCTAGTACAATGTGTCCAGTGCCCAGGGTGTAGATCTCCAGGTGGCCTACCATGCTCGGCTCTGCTTCCGAAGTAGCCCTTCTCTGTTCCCTTGCAAAGGCACGCAACTGTTCAATCCCATCAATGACCACATCGCAGGCGGTGCGTTTTTTGGCGCTTCCAAGTCTCAAGAGCCCCTCGGCATGTTGCCCCTCTGTGACGGCGAATTGAAAAGTGCCGACCTCCTGTGCCAGGCTCATCGCCTGGTCTAGCCACACGATGGCCTGAGGCCTGTCGCCGGTCAGGTAGTGGGCCTGGGCCAATAGGAAACGCGCACGCGCCAGGTCTCGCTTGGCACGCCGCTGCTCCAGGTAGCGGATGCCTTCGACAAGTTCTTGTAGTCCTGTCACAACCTCGCCATTCTCGACCAGCGTGATGCCTTCGCTTACGGGCAGTAGTCCGCGCCTCTCGTAGTCCAGTCCCTTGTTATCGGCAAGTTGGCGGGCGTGGTCGAGCAAGAGGAGCGACTGAGCATAGTCGTTCCGCCATCGGTACATGTCTGCTTGTGCCAAGAGGATATAGACTGCCAGACCTGGCTCGCGTTCCCGTGCTATCTTCCAGCTCGCGCTGTAGAGTGGTTCGGCGCGGTCGTAGGCTCCGATGTCACGAAAGATGTCTGCCATTCCTGCGGCGATATAGGCCTGGTATCTCAAATCTCCTCCGCGTCGCGCTGCTGCCAAACCCTCCTCATACAGCGCAAGGGCGTCTTGGTATTGGCCGCCCAAGTGGCGCACCCAACCCAGCTCGTTGAGTACGCCAGCAAGTTGTGTGGGAGCGCCCAAACGTCGCCCGATCCTCAACGCCTCATTCAAGTGTGCGTTAACCTCATCCAAGCGACCTAGGGCAGTCAGCGGTTGGACGAGATCCCGCAGCAGATTGACCACATCGTACAGGCTATTCACTCGTCGGTATAGCGCCAATGCCTCCCCGAGCCTGTCGACTCCTTCGCTGAAGCGACCAAGGCCTACCTGGGCTCTACCTATGTGGCGTTGTGCGTGCGCTCTCTCAATCACCTCCTCCTGTCTCAGTAGACCAGACGCTGCTTTTGCTTCCGCTATGGTATCGCCATATTGGCCTGCGAAGAATGCCAGTGTCGCACGCTGGTTATGGACCTTGGCCAGACAGTCAGTATCCGCTCGAGCAGCGAAACCTGTTTCGGCGTGCGCGAGAGCAAGGCGCGCTTTTTCAAAGTCGTAGCGGTCGGTAAGTACTTTGCTTTGATACAGTAGTAGGCGGGGCGACTGTGGTTTCACTTCGTCGGGCAGTCTGCTTGCCCAACGAAGCAGAGTCTCAACACGTCCCCGAGTGAACCACTCCAGGGCCACCCGCTCCATCAGCAGCGTTGCCTGTGGATAAGCTTTGGCGGCAGTGTAGTGGTAGACTGCTTCCTCGATTTGATCGGCCTCTTCGAAGAATGCTGCTGCGCGCTGGTGGAGATGCATGCTACTGGTCGGATCGCGCTGGTCTAGCTGTTCAAGCAGGAAATCGCGGAAAAGGTTATGATAGCGATAGGTGGCTCCACCGACTTCCCCAAAACGAATGACAAAGAGGTTGCGTCGCTCTACCTCCGCTAGCAAAGCCTCTGATTCGCTGATCTGCAGAATCTGGCGACACAAGCGTGGTGATATCTCCCGTAGGATAGCTGATGTGCATAGGAAATGCTGAATATCGGGAGGTTGTTGAAGTAACACCTCCTGAATCAAGAAGCTGTAGGTCTCTGCAGTGGCCTGCTCTCCATCCTCGAGGATCGCTTGGGCCTCTTTACGGAGCCTGCTGGCGAGCAGCAGGATACCAGTGATCCAACCTTCAGAATTGGCTGCGAGCGTAGCTGCCTGATCCTCGGTTATCTCGATCTGTGATAGATGCAGAAGGCTCTGTATCTCGCGCGGTGTGAACTGGAGATCTCGATCCGCTAGGCCGACAAGCTGCTGCTTGGCTACCAACTGGGCGATGGGAACGTCTGGCAAGACGCGGCTGCCTATCATAAGGTGGCAATTGAACGGCAACACATCCAACAGGCGGTGCACAAAGGCTCTGATGCCAGAGGTCCCATCTACTGCCTCAAAGTTATCCAATACTAACACGAAGGGGGTGTCGATCTCTGAGACCTGATTGCTGAACTCTCCCGCTATTGTGGCGGGATCTTGAAAAGCGTCATCGGGGTCGAATGTCGGTCCTGCCAGGAGTTGTGTATCAAATCTGGGAAACTGCTCGCGGATAGCGCCTGATAGGTAGTGGACGAATATGCCGAGGTCACGGTCGCGTTCGTCGGCGGTGTACCAGCACACGGGCACTGCACTTTGTTGCGCAAAATCGATGAGCGCCGATGTCTTGCCATACCCCGCTGGGGCGGAGATAATGGTCAGTTTGCAGTCCAGTCCTCGCTCGATCTCCTGGCACAGCCGGGGACGATGTAGCAGGCCAGCGGCGGTGGGCCTCTGTATCTTGTAGCGAACGAGAGACGGTTCGGACACGGGCAACGGGAAGAACTCCTATTCAAGACTCTTGCTGGTTTTTATGACTTCCCAAAGTATACTCTCACTACAACAAAGGGGCAAGAACACATTCCCCTCTTGTTGCCGCTGAGGACGGGTGAGTGCTCCAAGTCGCAGGGTAAAAGGCAGCGTCGCAGAGTCTGGGCCAGTCCTGAATTGGGTCTTCAGGGCTGAGGGGCGCTGGGCGTCAGGCTTGACGACCCGACCCAACAATCTCCACGTGAGGGGGAGCCGCCCAGGTTGCAGTACTGGACGTTACTCAGTCAGAGCGTTCTTGAGAGCTGTTCCCAATCTTTGAATGCCTTGTACGATGAGGTCTGGTGATGAGAAGGAAAAGTTGAGCCGCATCGCGTTGTGTCCTCCGTCGCGATTGGGATAGAAACTGATCCCTGGCACGTAGGCGACTCTTTGCGCCAGCGCCAGTTTGAAGAACTCGTTTGTGTCAATAGACTCGGGCACTCGGGCCCAAAGAAACAGACCACCCTGGGGATGGGTCCAACTGGAACCTGCTGGCCAGAACTCGGCCAAAGCGTCCAGCATAGTGTCACGGCGCTCTTTGTACACCTTGCGCAGTTGCCTCACGTGCGGCTTGAGCAGACCTCGCTCACAGATATCACTGGCAACATACTGTACAAGCGTGCCTGTGTGCAGATCGGAACCTTGTTTGGCCTGGAGGAAACGCTCCATCAGAACTTCGGGACAGACGATCCAGCCCAGCCGCAGCCCAGGAGCCATAGTCTTTGAGAAGGTGCCCAGGTAGATGGTGCGCTCGGGGATGGTGGTGCAGATGGGCGGAATATCCTCGCCCTCGTATCGCAACTCGCCATAGGGATCATCCTCAATGACGGGCAAGTCCAGGGCGGCGGCGACCTCAGCCAACCGGTGACGTCGTTCCAGCGGCAGGGTTGTGCCGGCAGGATTGTGAAAGTTCGGAAGGACATAAATGAACCTGGGAGGTCGACCAGAATCGGCGACTGCCTTTTTATATGCGTGTTCGATCTCGCTGACCACCATACCGTCATCGTCGAGATTGACCGTGTGGAATCTGGCCTGGTATGCTCTCCAGGCCTGGATTGCTCCCAGATAGGTGGGGCGACCCGTGAGCACAAAGTCTCCAGGATTTATAAAGAGCTTGCCTATCAAGTCCAGGGCCTGTTGCGACCCGTTGGTCAACAGGATGTTCCCTGGAACGGCGGGCACACCATACTTGTGCATTGCAGTGGCCAGATAATCCTTGAGTGGCGGATGTCCCTCGGTGGCGCTGTATTGAAGGGCCTTTGTGCCTTCCTTGCGGATGATGTAGCGGCAGGCCTCCTCGATCTCGCGCAATGGAAAGAGTTCCGGCGCAGGCAGCCCTCCTGCGAAGGATATAATATCCGGTTCCTGGGTCAGCTTTAGGAGTTCTCGGATGACAGAACTGGTCATCCCTTGTGCTCGTTCAGAGAGATAGGGCGACCAGTCCAGTACCGGGATATCACGGTTCAGGTTTGACTCTGTATCCACGACTTGCCTCCTGGTTTGGTGTTGGTGCCACGGGTCGCTTCCCGCAGCAGCCTGGTGGTTCATCCTGTGTAGATTGGGGGCGATGTGGGCTTGAGCTGGCGGGCTTTGGACATGTCCCAGAGTCAATTGTAGCATCAGGAACAAGAACGGTCAAATGATGGATGTCACGGGCAGAAACGATGAACGCCACTTGACTATGTGCCTGGAATCAGGTATGCTAAACCGCAGTTGAGAGCCAGCGGCTATCGGCGATCATTGCTCGTCTGCGAAGAATGGGAGGCTATCTGTGTATGAGATTCTGCGTAAGGAAAGTCTGGGTGAACACAACAAGCTGATGGTTGTCGATGCGCCAGAGGTGGCACGCAAGGCACGGGCTGGTCAATTCGTGATCGTGCGCATCGACGAGTATGGAGAGCGTATTCCGCTCACTATAGCGGACTATGATCCAGAGTCCGGCACGATAACCATCATCTTCCAGGAGGTGGGCAAGTCCACGATGCAGATGGGCGCTATGAAGCCGGGCGAGGGGTTTGCTACCTTTACTGGCCCCCTCGGGCATCCGACTGAGATTGAAGACTATGGGACGGTGATCTGTGTGGGGGGTGGGGTGGGCATCGCCCCCATATATCCTATTGCCAAGGCGCTGAAAGAGGCTGGCAATACCGTCATCTCGATCATTGGCGCGCGCAACGGGGAATTGCTCTTCTGGGAAGAGAAGATGCGTGACGTCAGCGACGATCTCATTGTGTGTACAGACGATGGCTCCTATGGCCGCAAGGGATTCGTGACCGAACCGCTTAAAGAGCTGCTGGAAGGGCGGCCGGGCGAGATTGTGCGCGTATGGGCGATCGGCCCTGCGATCATGATGAAAGTGGTCGCGCTGACGACAAAGCCTTTCGAGGTGCCGACCATCGTCAGCCTAAACACGATCATGATAGATGGCACTGGGATGTGTGGTGGATGTCGGGTCTTACTTGAGGAGGGCGCCCAGTTTGTGTGCGTTGATGGTCCAGAGTTCGACGCCCACAAGGTGGATTGGGATAACCTGCTGGCCCGCCAGCGATTCTACCGGGATGAGGAACAGAGGGCAGTCGAGCATTGGGAGCACGAATGCCGGATGAGAGCCGTCTTGGCTGAGGGAGGTGCGTAGGTGTCGGAACTTGGACAGCGAGAACGGATAAAGATCCCCCGGCAAGAGATGCCTGTGCAAGATCCACTGGAGCGTGGAGGCAACTTTGACGAAGTTGCCCTTGGTTTCACAGTGGAACTGGCTCGTCTAGAAGCGGAGCGGTGCCTCCAGTGTGCCCGGCCCCACTGTGTTGAGGGGTGTCCGGTGGAAGTGCCAATCCCAGAGTTTATCCTTGCGCTGCGTGAGGGCGATATGCTCGGAGCAGTGGATGCGATGAAGAAGAAGAACAGTCTGCCGGCTATCTGTGGTCGGGTCTGCCCCCAGGAAGTGCAGTGCGAACTGACGTGTGTCCTGGCCAAGAAAGGGGAGCCTGTCGCTATTGGGCGGCTGGAGCGTTTTGTGGGGGACTATGAGTTGGCTCAGAGGACCTGCCCTCTGGAGTGCTTTGAGAGCACTGGTAAGCGAGTCGCCGTTGTCGGCTCAGGCCCGGCAGGTCTGACCTGCGCAGTGGATGTGGGGCGAGAGGGACACGAGGTTGTCATCTTTGAGTCGTTGCACAGTCCTGGCGGTGTGCTGGTGTATGGTATCCCAGAGTTCCGTTTGCCGAAGGGCGTGGTTCACGGTGAGATCGATTATGCAGCCGAATGCCTGGGAATCAAGATTTCGTTGGATCACGTGATCGGTCGTATCGCTACGCTTCCCGAGTTGTTGGACGAGTATGACGCTGTCTTTTTGGGCACTGGTGCTGGATTGCCTTCATTCCTTCGTATCCCCGGTATCAACTACAACGGCGTGATGTCGGCCAACGAATTCCTAACCCGGGTTAACCTTATGAAGGGCTACCGGTTCCCCGAATACGATACGCCAGTCAAGGTGGGGAAGAGGGTGGCAGTGATCGGCGCGGGCAATGTGGCGATGGATGCCGCCCGTTGCAGTCTGCGTCTGCAGGTGCTTGAGGCGCAGAAAAACGGCGGACAACCTGGTGAGGCTCACATCGTCTATCGTCGCTCCCGAGAGGAGGTTCCGGCTCGAGCCGAGGAGGTACACCACGCCGAAGAGGAGGGTGTTATCTTTGATTTCCTCACCAACCCGGTCGAGATCCTGGGAGACGAGAAGGGTGGTGTGGTCGGGATGCGGTGCATTCGGATGGAGCTAGGCGAGCCAGACTCATCTGGCCGCCGCAGGCCAGTCCCGATCGAGGGCTCCGAGTTTGAGATGGCGGTCGACACCGTCGTTTTTGCCCTGGGTACCAGTCCTAATCCATTGGTCTTTGTCGATGCAGAGGGCTTGGACCGCAGCAGGTGGGGCACGATAGTGGCTGATGATGCGACAGGACGATCCACTATGGCCCGGGTATGGGCCGGTGGAGATGTGGTAACCGGTGCAGCGACGGTGGTGAGCGCGATGGGAGCTGGCAAGCGGGCGGCTGCCGATATTAACGCCTTTTTGCGGGGAGAGGTCAGCCCCTGGCAATAGGAAGCATACCTGGCATCGGTAGGGTCTAGAGGAGACAGCGCTGCTCTTTCGAGCGGCGCTGTTCTTATGACAGAGCAGCTCCACTTGGATGTGCGGCATCAAAGCGAGCAGAATGCAGAGTCCTTGATGAGACGGATGGTTACGGGGCAGGTGTGGCACTAGGAAGGGCTGGGGGCACGGGGGAAGGGGTTGGGGTGGATGTGGGGCTTGGGATAGGTGTGGACGTGGCCGTCGGAGTCTGGGTAGGGCTAGGGGTAGGGCTGGGGGTCAAAGTGATGGTAGGAGTACTGGTCGGGGTTGGAGTCGGCGTGGAAGTGGGGGGGAATTCCAGCCAAGTAAACGTCCTTGTCTGGCTTGGGAATCCCACCTCCCCATAAATCCGTGTGCCGTCGTCATCAAGCGCCTCTTGGACGATCCCAACCTGCCATTGAAACTCTCGTACATAGGCGTCCGAAGCGGGCATCAGGTCGGCAGGAATGCGCCAGGCAGTAGAGCGGGTATGGATGGTTGCCGAAATCGTACCCCCGGGTGGCTGTGAGAGGGTTAGCTCATACCACTCGTCATCACGCAGTACGTTTATGGAAGCCCACTGCAAGAGTATTGGATCGGACGTGCCTACAGCGATTGCTCCGCCAGGTGGTTTGAGGAGTGGTACTGATGCATAGGGAGGTATTGGCGTGGATGTGGCATTGGGGTCCACCGTGGGCGTAGGGCTGGGCTCTGGTGTGCTCAGGGGGATAATGAGGGATTGATTGATTCGAATGGTATCATCAGCAGCGGGCAAATCGTTGGCAAAACGGATGGATTGGATCGAAACACCGGCCTCAGGATATTGCTCGGCGTATGCCTCGGCGATAGTACTTAGCGTCTCACCTGGTGAGACGATGTGGACCACATAGTCCGGGGGAGTAGGCGTGGGAACGTTCGGATCAAGCGTAGCGGTTGGCCCTGGTGTGGGCGTTGCGACCGGAATGAGCACGATTTGCCCCACTTGAAGCAGATTGGGATCTATGGATGGGTTTAGATCGCGGATCTTTTCAAGGGCTACACCGTACAGATTGGCTATGTCGCTGAGAGTCTCTCCGCCCTGCACCTGGTGGGCGAGTGGAGGAATAGAGGTCGGCGTGGGGACGGAGGTGGGCGTCTGCGTCGCAGTGGGAGTTGGCGTCAGGGTCGGCGTTCGAGTGGGAATGGCGGTAGGAGCTACTTCCTCGACCTCGGGTCGTGCCGTCATAAGTCTGTAGAGCCCAAAGCTACCTGCTGACAGGATGACGAGCGCTAATCCAACGACGATCAAGCCTCTGATCCACCCAGGCAGTTGTCTTTGGGTTTTCTCCTCTTCCGGTGAGGGTTCCCCTTCGATGAGCGAAGCGCCACACATAAGGCAGGTTGTCGCCATTGCCGCTACGCGTGAGCCACAAGCCTGGCAAAAGCGAGGTTCTTCGGTCTGAAGGGGGGCTTTGGATTCTTCGACCATCGTCATCTACTGGAGATTGAGGTGCAGGACGGAGAGTATCATAGCACAGAAGTGGGAAATGACAACCAGCACTCTGGATGTGGTGAGGGCGGATTGGGAAGCAGGCGAATACCCGGGGATCATCCCTCTGCGCGCACTGGCGTCATTTCCTTGATGACCGCCAGATGGAGAACACGAGCCAGAGGCTCAGAAGGCTGACGCCAACAAAACCAAGAATGACGACCACTGTTGCCAGATTCCATTGATCGCCCAGGTTGAACACTGGCACCAGAAGGGCCAGACCGACGATGAGTGCAGCTAGCAGCATACTCAGTGAAAGCCGATTCGCTAACTGGTCGATTCGTCCCAGCGCTTCAGTCAGGCCCTTGTGGTCGATCGTTACCTCAACCTCTCCCCGTTCGACGCGGGTCAAGATCTGTGAGCTGATACGGGGAATCTGCCCTAGTAGTTCCATCCACTCGCCTGTTGCCTTTAGGAGCGGGGGTCCCCAGGTGCGTGGCGAGGCCATGTCCCGCATAAAGCGGCGGACATACGGTTCAGAGACGGCAAACATGTCAAACTCGGGAACTAGCTTTAGGCCTACGCCTTCCATCATTGCGAGCGTCTTGCCCAGCAGCCACAGGTCGGATGGTAGATGCAGGTTGTGGCGAAACGCGATGGGCATGATATCCTCGACCACTTCCCGGGCGCGTACGTCTATCAGAGGGATACCGTGGTACTTGCGCAGTAATCGTCCTACGTCCCTCTGTAGCTCCCTACGGTTCACTGTGCCGCTGACTACACCCATATGGACCAAATGATCAACAATCCCTTCCTCATCCAAACGGACGGCGACGACATACAGACGAATCAGGTCAGTTCGCGATCGGTGGCTTAGGTGTCCTACCATCCCAAAGTCCATTGCGCCTATGACTTCGCCGGGCATGACTGCAAAGTTCCCTGGATGCGGATCAGCGTGGAAGAAACCGTCCTCCAGGACCTCCTTGATGATCATACGGGCAGCGTTGAGGGCAATGTGGTTGCGATTGTAGCCCGCGGCATCGAGAGCTTCGATATCATCGATTTTGATGCCATCGATGCGCTCAAGGACCAACACCCGATGCGTGGTATAGTCCCAGTGGACGTGAGGGATGTGGAGGTATGGCTCGTCAGCAAAGAGGGCACGGAAACGATCCGCATTGCGCCCTTCGCGGCGAAAGTCCAGCTCAGCCCGTAGTGTAACAGCGAACTCGTCGGCGATCTCAACCAGATCGTAGATTGCGCCTACCGGTGTGCGTTCTTGGATCAGCCGCGCCAAGTCGAACAGGATCTCGAGGTCAGTCTCGATCAGTGCCTGGATGTTGGGTCGTTGAACCTTGACGACGACGGGAGTGCCGCACGGCAAGCGGGCGGTGTGTACCTGTGACAGTGAGGCGGCGGCCATAGGAGTCGGATCAAAGTCTGTAAAGACCTCCTCGATTGGCACGCCCAGTTCTGTGTCGAGAAGTGCGCGGATCTCTCCCCAGGCTGATGGAGGCACCGTGTCCTGCAGCTTGGCCAGTTCGCTGATATAGGCGGTGGGGAGTAGGTCCGGGCGAGTGCTCAGTACCTGGCCCAGCTTGACGAAAGTGGGTCCCAGTTCTTCCAGAGCCAGGCGTAGCCGATGGGGTACGCCGAGAGGAAATGACACGGAATCCTCTCGGCGTAACAGTCTACGGGGCAATGAGAGGTAGGGGAGTAGCTCTAGCGTATCGACCAACTCGCCGAACCCGTGGCGAACAAGGATGCGAGCGATCTCACGATAGCGCTGGAGGTGTCGGACGCTGCGTGCGGGTGAGCGGGCCATCGGGTTTCAATTCTACCACAATTCGCACACCGAGGGTAGCGGAACCGTGGTTGTGTCTCCTGTAGCGTGTAGCGGTGAGGTCGGGGAGGCAGTGGGGTGCCCGACCTCACGAATCACAATCAGCTCCAGTTGGGTCGACTACTTCTTCTCTTGTTTCTTGCCAGCCAGTTCGTCGATTCGCACGGTCAGTTCATCTATCTTCTGGCTCAGGTCCTCGATATCCTTGCGGGAAGCCATAGGCATACTGATGCGGAACTTGTCGAGCTCATCACGCACCATGTTGCGGAGTTCCTCGCGTTCCTCTTCACCTCGAGCTACCAGTCTGTCAATGATGTTGGACGCCTCTTCTTCTTTGACTTGTCCCTCTGCGACCATACTGTTGACCGTTTGCACGACTCTATCCCGGGTCAGGGTCAAGATGCCCAGGCCCAGCAGCATACTTTTCTCTATCATGCGGACCACTATTCACCTCCTAGTCTTGAGTGTTGATCACATAGACTCCACAGTATTGGACGATCGTCGTCTTATGTTTGTCTCACCTCCTTGACCACATGTCGTTTTCTACAGACCAAGGGCTCGCAACACTTCGTAGACGAAATCAGACAAGCGGGCTTGTTCTCCCTGAGTCAGGCTATCCAGGTGCTGTCGGAATTGGTGGGAGTAGGAGAGGAGGAGCGATGTTGTGTTCCGGTTGGCTTTCTCCACCAATGAAAGGGCCAGGCTCAGACCCGCCAGTAGGTATAGGACCGCTCGACCTGGAGGACCGAACCGGTCTATGGTGGCGAATACTCCCTTCGCTGCTGCTGCGTCGCGCAGCTCGTACAGAGCCAAGATTGTGGCTGTGATCATGTCAGCGGTAAAGAGCAATGGAGATGTTCGATCCGGGATACGTGAGAGCAGCTCATCCAATAACTCTTGGTGGCTAGTGCCCCTGACCTCTTCTAGTGTCGCCAGAATGTTTGCCTTGGCATTCTCCCATTCACGCTCAGTGACCGTGTCCCCTGTCATCTCTCCCAATACCTGAGTCGCCCTTCCGGTCGGGGAGAACACGATGATCGAACGACCTTTACGGCCCTGGTGTCGTACTGCCTGGGAGTACGCCAATCCCTTGCTCTCCAGGAGCCGCAACATCTCATAGGCCGTGACAGGCCGTACCTCTAGAGCGTCGGCAACCTCAGCATAATGTACGGGGCCCTTGGCCTCTCGATAGAGGTCGAGCAGCCGGCTCAAGAAATCCCGTTGCCTGGGGGACAGCTTTTGTGGTGTTGCACTATCCAAGTCGAAACTCCCTAATATTCCGAAAGTTCCTAAAAATTATATCATTTGATTGTGATGTTGTCAAACCAGGCGGTGGCTCCTTGACGACTTTTGTCCTTCCCGGTAGAATATCACCGATGAAGCAAATGCCACTTGTAACCCTCACAACTGACTTTGGAACTGCTGATGGCTATGTGGGGACGATGAAGGGGGTTGTTCTCAGCATTGTTCCCGAGGCGCAGTTGGTGGATATCTCCCACTCAATAGCGCCACAGGATGTCCGTCAGGCTGCCTACGTTCTTTACACTGCCTATAGGTTCTTTCCTCGACACACCGTGCATCTGGTAGTGGTAGATCCTGGCGTGGGCAGTGTGCGCCGCCCAGTTGCTTTGCGCACCCCGGCAGGTATGTTTGTTGGACCGGATAATGGTGTGTTCAGCTATATGATGGCTTGCGAGCCAGTTGAGGCGCTAGTTGAGCTCGCCTCACCACGCTATCGATTGCCCAAAGTCAGTCATACCTTTCACGGGCGAGACATCTTTGCGCCAGCAGCGGCACACTTGGCGGCGGGAGTCCCGATTGCGGCCCTAGGCCCAGCGGTGCACGACCCGATCACTTTCCCGTCTCCGCGTTTGGAGATGGCAGCCAATAGCGCCACTGGCGAAATCTTGCACGCCGATCACTTTGGCAATGTGATCACGAGCATTGGACTACTGAGGTGGGAGGGGGAAAACGTCTCTCTCGTTCCAACGTTCCAAGCGGGTGGGAGCGAGCGACCAGTAAAGGTACGCCTGCGGGCTGACAAGGCGACGGTGCTCGTAGCTGACCAGGAGATACGCGGGGTGCACCGAACCTATGCGAATGTTGAGCACGGTCAGACACTCGCCCTGGTGGGCAGCGAGGGCCACTTGGAGATCGCGGTGCGGGAAGGAAATGCGGCCAGCAAGCTGAATCTACAACCTGGTCAGGCCGTGACCTTGCAATGGTGATGGTCCCTGGTGTTCTGCCGTATCTGGAGCAATCTGTCATTGGCTAGTGCCCTACGCCAAGTGCGTGGGTAGGCTGCAAGCGGAGCAATCAAGAATGGAGACATTCATCATTGAAGGTGGTCATCCTGTTACCGGTACGGTGACTCCGGGTGGCAACAAGAACGCAGCTTTGCCTCTGCTAGCCGCGTGTCTTTTGACCGACGAGCCCGTTACGCTTCGGAATCTGCCGGCCATTGGTGATGTGACGACAATGGGACAACTCCTCACCGAAGTTGGTGTCTCGATCGAGAAGCTAGATCCTCATACGTGGCGCGTGCACGCCGGTGATGTTCGCACATCAGCACTGGATCCTAGACTCTTTGGAATCATCCGGGGCTCTATTACATTGGCTGGACCGATGCTGGCCCGAATGGGGCAGGTCGATCTGCCCAGACCTGGCGGGGACGTCATTGGACGCAGACGGGTGGATACCCACTTTCTGGCACTCAGGGCGTTGGGGGCAGAAGTTGGCTCCGCAGACACGTTTCAGTTGCGTGGCAAGGAGCTACATGGGGCTGACATCCTACTGGACGAGGCAAGTGTCACGGCAACCGAGAACACGATTATGGCAGCCGTTCTTGCTCGCGGCACGACCGTCCTCCGCAATGCGGCGTCTGAACCCCATGTTCAAGATCTGTGTCAGATGCTCTGCCGGTTTGGTGCACAGATTGAGGGCGTGGGCTCCAATACGCTCACAATTCACGGGGTAGAGCGACTCGGTGGTGGCGAGTTCACCATCGGCCCGGACTATATGGAGGTGGGAAGCTACATAGCACTGGCTGCGGTGACCGGTGGGGAATTGCTGATCAAGAATGCTGCTCCGGAGCACCTGCGAATGGTCGCCGCTGTGCTAGATCGGCTGGGTGTGGCCTTTGAGGCACGGGGCCGGGACGTGTTTGTCTCCTCTGATCAGGGCCTTATCATCACGCCAGACCTGGGGGGAGCTGTACCCTCCGTATATGATGCGCCTTGGCCAGGTTTCCCGGCGGATCTGATGAGTATTGCGATTGTCGTAGCTTCTCAGTCCACGGGGACTGTTCTGATCCATGAGAAGATGTTCGAGAGTCGTCTATTCTTTGTGGACAAGCTGATCTGGATGGGAGCGCGCATCATTCTCTGTGATCCGCATCGGTGCGTGGTGCAAGGACCCTCACCCTTGCACGGGGACAAGGTGGAAAGCCCTGATATTCGGGCGGGCATGGCCTTGCTCCTTGCAGCTCTATGTGCCGAGGGTGAGAGCACCATTCGGAACATCCATCAGATCGATCGAGGCTATGAGCGGATTGAGGAGAAACTGAGCAAGGTGGGAGCCAGGATTGAGCGGGTCCCTGACTGTCCCTAGTGTGATCGCGGTCTTGTAGCCATCTGTTCGTCGACTTGGCTCACTGCGCCACTAGGGCACGATATAGGTGTCCACTACGTTCCCTGTACTGTCGCTCAAGGTGATGAGCTCTCCACTATTCCACGCTGTCGTATCCCGGCCCCAATACAGATCGCTGGGTGTAGACCGGCCTGGGGTTGAATGAATGCGCATTTGTGCGTCGGCAAATAGCATAGTCATCGGGAAGACAAAGGTATTGTTTTCTGCGTCGGACAGGGTCCACTTCTCCAGGTCGACCGCCCCTCCCAGGTTACGAACGACTGCGACTTCGTTGGCTAGTTCACCGGCTCCTACCACCTGGGCTATCTCCACCAAGGGAGGGCCTGAGACGGTCAGTGTTGGCAGCGGGACACGGGGCAGCGTGTTGGGCGTAGACTCAGGTGTCGCTGTCTCCGGCGAACCGTCGATTGGGGTAGGGTGGTTGATCGGAATGACCAGGGTCTGACCGATTTGGAGCAGATTGGGATCGTCGATCCCGTTTGCGGCCATCAAGTCTGGCAGGGAGACATCGTAGGCTTGTGCTATGCCGCCCAGTGTGTCACCTGCCTGGACAGTGTACTGGGTAGATTGTGTCGGGCTAGTAGGGGACGACATAGGTGGCTCGGTGGGGGCGCTCGTTGTGTCTGCAACGGCTGGGGCCTCGGGCGAGGAGGTGGCACTGGAGGTCACAGAACTCTGGCGTAGTTCCCAGACGTATAGGATGGTCAGCACAACCAATGTCGTGACGATGATGTTGGCTATGATAAAGATAGCCCACGTACGTGTGCGCATACTTGCGACGCCCTCCCCGATATCACCTGATGTGCCAAGTGAGATAGTGCTATTCTATCACAGTTCGTCACAAACATGAAACGTATGGGCAACGCCGTGTCTGCACGTCTCCCCGAAAGGTAGTCGGCTTGGTCAGTTGTGCCGTGTTTTGTCAAATGTAGGCAGGTATGTTACACTGATGGCATCGTGACGACATCGGCACTGCTTCAGCATGAGTATGGGTTGGAGGACTCTTGATGGCTACGTTGCTAGTTAGAAACGCCGACGTATTGGTGACAATGGATGGGAGGGAGGGGGAGCCTATCACCGACGGCGGCATGCTGGTGCGAGACAATGTGATCGAGCAGGTTGGGCCCAGCACTGAACTGCCGGATGGTGCGGATAAGGTTATCGACGCTCAGGGGATGATCATCCTGCCTGGGCTGGTAAATACGCATCATCATCTCTACCAGACGTTGACGCGGGCGGTACCAGCGGCCCAGGATGCTACTCTGTTCAAGTGGCTCAAGACACTATATCGCATTTGGGCTGGGTTGACCGCCGATGCTGTGTACACCAGCGCGTTGGTAGGGCTGGCAGAGTTGGTGCTTTCTGGCTGCACCACTGTGTCGGATCACCTGTACATTTTTCCCAACGATTGTCGCATTGATGATGAGATCGAAGCCGCACAAGCGATTGGGGTTCGGTTTCAACCGTGCAGGGGATCGATGAGCCTGGGGGAGAGTAAGGGAGGGCTTCCGCCAGATAGCGTTGTGGAGGAAGAGCCCCTGATCTTGAAGGATACGCAGCGTGTCATTGAGTCCTACCATGACCCGGCACCGTACGCGATGGTGCGTATTGTGGTGGCCCCTTGCTCTCCTTTCTCGGTTACGTCGGATCTTATGCGGGAGGCTACCACGCTGGCCCGTTCATATGGTGTGTTGCTGCACACCCACCTGGCAGAGACGTTGGACGAGGAGCAGTTCTGTCTGCGGGAGTTTGGCCTCCGTCCAGTAGGCTATGCCGAGAATCTAGGCTGGATTGGGGAGGATGTGTGGCACGCGCATTGCGTCCATCTGAACGAACAGGAGATCGCTCTGTTCGCACAGACGGGTACGGGTGTGTGTCACTGCCCAAGTTCGAATATGCGGCTGGCATCTGGCATCGCCCCAGTAAGGCGTTATCTCAACGCAGGGGTTAGGGTGGGGCTGGGGGTAGATGGTTCAGCCAGCAATGATTCTTCGCATATGCTGGGCGAGGCGCGGATGGCCCTGCTCCTGCAAAGGGTATCCGGTGATCCCGCGGGACTCTCGGCAAAGGAAGCATTGTGGCTAGCGACACGTGGGGGTGCCCAGGTACTGGGACGAGATGACATTGGACAGTTGGCGGTAGGGAAAGCGGCGGATTTTATTGGCATCAGACTCCAGCGATTGGCATATGCGGGTGCACTCCACGATCCCCTTGCAGCATTGGTCTTTTGCACGCCACAACAGGTGGATCTCTCGGTCATTAACGGCCGCATCGTCGTTGAGGAGGGACACTTGTCGCCGGTGGAATTGGGCCCGGTCATTGAGCGGCACAACAGAATCGCGCAGCGGTTGGTCGAGGAGGCGCTGTAGACGCAGGCCCAAGTGCTTGAGCTGCTTCGGTGACGCAAGGCTACCCGATCTGAGGCAACTTCTTCGCATAGTGATTACCTGTTGCTCTTTTCCACAAACTGAGGCCTAGATACCGCATTCGACTATACGAAAAGCAGAAGGTTGAGTAGAAATGAAACAAATCTCTACCGATACCACACTCATACAAAACGGCACCGTCGTCAGCTCCGAGGCAGCCTGGAAGGGCGATCTTCTCATACAGGGAGAACGCATCAAGGCCATTGGTCAGGGGCTTCCAGCAGCACACGATACTCTGATATTGGATGCTGAAGGCTGCTATGTTTTCCCAGGGGTCATCGATGCCCACACTCACATCCAGCTCGACACAGGTGTGTACCGGACTTTGGATAACTGGTATGTCGGCACACGCACCGCGGCGTGTGGGGGCGTCACTACCGTAGTAGACTTTGCTACCCAGTTAACAGGACAAACTCTGAAAGAAGCAGTCGAGGCAAGACTGAAACAGGCGCACGCCGCCGTGATCGACTATACCTTCCACGTGATGGTTACGGATCTGCCTCAGGGTGGGGAGGACGACCTGGCCATTCTGAGTGAGCTGGGCACACCCAGCATCAAGCTCTACACAACATACAAACCCAACTACTATGCTGATGACGCAACCATCCTGCGACTGATGGAGACGTGCGCCGACCTGGGAATTCTGCCGCTTGTACACTGCGAGAACGACGCACTAGTGACAGCACAGACTGAGGCATTGACCGCCAGCGGGGAGACCGGCTGGCGGTACCACGGCCGCTCCCGCTCCGCGACAGCCGAACAGGAAGCTGTCAAGCGAATTCTCTTCCTCGCCGAAACTGTCGCCTGCCCCGTTCACATCTGCCACTGCTCGACAGCTCGCTCCGTAGCACTGGTGCTTGAGGCGCGCGACAATGGGCAAAACGCAACATGTGAGACCTGTCCACAATACCTTCTGCTTGACGATACGGCCTACGAAGGAATGGAACCCTGGCGCTACATCCTCCAGCCACCCTTGCGCAATCGAGAAGAGCCAGATCGACTATGGGCACTGGTGGAGGCCGGGGTGGTTGATCAGATCGTCACCGACCACTGTGATTATACGGTTGACCAGAAGACAAATCAGGACGATTTTGCACAGACGCCGGGCGGCCTGCCGGGGATGGAGACGCTGTTACCGCTGATGTATACCTATGGCGTAGCCGAAGGTCGTTTGACACCTTCAGAGCTAGTCGAACTCGTCTCAGCCAATCCAGCTCGTCTGTGGGGGCTGTGGCCACAGAAGGGGGCGCTCCTGCCCGGGTCAGACGCCGATATCGTCATCTACAATCAGGAACCCGAGAACAGAATCACTGGTGACGCCCTTCACGCCCTGGCCGGATACACGCCGTATGAAGGAATGCGCGTCCAGGGATGTGTTAAGGCAACCATCTCCCGAGGTCACGTCGTCTGGCGGGATGGACAGTTCACCGGCAGAAAGGGACAAGGACGCTTTGTCCCCAGGCAAAACCACAGATGGTAGCGTGGCAGACTAGACCCAGACGTGCAGATTGTGCCGAGGGTCTAGCCGTGCTATACTTCTCCAGGGTTCATTGGCGATCCATCAAGACACTGCCGACCTAGCACCTGAGATGTGACTAAAGCAAACTCAATCTGTTTCAGGAGACGGACTATGGACCTTTCCACTTTTCTTCCCGTTGCTCGGGGCGATGAGCCAGCCGACCTCGCACTCCGAAATGGGCGCGTGATCAACGTCTTCACAGGAGAGATCATCACGACAGACGTCGCAATAGCCAAAGACACAATCATCGGTGTTGGTCCCGATTACGAGGCTAGGGAAGTGATTGACCTGGACGGACGATTTGTATGTCCCGGCCTGATCGATTCCCATGTCCACATCGAGTCATCGATGGTCACCCCGCCCCAGTTTGCCCGCGCCGTTGTACTTCGGGGGACGACGACCGTGATCACTGATCCGCACGAGATCGCCAATGTCGCTGGAGCCGATGGAGTCCGCTATATGCTGAATGCCTCCGAAAGACTCCCCCTGACCGTCTATGTCAATCTCCCATCCTGTGTCCCGGCCACTCACATGGGCACCGCTGGTGCGGAATTGGCAGCCCGAGACCTGATCGCCTTGGCTGACCACCCCCGCGTGATCGGACTGGCCGAGTTTATGAACGTGCCAGGAGCAGTCCTGGGATTGCCTGGTGCGCTTGAAAAGCTAAACGCCTTTCAGGGACAGGTTATTGACGGCCACGCCCCGGGCGTGAGCGGGAAGTGGCTCCAGGCCTACATCGGCGCCGGTCCTGGATCGGATCACGAGTCCATGGCGGCCGACGAGATGCTTGAGAAACTCAGGCTGGGAATGTATGTGTTCGTGCGTGAGTCGACTGCCGCCAAGAACCTGCGATCACTGGTGCCGGCCATCACCTTGGAGAACAGCCGCCGTTGTGCTTTTGGCACCGACGATCGACACCCAGCGGACCTGTTGGACGAGGGACATCTAGATTATCTCATCCGCATGGCTGTCAATGAGGGAGTTGACCCGATCGTCGCCATTCAGATGGCGAGTCTCAACGCCGCCGAATGGTTCCGCCTACACGACCGGGGTGCAATCGCACCCGGCAAGAGGGCGGATATGGTCGTGTTCTCCGATCTAGAGGATTTCCAAGCCGAAATGGTATGGGTAGGTGGCGTGCTGGTAGCTCAGGATGGCGCTCCAGTCGGCGACTGGCCCGCGGTCGCGGTAGACGATTCACACGTACGCGACACCATCCACGTGGACTGGGAGCGGCTCAGCTTTAGCATCCCCGCTGTCACGGACCAGATACGCGTTATCGGTATCGTACCTGATCAGGTTGTCACCGAGCACCTGATCGAAGCAGCCAGCGTCGCAAGGGGTGTGGCTGTGGCTACTCCAGAGCGAGACCTGCTCAAGATCGCAGTGATCGAGCGTCACGGCCGGACTGGGACGGTGGGCCTGGGTTTCGTGCGTGGGCTGGGACTTGAACGGGGTGCGCTGGCTGGAAGCGTGGGTCATGATGCCCACAACCTCACTGTCGCAGGCTGCGACGACGTCTCAATGATGACGGCGGCCCGTGGAGTGGGCAACTTGGGAGGCGGGCTCGTCGTCGCCGTCGGGGAAGAGGTGCTGGCATCCGTGCCATTGCCTATCGGTGGCATTATGTCGGATAAATCTGTGGAAACGGTGCGCCAGCAGATGGATAACCTGATACAGAGCGCTCGGGACCTGGGCTCTACTCTTCACGATCCGTTCATGGCACTCGGGTTCCTGGCATTGGAGGTCATCCCAGCACTAAAACTGACCGATCAAGGGCTAGTGGACGTTGAAAAGTTCACTCTGGTGCCGCTGTGGGTTGAGTAGGGGGTTGGGGCGTAGTGAGCCAGGATCCTGGGAAACCAACGGATCTGCGCGCTAAGCGCGCTTCTGAGCAGCGGCGGTTGTTCTGGGTTGTAATCGCCTTTCTGACAATCGTCGGCGGTGCGACGATTGCACTGGTCTACGGCCAGTCGGCGGCTGCGCTGGGCCTAGCATGCCTGCTAGTAGGGGCTGGTATTCTGGGCATTCTATGGCTGATCCTACACGTCATTGAGCGGTTGGCAAAATAGCACCGTCTTGCTGCCGAGCGACAAATACGCGGACGCGAAAGGGAATACAATTGGAGCGCGACACGCTTACCACTTTCCTTGATGATTACCTGCGGGTTAACGAGATAGAGGATGCATCCCAGAATGGCATCCAGGTAGAAGGTCCCAAGGAAGTAACAAGAATCGCCTTCGCCGTGGACGGATGCCTGGCAATCTTCGAGCAGGCTGTCGCCGCTGGCGCTCAACTGCTCATCGTTCACCACGGGCTTTTCTGGAGCAAGCCGGTTCGGCTGGTTGGCCCCCTCTTTCAGCGAGTGCGGATGCTTGTAGAGGGAGGTTGTGGTCTATATGCGGTCCACCTACCTCTAGATCTTCATCCCGAAATCGGAAACAACGCAGAGCTGGCTCGGATTCTGGCCCTGGAGGACAGACATCCTTTTGGCGAATACCACGGCACCAAGATCGGCATCGGCGGCACGTGCAACCCCCCTGTTTCCCTGGAGACACTCGTCGAGCGCCTGATCCAGGCCACCGCTGAGCCACCCCTACGCATCCTGGACTACGGGCCGAACGAGGTATCACGCGTGGGCTGCATCTCTGGTGGGGCCGCCTCCCTGACTGGTCAGGCCGCTGATGCTGGTTTTGACACGTTTGTGCCAGGTGAGACCAGTCATTCTTCCTTCCACGATGCAGCCGAGTATGGCCTCAACGTGGTATTCGGCGGTCACTATGCCACCGAGACGCTAGGGCTGAAAGCACTGGCAGACCAGTTGGCCGAGCGCTTTGACCTGGATACGCTGTTTCTGCACTTGGCCACGGGAATGTAGCGGATCCTCAGGGCGAGGATGGCATAGAGCCACTGAAATCAGGCGACGTGGCGTCAGTGAGCACCATTTGCTCAAGGAGGTAGAGTAATGTCGAATGAAATGAAGCCCCAATCCTTTGAGGTCCTTTTAGACTGGATACTGACGGAGCTTGAAGCAAGTCAATCCGTTTTTGGGATCCATCGCTCGCTCTTTCTTACTCCTAAAGCGGACAGTCCTTATGCCACGCACGACCTGTTTGGATCCTGCCTGGCTGCGCCGATTGGTCCGGGTGCAGGTCCCCATACGCAACTGACTCAGAACATCATATGTGCCTGGCTTTCCGGCGGTCGGTTCATCGAGCTAAAGACAGTGCAGATTAGGGACGAGCTTGAGATCCCACGGCCCTGTATCGATATGGAAGATGAGGGATACAATGTCGAGTGGTCTCAGGAACTCAAACTCGATCAGTCCATCGACGAGTATGTCAAAGCTTGGGCGCTGATCCACATCCTCCGACGGATCCTCGGCTTTGAGGAAACGACTCCCTTCGGAACGATCTTTAATATGAGCGTAGGCTACAACCTGGAGGGAATCAAGAGTCCAGCAATGACGCGGTTCATGGATCGGCTGGAGGATGCATCTGAGGAGGTCCAAGCCATCCAGAGAATTCTCAGAGAGAGGTTCCCCCAGTTTTCGGATATCGAGATCCCCTCGTCCATCACGAACAGCGTCACGTTGTCGACGATGCACGGCTGCCCCCCTGACGAGATCGAGCGGATCGGCAGGTACCTACTGGAAGAACGGGGATTGCATACGACGGTGAAGCTGAACCCAACACTGCTGGGCAAAGAGGCGGTGATACACATCCTGCACGAAAAGCTCGGCTTCCAAGAGATCCACATTCCGGACCGCGTGTTCGAGCACGATCTGGCGTATGACCGGGCGGTGATGTTGATCAAGGCCCTAAGGCAGGTGGCCGCCGAAAACGATCTGACCTTTGGGGTCAAGCTGAGCAACACGCTGGCTATGGCCAATCACAAGGAATACCTGCCCGGTGACGAGATGTACATGTCGGGCCGCGCCTTGTACCCGATCACGGTCAACCTGTTCCACAAGCTCTCTCAGGAATTCAACGGTGATTTGAACGTCTCCTACTCCGCAGGGGCCGACGCGTTCAATGTGACAACGCTTCTCGCCTGTGGCGCCCTGCCTGTCACGACGGTGTCGGACATCCTAAAGCCGGGCGGCTACTCTCGAATGGTACAATACTTGGAGAGGCTCGAGGAGAATATGCAGGATCTAGGGGCAACAAGCCTGGACAAGTTGACCCAAGACAAACTGGATAACCTGGAGCAGGCGGCAGCGCAGGCCTTGGAGGGTCCACGCTACAAAAAGCTCTATCACCCATACGGCTTGCCCAAGGTCGAATCCGCCCTCGCGCTCTTTGACTGCGTCACAGCCCCTTGTTCAGAGCAATGCGCCGTCCATCAGGACATACCTGATTACGCCTGGCTGATCTCTCAAGGAGAGTATGACCGGGCGCTGGACGTGATCCTCTCCCGCAACCCTCTGCCTGGAATAACAGGCTACGTATGCAACCATTTGTGCCAGACCTGTTGCACGCGAAACAACTATGAAGAGCCGGTCGCCATTCGGGCGCTGAAGCGATTCGCTCTCGAGAGAGGGCGTGTCGAGCTGGCTGCGGCCAAGACGAACGGCCACCGCGTGGCGATTATCGGCAGCGGGCCTTCGGGGCTGGCGGCCGCCTATTTCCTTGGCCTGAACGGCGTCGGGGCAACGATCTTTGAGTCCAGGGATCGGCCAGGGGGGATGTGCGCCATCGCTCCCACGTTCCGGCTGCCCGAGGCCATCGTCCAGGCGGACGTCGATCGAATCCTGGCGCTGGGGGCCAAGATGGTGCTGTCCCACCGGGTCACCCATCCACCAGAGGAGTTCCTGAAACAGGGGTTCGAGGCCGTCTACATCGCCTCAGGCGCGCAGCGGGATGCACAACTGGGTATCGACGGAGAGGATGGGACAGGTGTCTTCCACGCCCTCGATTTCTTGGAGCAGGTACGGCTGGGCGAAAGGATCGAGCTAGGCGGCCAAGTGCTGGTGATCGGCGGGGGGAACTCGGCGATGGACGCGGCCCGATCTGCCAAACGACTGGTCGGTGGGACTGGCGGTGGTTCAGTGACCATCGTCTATCGCCGAACCCGGCAGGAGATGCCAGCAAACGAGGAGGAGATCAAGGATGCCCTGACCGAGGGAGTGCGGCTGGAGGAGTTGGTCTCTCCGTCCCGTGTCATCCTGAGCGATGGCAGGGTTGTCGGGCTGGCGTGCGTACGGAACGAGTTGGGAGAGGCCGGCGCGGATGGCCGGAGAAGGCCCGTGCCCATCACGGGCAGCGAGTTCGAGATCAAGGCGCAAACCATCGTTATCGCCATCGGGCAGAGGCCAGACATCTCGTTCCTCGACAGCAGCACCGTCTCGCTGGGCAAGAACAAGACCGTCGTCGTCGACCCTGAGACCGGGCTTGCAGGCGAGGCAGGCATCTATGCGGGGGGGGATGCGGTGCGTGGACCTGCGACGATCATCGAGGCGTGCGCCGATGGGAGAAGGGCCGCCGAGGCGATTTGTGAGCAACTCGGTGTGAGCTTTGACCGGCCGGCCGTGCGGTTGCCCACGCTCTCCGAGAAAGAGATCGTGCACGTGAAGCGCACCCGAGCCCGGCGGGTGGGGCAGAACGCGTCCGAAATGCTGCCGCCAGACCAGCGGGGCGGGTTTGACCTGGTCGAAGGGGCCTTGACGGAGGAAGCGGCACTGGCGGAGGCAGCCCGGTGCGTGCAGTGCGCCAGTTTCTGCGACAAGTGCGTGGAGGTGTGCCCTAACCGGGCGAACTATACGATCGCCATCTCACCTGTCGAGAGGATGCTGCCGGTGCTCGCCTGCCAAGAGGATCAGTTGGCGGTGACGGGGGAGGAGCTCTTTAGGATCGAGCAGGCCCGGCAGATCATCCACGTGGACGATCTTTGCAACGAGTGCGGCAACTGTGCCACCTTCTGTGTGCACAACGGCAAACCCTACCTGGACAAGCCCAGGCTTTTTCTGGAGGAGGAGGGTTTTCAGCAGGAGGAAAACAACGCCTTCATCATCGAGAGGAACGGCGCGGGCTGGGCCATCCGAAGGCGAGAGGGTGGGCAGGAGTCCCGGTTGATCCTGGATACAGGGGCCTGGCTGTTCGAGAACGAGCAAGTGAAGCTTGACCTCTCTCCCGAGTTCGAGATCCAGGCGATGGCGTTAAAAGCTCCAATCGAGGGGACGTTCTCGCTGACTGGTGTGGCGGAAATGGCGGTGATCCTGGAAGGGGTGATCGGCTCTCTGCCCTTCCTGCCACTGTGATTGGATGGTTCAGCTGAAACCTTGCGTAGGGATATCCTCCCGCAGGCCCTGAACCTGCGGGAGGGTTGGAATTATCGCTTCTAGGTTTCTACGTTCCTATGACGGCGCGCCCTCAATAACCAGTTCCAGCTTTTCCAAATCCTCGGTTTGTTCGGGATTGCCATTGTCATCGGCGCTGTCAACAGGCAGAGGGGCACCTCCCAATTGTAGGTGCTGGCGCACGGCGGTCTCGACCTGGGCTGCGAGGTCGGGGTGCTCGCGCAGGAACTGCTTGGCATTCTCGCGCCCCTGCGCCATATTCTCGCCATCGTGATAGTAGTACGACCCCCGCTTCTCTATCACGTCGATCTCCACGGCCTGGTCGAGCAGATCCCCCGCCTTGCTGATCCCCTCATCGTACATGATGTCGAACTCGGCCACGCGAAACGGCGGCGCTATCTTATTCTTGGTCACCCGCACCCTCGTCCGGTTGCCGATCACGTCGCCCTTATCCTTGAGGGATTGGATGCGCCGGATGTCCAAGCGCACCGAGGCGTAGAACTTGAGCGCCCGCCCGCCCGACGTGGTCTCCGGGTTGCCGAACATCACGCCGATCTTTTCTCGCAACTGGTTTGTAAAGACCAGGGCGGTATTCGACTGCTTGATGGCCCCACTGAGCTTGCGCAGGGCCTGGCTCATCAGACGGGCCTGCATGCCAGGGTGCGAGTCGCCCATCTCGCCCTCGATCTCAGCGCGGGGTACCAGCGCGGCCACCGAGTCGACCACGATGATGTCCAGCGCAGCGGAGCGGACGAGGGCCTCGACGATCTCTAGCGCCTGTTCACCGGTGTCGGGCTGGGAGATGAGCAGATCGTCCACGTCGACGCCGCACCGGGCGGAGTAGGCGGGGTCGAGGGCGTGCTCCATATCGATGAAGGCGGCGACGCCCCCACGCTTCTGGGCCTCGGCGACGATGTGCTGGGCGAGGGTGGTCTTGCCCGCACCCTCGGGGCCATAGATCTCGGTGACGCGGCCGCGGGGGATGCCGCCAGCGCCGAGCGCGTAATCGAGGGCCAGGGAACCGGTGGGGATGATGTCTACCTGCAGATGGGTGGCTTCCCCCAGGCGCATGATGGTGCCATCACCAAAACGCTTGGTCAGAGTAGCCAGAGCCGTATCCAACGCTTTGTCACGTCCATTGCTGTTCATGTTTCAACCTCCTGCACATACAGTTGCGTGTGACTGCCTTCGATTACCTGTGATTATAGCACAAATGTTCTAGGACGTCAAATGAGATCGATAATGAGAGGGACTCGGGCAGGGCTTGCTGCGAGTCAGTAATCGCGGGAAAGCAGGTGGCGGTTGCCGATTCGCACGTTCCTCAACCCGGCTGCACGAGCTGCAGCCTCGGCCTCCTCGGCGTGGCGCACGGAGGTACGGGGCAGGTCAGGGAAGAGGCTCAGCCAACGATACGTTCCACATCGGTCAGACCGATCCATACCGGCCGCGAGCCCTGGGAACGAAGGAAGCCAGGGAAGGGGCCCTACGATTCGGGGACTACCGGGAGGGTGATGCCAAACGTGCTTCCTTTGTCCGGGCCTGGGCTGGAGACGTGGGTCCGGCCATAGTGTACGTGAGCGACGTAACCTACAAAGGCCCATCCCACCCCCAGCCCTTCCCGACCACGGCGCAACGTGTCTGCGTGCTGCTCGAAAGGCTGGCCTAGCAATTTTAAGCGATCCCGCGAAAGGCCGATCCCAGTGTCTCGCGCCTCAATGGTAAGCCAGCCGTCGGATTCGAAGGCTCTCACCTGTGCCTGTCCACCGGGCTTGTTGAACTTGACCGCGTTGTGGGCCATCTGGTACACTGCCTCACCCAAGAGACCGGCATCAGCAAAAACATTCGGCACATCTGGGGCAGTGAGATAGCGGAAATCCACCTCGCGAGCCTGAGCAAGCACTGCCACAGGCTGTACAGCTTCGGAGATCAACTGATCCAGATCGTGATACGCCAGCACTGGATCACGGCGTTTGTACATCAATTCCGCGAATTTGACCACCCCGTTGATCATACGGTGCAGGTCCGCGATTTCGGTCGCCAGGTCATCCGCGGTAGCTCGAAAGTCAGCAGAGAGGTCTTTGCTCTGCATTTGTAGAACTTCTAACGCTAAGCCAATAGCGCCAAAGGGAGTCAGAAGCTCGTGAGTTATGACCCCAAGAAACTCTGTCTGCAACTGGCCAAGTCTGTCGAGCCGGTGAACAGCCTGCTCCAACTCCTGGCGGGCGGCCTTTTCCTCCTTGAACAGTTCCGTCAACTCCTTGGCATAGATCACCCATTGATCAGCGGGTATCGTGGATGGATCTGGCCACTGTGAGTCATGTTCAGCGAGCCTGCCAGACAGAGCCTTCCTCACCAGGTCAATCAACTGGATAGGGCTAAAGGGTTTGGTCAAGTATTCGTCGGCGCCAGCCGCGATACCCGTCATTCGTGCAGAGAGCTCTGCCTTTGCAGTGAGGATAATTATGGGAATGGAGGCGGTCGTGGGATCCCTTTTGAGGTTTGCGCACACTTCAAAACCAGACTGTCCTGGCAGCATAACGTCAAGGAGGATCAAATCGGGCTTTAGCGTTCGGGCTAGTTCGAGAGCTCGATTCCCATCATATGCCAGGACAGTGTCCAGTCCTTGTCCACCCAGAGTGGCTCCAATAACCTGCGCCAGTGACACCTCATCATCCACAATCAGAATGACGTGTTTCGACTCGTTTCCACTCGGCGCTGGATCAGCCATTGGCATTCCCTCAAGCTCTATTCATCATGTGGAGAACAGGATAATTGCACCGAAATACGTCCGTGTTGTCATGGCACGCTAGGCCGTTCCGTTTTTCTCCACCTCGCCAAATGCCTGTTCTCGGACGGTTTCCTCTCCGTCGTAACGGGTATCGGCATAGACCACGCCGCGCTCTGCCCGTGCCTCTTGCTCGTTCAGCCACCTGTCCAGACCGACGGCCTGCATACGGTGATTGTCAGTAATGAGGGTAGGGTAAATAGTACCGAGTGCCTCTATACGCGGACAGGGAAAGTCAATACATTGACTGCACAGCTCCAGATTGCGTTGTCGCGCGCAGTCGCGAAT
>CAYUIS010000014.1:0-20751 GCA_964444825.1 uncultured Anaerolineales bacterium | reverse complement strand
AGTCAATACATTGACTGCACAGCTCCAGATTGCGTTGTCGCGCGCAGTCGCGAATAGGGATGTTTGCTCCCCAGACGGGCCATCCTTCATTAATCATAGCCTCCGGCAGCGCTGCCGCCCGCTGGGGAATGCGAGAGCGGGCCGCGCACAATCCGCAGTAAAGGCCACAATAGGTTACAAACTCAAGGCACTCGGTCATATGAAGCTCGAAAACGCCTGTATCCTCGCCGGAGTCAGAAACACATCTGGAGCGTCATCAGGCAAGCAGAACGGACACACGGGCAGAGAGACAACCCCTCGCAGGATCGTCCATTGTGGTATGCCTACGATCGCCTCTCGGCCCCTACTGGTACAGAGGCAGCGTAGTCGAGTGCTGAAGCCGCCAGGGTGGCCAGGATAGAGAGCAAACTAGCGTCGGCCTCGGTGAACTCTTTGCCTGTTTGCTTGTTGATCACCTCAACCACTCCCAGAACCTGACCTCTAGCTATCAGAGGGACCGCAAGTAGCGAGCGCGTCTCGAACCCAACCCGCTCGTCCATCTCGGCGAAGAAGCGCACATCCGTGTTAACGTTGTCCACTATGACCGGTTCGGCATGCTCGGCGGCCCAACCAGCGATGCCCTTCCGGCGATCAAAGCGCTGCCCGACCAGGGCCTGGCCTACTGTACCGTGTACCAGCACAAACACCAGTTCATCTGTCTCTTCATCTACGAGCATCAGAGACCCATCGTTGGTATCAAGCAGTACCATAGCGCACGCGAGGGTCTCGCCCAGCAGATCCAGGATATCTTGTTCTGGTGCGAAGCGCTGCACCGTCCCTTGGAGATCCTGGAGGGCTGTGATGTACCGGCGGAGTGCATACACCTCGTCAAGGAGTAGATTGTTCTCATCCTGGAGGCGGCTGTACTCCTGTCGAAGGAAGCGCACGAGCTTGGCGTCTCCAGTTCCAATTGCCATAGTCTTCTCCTTATTTTCCAGGGCCCTTGTACTTGACAAAGACCCCCTGCCTCAGTCTCAACCCATCCAATACCGTTCATCAATGAATCGACGGGTCAGAGCTTTGATCGGCCAGTGGATGACTTTGGAGTGAGCGTTTGGATCCAACTCGTCGATTTCTTCTTGTCTGCCGCACACTGATTTTACCCTCAATTGCTTGCCTAGGCAAGTCTGCACATGAGGTGATACCGAGTGAGTTTGCGCTTTGACAGGGTCTTCCAAGGCTGATATAATGTGTATAACTGACACCAAACGGAGGAGCCATATGGCACTCGACGATCGACCTCATCCTTCTATTACTGTAGACGTTATCATCTTTACTTTGCGAGACAACGACCTACAGGTGCTGCTGATCAAACGGAAGTATCCACCTTTTGAAGAAATGTGGGCCATACCGGGTGGGTTCGTCGACATGGCCGAATCGCTGGAAGAGGCCGCACTCCGTGAGCTAGAAGAGGAGACAGGCATACGCGATGTCTACCTGGAGCAACTGTACACCTTTGGAGAGGCGGACCGCGATCCCAGGGGACGAGTCATCACCGTCGCGTATTTCGCCCTAATCCCCAGCGCCGCGATCGATCCTCGCGCCGGTTCCGATGCTGTCGAGGCGCAGTGGTGGCCTATGTACAATTTGCCACCGTTGTCCTTCGACCACGACGAGATCCTGGCATATGCGCTAAAGCGATTACGCTACAAATTGGAGTATACGGCCGTAGGCTTTGAACTGTTACCAGAGGCCTTTACGCTCAGCGAGATCCAAACCGCCTACGAGATCATCTTGGATGAGAAGCTAGACAAGCGCAATTTCCGGCGCAAGATCCTCGGTGCGGCCGTGATCGAGGAGACAGGTGTGTATCGTACGGGGGAGGGACGTCCAGCCCAACTATATCGTTTTCGCGATGATGCTGTGGCTGAGGTCAGGGCTCGAAGGCTGTTCCCTTGACAAATGGTACCTTGTGATGTATATTTAGTGTGACATACACACTAAATAAGCTTTACTTCCTGACTTGAAAGTTGGTGGGGATCGTACGAAACAGGAGGAGCACATGAGCGTGAATTTGCAGAGCAGGTCCTTTCTAGATTGGTTGGCCCGATGGGAAAAAGATCTGCCAGTGGTTTCATTGAGCAAGGTCGTCTCCAATCCTGCGAGGGTGGGGGTGCTGTCAGAGGATTTAGTGAAGGGATTTTGCACAGAGGGGCCGCTGGCCAGTCCGCGTGTAGCTGGCATTGTCCCCGCAGTGGTGAATCTGTTCAGGCGTGCCCATGATCTAGGTGTTCGTCACTTCCTGCTGTCCCAAGATACCCACGACTCGGACGCCATCGAGTTCTCCGCCTTTGCTCCCCACTGTATAGGGGGAACGAGTGAGAGCGAGACGATTGATGAACTGATGAATTTACCTTTCTCCAACACATTCAACATCATCCCCAAGAACTCAATTTCTCTCATCGGCACACCCTTTGAAGATTGGTTGGAGGCCCATCCGGAGGTCACGATCTTTCTGATCGTTGGTGACTGCACAGACATATGTGTGTATCAGGCGGCCATGCACCTGCGCCTCCGTGCCAACGTGATGGGGCTGCGTGATATGCAGGTGATTGTCCCTGCCGACTGTGTTCAGACTTATGATATGCCGGTGGAGACAGCAGCCCAACTCGGTATCCTTCCTCACGACGGAGAGCTGCTGCACAGCATTTTCTTGTACCATATGGCCCTGAACGGTGTTGAGGTGGTCCGTCGCCTGGCGTAGATAAATTAGACACCGCCAAGGATCCTGGTGTCGAACTTGTGGCCTAAGGAGGTCAACGTGCCCCATTCGGATCAGATCGCTGCGTGGCTTGGTCATAAACTTGGTTCTTCCGGTGCTGACGGTTTCGTGTGCGGATTAAGTGGAGGCGTGGACTCGGCCACCGTCGCTGCGTTGGCGGTGCGCGCTGTGGGGCCTGAGCGGGTCCTGGGTGTGTTGATGCCTTGCCACTCTCAACCCGAGGACGCGACGCTGGGCCAGCGTGTTGCCGACGCACTCTCAATATCCACAGTCACCGTAGACCTGAGTACTGTGTATGATACGTTGATTGCCCAGTTTCCAGCGGATTTGCCGTCGGATGGACTGGCGGCCGCGAATATCAAGCCCCGATTGCGTATGGCTACGCTCTACTATCTGGCTCAGTCCCACAACTATCTCGTACTAGGTTCGGGCAACAAGACGGAGCTTCAGGTTGGATACTTTACCAAGCACGGCGATGGCGGCGCGGATCTCTTGCCTCTGGGAGATCTGCCCAAAACCCAGGTATGGGAGTTGGCGCGTGAGTTGAATGTACCACAGGAAGTGATCGAACGTCCACCCACAGCAGGACTCTGGCCTGGTCAGACCGACGAGCAAGAGATGGGTATCACCTATCTGGAACTGGACCACGTGCTGGCAGCCATCGAACAAGGTGATACCTCAGATGTGAAACCCACCACGCTAGAAAAAGTTCAGAATATGATCGCACGCTCTGCCCACAAGCGAGCGCTGCCACCCGTATTTGTCACTCGGGGGGGAAGGCGATTGAAAGAGCCAGATCTGAACATCGTGAAAGCTGCCAGTCTACTGATTGAGCTGGCTATCCAAGAGGACATTGGTCCCGGTGACGCCACTTCTGAGGCAGTGCTGCCGCCTGATCTGATCCTGATGGGAGAATTCGTTGCCAAGAGTCCTGGTGTCATCGCCGGCTTGCCAATCTGTGCCGAGGTATTTTCCCGAATAGATCCTGCTCTCCATCTCATCTCTCACGCTCGGGATGGGGATGTGGTCGCGCCTGGTGACCTGATAGCTGAGGTAGAGGGCCCAGCGCGGGGGATGCTGGCGGCCGAACGGATCGCCCTGAACTTTCTTCAGCGGCTGTCAGGTATCGCCACTCTCACGCGTGCGTTTGTGAACGCTGTAGCCGGCACAGAGGCAAAGGTCCTGGATACCCGCAAGACCCATCCAGCCTATCGGGTACTGGAGAAATATGCTGTGGTGATGGGCGGGGGGCAAAACCATCGGATGGGACTCTACGATATGGTGATGATCAAGGACAATCACATCGATGCCGCAGGTTCCATCTCCACCGCAGTAAAACGGGCTCGTGCTGCCCATCCAGACTTGCCGATCGAGGTAGAGGTGAGGAGCCTGGACGAGTTGCAAGAGACATTGAAGCTGGATATCGAGCGGATCATGCTGGACAATATGAGCCTAGCGGAGATGCAGACTGCGGTCCGAATAGCTGCCGGTCGCGTACCACTGGAAGCGTCGGGAAATGTCAATCTGGAGCGCATCCCGGCCATCGCGGCCACAGGGGTGGACTATATCTCGGTTGGCGCACTCACTCACTCCGCCCCAGCCCTCGACATAAGCATGAAGATCAGAGGCCGAAAACCACATGACACATAAGACTCGCATTACAGAACTCAGATCTCAGTTAGGTGACCAGTTGGTAATCCTCGGGCACCACTATCAACGGGACGAGGTCATCCAGTTCACTGATTTCCGCGGTGACTCGCTCAAGCTCGCTCGGGATGCAGCCAATTGCCATCGGGCCAACTATATCGTCTTCTGCGGGGTTCACTTTATGGCTGAGACAGCCGCTATCCTTGCCCAACCCGGGCAGACTGTCCTACTGCCCGACTCGCAGGCTGGCTGCCCACTCGCAGATATGGCCGACCTGGCGGACGTGGAGCACGCGTGGGCACAGTTGGGCGAGCTGATGGATGTCGAGGAAGAGGTCCTGCCCATCACCTACGTCAATTCAACCGCCGCGCTAAAGGCCTTCTGCGGTAAACACGGGGGGGCTGTCTGCACCTCCTCCAACGCGGAGGCCGTTCTCAAATGGGCGCTAGCGCAGCGCCCACGCGTCCTGTTCTTCCCAGATCAGCATCTGGGCCGCAACACTGCCAAGCGGATGGGTATTCCGGCAGGGGATATGCTGATATGGGATCCGATCCAGCCCTTCGGTGGCCACGACTCGCACGTTTTGCAGCAGGCACGCATCTTTCTGTGGCGAGGCTGGTGTGGCGTTCACCAGCGCTTTCTTCCGGAGCACGTTACGACCTGGCGGAAAAGGGATCCTGACATCCGAATCATTGTCCACCCCGAGTGCCGGATGGAGGTGGTCGATCTAGCTGACGAGGCCGGATCGACTGCTTACATCATCCACCGCGTAGAAGAGTCTCCCCCAGGTAGCAAATGGGCCATCGGCACCGAGTATAACCTTGTCAACCGCCTCAGGAACGAGCATCCGGATCGGTCTATCAATTCCCTTTCTCCTGGTCCCAGTTACTGTAAAACGATGAATCTCATCACATTGGACAAGCTGGCCCACGTGCTAGATGGGCTTGGCCGTGGAGAGCTGGTCAATCCAGTCACGGTCCCTCCTGACGTGGCTCGCCCTGCGGGCGTGGCGCTAGAGCGAATGCTAGAGATCCGGAAATGAGCCACCCAGACACAATGCCTGTCGAGGCAGACGTCCTGATCATCGGCTGCGGCATCGCTGGGGCATCAGCAGCGTTCCGGCTAGCTCAGGATCGCACACGTCAGATCATCCTCATCACCCGTGCTCCGGATCCGACTGAAAGCAACTCTCGTTACGCACAGGGAGGCATCGTCACATCAGGCGAAGGAGACAGTGTTGAGCTTCTAGTCGAGGATATCCTGGCCGCTGGCGCTGGTCTTGGTCTTCCCTCGGCTGCCCGCATTCTGGCAACAGAAGGTCCTGACTTGGTCCGCGAGGTTCTAATGGACAACCTGGGCATTGCTTTTGACAAAAGACCGGATGGCCAACTCGCCTATGGTCAGGAAGGAGCTCACTCGCGGGCGCGGATTCTCCATGTTGGAGATGCCACTGGCTATGCTATTATGAAGGCCCTCATCAAGGCCCTGCAGCAACTGCCCAACGTCTGCATCGTCGATTCGGCGACCGCTGTGGATTTGATCACTTTTCCACACCATGCTCAAAACCCACTGACCGTATATGCACCGGTCACCTGCCACGGTGCCTACATATTTGAGCGGTCCCGACGGGCAGTCCGTCGATACCTAGCTGGTATGACTATCCTGGCGACTGGAGGATTGGGCCGTATCTATCGCCACACCACGAATCCTGAAGGATCTCGCGGTGATGGACTGGCGATGGCCTATCGGGCTGGGGCGCGGGTTATCAATGCCGAGTACGTCCAGTTCCACCCAACGGCTATCGGTGTTCCGGGTAGAGAGGGGTTTCTGATCTCTGAAGCACTGCGGGGTGAGGGGGGGAGGCTGCTCACTCCAGATGGTCGTGCATTCATGGCCGACTATGCTCCCCGGTGGGGTGACCTAGCGCCACGCGACGTCGTGGCCCGCGCCATTCACCATGAGATGGTTAAGCACGACTATCCGTATGTTCTCCTGGACATCCACTCAGCTCTACCCTCTGCATATATCCAAGAACGGTTTCCCACGATTTATGCTCACTGTCTGACACTAGACATAGACATCACACGGCAGCCAATCCCTGTAGTGCCTGCCGCACACTACTTTTGCGGTGGTATCTGGACCGACGAGTGGGGCCGCACGACGATAAAGGACCTCTATGCAATTGGCGAGGTCGCTTGCACAGGTGTCCACGGTGCCAATCGGCTGGCCAGCACTTCGCTCCTGGAAGGTCTTGTCTGGGGTGCCCGCGTGGCACGGGACATATCGAGACAGGGGGCGTTGCCCGTCGTCAGAGTCGAGGACGTGCCGCCGTGGGAAGAGGAGGGATTGGAAGAGGACGCGGACCCAGCATTGATCTGGCGTGATATGCGGACCATTCAGCATACAATGTGGCATTATGTGGGCCTTGTCCGTTCAACCAAACGACTGAGTCGCGCGTGGCGGGATCTGAATCACCTAATCCAGGACATCGACAGTTTCTATCGTGCCACCAGGCTGAATGATGCCCTTATCGGGTTGCGGCATAGCGCACAGGCCGCCCTGATTGTTGCCGAGGCCGCACAGCACAACCGGCAGAGCCGTGGCTGTCACTACCGCGACGATTCGAAAGGCACAGCCCGCGCCTGAGAGGTCCAGGATGTCTGATGCACGTCGCCTGGTCAAGCTGAGCAAGTTCCTGGCCCTCATCCTCCGCCACCAACCGGAGCGCTTTGCGCTCGAACTGGACGGTGAGGGGTGGGCATCATTGACCGAGGTGATGGAGATTCTACACGGATTGCCTAATTTCCGCGGGACAACCCGCGCCGATGTGATCAGTGTTGTCGACGAGGGCTCTGATGATGGCAGCCGTCGCTTCGAGGTGGAGGGAAGTCGCATCCGGGCGCGCTACGGCCACTCGGTGGCTCAACCCATTCACTACGATCGCTGTACACCGCCACCGGTTCTCTACTACGGCACAGCCCGAGATAGATTGCCGAGCATTCATCAGGAAGGACTCAAGCCGGTGGAACGACAGTACGTCCATCTCTCCCTCGATCGCAAGACAGCCGCTCGTATCGGCGCACGTCACGACGAACAATCCATCGTCCTAATCATCAATGCCAGCGATGCACACGCCGCCGGCGTCGAGTTCTATCAGGCAGATGAAGCAGTCTACCTGGCCAAGCACGTTCCTCCAGCGTTTCTAATATCTGAGACATAACATCCCAAGCATTCGACTCAAAGTGGCTGACAAACGGATTGTTTCAGTGCGGGAAAGGAGACCGGCAATATGAGAGCATCGGATTGGTCAATCGTTGAGGGTATCCTGCTGACTGACCAGTATCAATTCACCATGGCCCAACTCTACTATCGGATGGGCTTACACGAAAGAGTTGCTCAATTCGACTACTTTTTTCGCAGTTATCCTGATTACGGTTCTCACCAGGCCGGGTACTGCGTTGCTGCCGGACTTGAATGGTTACTCGACTGGATGCACGAAGCCCACTTCCAGGATGTGGATATCGCGCACTTGCGCAGCCAGACAGGTCGGACCGGCGAACGGACATTTGATGACGACTTTCTCAACTGGTTGCGAGTCAATGGTGCTTTCAGCGCTATCACTATGTGTGCCATCCCCGAGGGCCGGGTGGTCCACCCCGAGGTTCCGCTCGCTGTCGTGCAAGGACCACTAGCGATGGCCCAGATCCTGGAAACATCGTTGCTCAACCACCTGAACTATCCGACGCTTGTCGCCACCAAGGCATCGCGCATGCGTGACAGCGGAAGAGGAAGGCTTTTGCTTGAATTCGGATTGCGCCGAGCTCAGGAGAAGGGGGCCAACGCAGGTGCGAGGGCAGCCCTCATCGGTGGTGCCGATTTTACGTCAAACGTCGGGATCTCCCATGTGTTGGGGTATCCGCCCAAAGGGACCCACGCACACAGCATGGTTCAGGTTTTTGTCGCACTAGGCGAAAGCGAACTCGATGCGTTCCGGGCGTATGCTGATGTCTATCCCGATGACTGTCTACTGCTGGTTGACACGATCAACACGCTGGAAAGTGGGATTCCCAACGCGATCCGGGTTTTTGAGGAATTACGACGCAAGGGGCACGAACCTGTAGGTATTCGGCTGGATTCCGGCGATCTGGCTCACTTGAGTGTCCTGGCAGCCAAGATGCTGAATGAGGGTGGGTTTCCAGATACATCAATTGTTCTGTCCAACCAACTGGATGAGCTCGTGATCTGGCAGATCATCACCCAGATCAAAGAGGAGTCACCACGCTACGGTGTCGACTCTGACCACTTGATCGATCGATTGGTGTACGGCATCGGCACCCGGTTGATCACATCGGAAGGCGCGCCTGCCCTCGATGGGGTCTACAAGCTGGTAGCTGTCCAGGATGAAGACGAGTGGGTTCCTGCAATCAAGCTTTCAGAGACGCCGGAAAAGACGCTCAATCCGGGCCACAAGCTTGTCTGGCGCGTGTATGATCAAAGAGGCAAAGCCACGGCCGACCTCCTCAGTCTCGATTCGGAGAATCCATGCGAAATGGAGACTATCCGCTTGCATCACCCAACGGAGTACTCTACAGTCCGAATGCTCCGGCGGGAGGACATCTCTGAAATCGAGCCGCTGCTAGTGGACGTGCTGAGAGAAGGAAGTCTGATATACGAGATCCCGACGATTGAGGAACTGCGAGAGCGCCGGCGCGCGGACGTAGAACGGCTGGATCCCGGCGTCAAACGGCTTGTGAATCCGCATGTCTACCATGTCTCGCTCACCGAGCAACTGTGGAACCTCAAACAAGAACTAGTCGAGTCCCTGAAAGACAAGCACTGAGCAAGCCGAAGAGGGCATTCGATTGAACCCGCTTTGTTGAACACAACGCGGGTGCTAGTCCTGGACGGTAACCCATTCGTAGTAGTCAGCGCCGACCGGCTGAGGCACAAAACCACTGACCCGGTTGGAGAAGACGAGAGGCACGTTGCTGTGGGCGATCCAGATGCGGTACGTGTTGTCGCGAAGTAGCTGCTCAACCTGCCTGTAAAGCGTCTCTCGCTCGGTTCGGTTTGGATTGATGGATGCCTCATAGCAAAGGCGAGCGATTTCCGTATCAGTCCACCAACCCTCGCTGGCCCGCGGTATCTTCTCCCAGGTGTCGGGCGGTCCCTCCTTGTCCTCTGATTCGAAGCCAAAGGAGGTGTTGTAGTAGCTGTCGGGGTCGCCGTTCTCGCCGCCAGATCCCAAGTCTCCATTGCCCCAACTATGCAAATACAGCCCTAAGAGCAGACCTTGGTTTCGCAGAGCCAGATAGGTTGGCCAATCCCTGGCTGATTCGAGCGTGACGGTGATACCCACGCGGGCTAGATCGGCGGCTATGGATTCGCTGATGTCCTTGGGACTGACGTAATCGGAGCTCGCCACCGGTACGTAGTGGAGCGTGAGGGTGATCTTGTCACCAGCGCTAAAAATGGCATCGTCCTCTTCGTCCAAGATGTCCTCTGCAATGGTCACCTCGTTCAGCCCGTCCGGGAAGCCTGCATCGCTCAGGAGTTGTCTCGACAGTCCTGGATCGTAGGTCCAATCCCTGGCCTCGTCATGGTGGCCCCACATCAGGGAGGGCAAGGGGTTTCTCGCTACATCAGCATACTCACCCTGAAAATCTTCCACCAACGCCTGCCGATTGATGGCGTGGGCAACCGCCTCACGAACTCGAACATCTCGGAATTCCTCAATCATATAGTTGAATGCCAACTGATCAGTGTTCAGAGTAGGACGGACCAAAACACTCAGGTTGGGATCAGCCTCAGCGGCAGCCAGATCCTGCACTGCAGCGTGGTCCATCGCATGGATGTCGCCGGCCCGCAGAGCCAGAAAGCGAAACGCATCGTCGGGAACCACCCGCCAGATGACCTCATCGACCGTAGGACGGCCTCCCCAGTAGCCTTCGAAGGCCTCCAACGAAATGTGATCGCCCTGTACCCACTCCTTGAACTTGAACGGTCCGGTGCCGATGCAGCCTGCTCCAGGCAGACCATAGGCTTCGCCGTATTCCTGCATAGCCGCCGGGCTGGATATCGCGAACGCATCCATCGCCAGATTTGCGAGGAATGGGGCCATAGGCTCAGTCAGCGTGAACTTGACCTTATGGTCATTCAGTTTGGTCACGGATGTGATCACACTGCTGTTGTCGATCCCTCCCCACACATACTCGTAACTCCCGAACATCTGGCCCTCGTAATGGTAGGGATGGTCGGAGAAACGCCAACGTTCAAAGTTGAAGAGCACGGCGTCGGCATCAAAGTCGGTCCCGTCGTGAAACTTGACGCCCTGGCGGAGCGTACACGTCCACACGGTGGCGTTCTGGCTAGATTGACAACCGGCAGCCAGTGCCGGAATCGGATTGGCGGCGTGGGGTTCGTATTGATAGAGGGATTCCAGACATTGACCGGTCACGCGGTAGCTCTCATAATCAGCCGTGACCGCGGGGTCCAGGATCATCGAGTCCCGACTGCGCCCAAAGATGAATACGCTATTCCTGACAGGAGTCGGTTCCGGAGGCACAGTTGCACGGGCAGTTTGGGTTGGCGGAACAGTAGGCGTGACCGGTGTGGGGAGATCTTCGGTGGGCATCGAAGCGCCACCACGGCAAGACGTGACCAAGCCAGCGACCAGGAGCCAGATGCCAAGGGCTTTCAAAGAACGCGTGATTGCGGTTCCTATCGGGTTTGCGTCCCACTGATGACTAGCACGCCAAAGATTCTTTGGAGATCCCATTAGGCGATGACGAGGGCTCGATGCCAACCGATGGCCTGCATCACGCTCTACAGGCGCAAGTGGGGATCGAGTGCGTCGCGCAGGCCGTTGCCCAGCAGGTGGCAGGCAACCAAGTGTTCCTCGTCGCCTGACATCTGACGGAGAGAGGGCGTATCCTGAGAGCAAACATCGGCCGCGACGGGGCAGCGGGGGTGGAAACGACAGCCCGACGGCGGATCAAGCGGGCTGGGCACGTCTCCCTCCAGGATGACGCGTTCTCGCTTGATGCTTGGGTCAGGGATTGGGATGGCCGACATCAGTGCCTGGGTATAGGGGTGGCGTGGGTTCTGGTACAGTTCTACACGGTCAGCCAGTTCAACTATCTTGCCCAGGTACATCACTGCCACCCGGTCGCTGATGTGTTCGACCACACTCATATTGTGGGCGATGAAGAGATAGGTCAGGTTGAACTCGCGCTGCAGTTGGCGCAACAGGTTCAATACCTGAGACTGGATCGAGACGTCCAGCGCTGACACTGGCTCGTCGCAGACAATGAATTTGGGTCGTAGTACCAATGCGCGGGCAATCCCGATGCGTTGCCGCTGGCCGCCAGAGAACTCGTGTGGGTAGCGGCGAATATGGTCTTCGGCAAGCCCTACAGTGGACATGATTTCCATTACTCGCTTGCGACGCTCTTCCCGGTCTTTGACGCCGTGGACGTGCAGCGCTTCACCGATGATGTCGCCGATCTGCGAGCGAGGGTCGAGGCAGGAGTAGGGATCCTGAAAGATGATCTGCATCTCGCGGCGCATGGCTTTGAGCTCTTTTGCCTTCATCGCCACTATGTCTTGCCCTTCAAACGACATCTGACCGCTGGTTGGCTCGATCAGCCTGAGGATGCTGCGTCCAATCGTTGTCTTGCCGCATCCTGATTCACCTACCAGCCCCAGCGTCTCACCGGCGCGGATGGTAAAACTGATGTCGTCCACTGCCTTGACCCAGCCTTGAACGCGTTGTAGAATTCCCCCGTGCACGGGAAAGTACTTGACCAGGTTGCGAACCTCCACCAGATTTTCCGTCGTCTGTCTCACAGCTTTCCCCTCCAGCCCTCTATCTTTTGATGTTACTCTGTTCATTGGAGCATTGTTCATTGATACAACCAACACCGCACTTTGTGACCAAGTGCTGCAGCTAGGAGTTCTGGCTCTTCCTGCATGCAAATCTCCAACCCCTTCTCCTTGCGGGAACGACAACGGGGCGCAAAGCGGCAGCCTGGCGGCAAGTTGATTAGATTAGGCACGGTGCCAGGAATTACATCTAGTTCCTCTTGGACTTGGCCCAACACTGGGACGGAGGCAAGCAATCCCTGGGTATAAGGGTGCATCGGATTATTGAACAAGGAGTCTACGTCCGCCTCCTCAACAATTTTCCCTGCATACATCACCGCCGCACGTGAGACCATCTCGGCTACTATGCCGAGGTCGTGGGTAATCAAGATGATGGCAGCGCCTATCTGGGCTTGCAGATTGCGCATCAAGTCGAGAATCTGCGCCTGGATGGTCACGTCCAACGCTGTGGTCGGTTCGTCGGCGATGAGCAGTTCTGGATTGCAGGCGAGCGCCATTGCGATCATCACCCGCTGGGCCATACCTCCTGAAAGCTCGTGAGGGTAGGATTGGATGCGCCTTTCGGGATCGGGGATACCAACCACGTTAAGCAGTTCGATAGCCCGCTCCCGGCTGGCGTGGCGATCAATCGCTTTATGAATCTCCAACACCTCGGAGAGTTGGTAGCCCGTGTTGAAGACAGGGTTCAGGCAACTGGTAGGCTGTTGAAAGATCATCGAGATGCGTTGTCCACGAATGTGGGTCATCTCGCGACGTGGCTGGGTTAGCAGGTCTACTCCATCGAACCAAATTTCGCCGGACTCGATCTTGCCCGGATAGGAAACCAGGCGCATTATCGAGAGGGAGGTGACGCTCTTCCCACAGCCCGACTCGCCTACCAGTCCCACTATCTCGCCCTGATGGACGGCGAGGTCGACCCCGTCCACTGCCTTGACTGTGCCATCCTGGGTATGAAAGTAGGTGTGCAGTCCTCGGATGTCCAACAAAACGTCGTCAGATTCGTGATTTCTGACTCGTGACTCGTGATTCGCGATTCGTGATGTTTTCATAGTTTGTTGTCCTACGCGGTACACACGTGCTAACGGTTGAGACGTGGGTCAAGGGCATCTCGCAACCCATCACCTAGTAGATTGAAAGACAGCACTACGAGCATGATTGCAACGCCGGGAAAGAAAACCAAGTGCGGTGAGGTAAAGACCTGGTTCCGCTCCGCGCCCAGCATGGTGCCCCACTCTGGCGTCGGCGGCTGCGCGCCCAGTCCCAGGAAGGAGAGGGCTGCCGCGTCCAAGATGGCCGTTGCGATGCCGAGCGTCCCCTGCACGATCAGAGGGGTGATGGCATTAGGCAGGATGCGGTTGAACAGGATGCGGGTCGAGGAAACCCCCAGTGCCCGATCGGCTGTTACAAAATCACGCTCTTTAACGGAAATCACACTCGCGCGCATCACGCGCGCGTATTGAGGTATTGAGACGATGCCAATTGCCAACAGCGCGTTGACCAGGCCCGGGCCGAGGACGGTGACGATGGCAATAGCCAACAACAGGGAGGGAAAGGCCAATAGAACGTCCATCACGCGCATAATGATGTTATCTACCCAGCCTCCTACGTAGCTTGCCGTCGCGCCCAGCGCGGACCCGATCACGATGGCGAATCCGACCGAAGCAAAGCCGATGTAGAGGGAATAGCGCGAGCCATAGATCACGCGGCTGAATAGGTCGCGTACGTTGCTATCCAGGCCCAGTAGATGTTGGGGCTGTTCTTCCGGGCAACCCAACAGGTGGATGCACGGTGGTGTGCGTCGCTTGACGCCCAGGGCTGCTTCCTCCGGCAGGTCGAGCATGGAGAGCGTGGGACTGTGAGTGGCGATGAGGGGGGCAAAGATGGCGAGGGCGACCATTGTTCCCAGGATCACCATGCCCAGGATAGCAGAGCGCTGGCGAAACAGGTAGCGCGTAGCGTCACGCCATAGACTGCTGCTCTTTTGTTTTTTTCCGGTCTTTGTCTCGGCGAGTTCTTGCATTGAGGTCCTCGTTCAGTTATATTATGGTCGCGTTCATTCCAGATGGATGCGCGGATCGAGAAAAGCATACGATAGATCGACGAGCATATTGATCGCCACGAATCCTACGGCGATCACTAGCGTGAACACCTGCACTACCACATAATCGCGTGAGGTGATGGAATCGAACAGTGTCTTGCCCACGCCTGTCAGTCCAAAGATGGTCTCGGTGAGCACTGCGCCACCCATCAACGCGCCCAACTGGAGCCCAACGATGGTCACAACCGGGAGCAGAGCGTTGCGCAGGGCGTGTTTTAGGACAACGGCAGTTTCTCGCAATCCCTTGGCCCGCGCGGTGCGGACATAGTCCAGGCCCAGCACCTCTAGCAGACTCGAACGAGTCATGCGGGCGATGATGGACATTGGAATTGTCCCCACAGCCGTTGCGGGTAGGATCAGGTGCTTGATGGCGTCCCACAGTTCCGGCCAGCTACCGGTGACCAGGGCGTTAAAGGTGTTGACGTTGGAAAAGAAGGCCAGGACGCTATACAGCCCTTCTTTGCCCTCTACCGAGATGTTCCACACCTCGTAAAGTGGCGCGAGAGACATACCGGAGGTCATTCTGCCGGACGGCGGGAGCCAGAAGGGTGTGTCCTTCAAGAGTACGGCAAAGGTATAAGCCATCATCAAGCCTAGCCAAAAGACGGGCATCGAGACGCCCGTGTTCGCCAGCAGCATGGTGCCCACATCCACCGCCGAGTTGCGCCAGTAGGCGGAGACGATGCCCAGGGGGATACCCACAATGACTGCAAAGACCAGGGCGTAACTCCCAAGTTCCACGGTGACCGGCAATCGCTCGGACAGCAATTCGGTGACCGGGCGCTGAAAACGTAGCGAATCCCCAAAGTCCCCATGCGCGACTTCGTTCAGGTAGATGGCGAACTGGGTTGGGATGGGCTTGTTCAGGCCGTGGCGCTCCATAAACGCGTCGCAAATCTGGTCGGTGGCGTGTTCGCCCAACACGGCTCGACAGGGGTCTCCCGGGAGCATGCGCGCCATTGCAAAGGTCACAAAGAGAATCCCCAGGAGTACGGGGATCGCCAACAACAATCGTCTGATAATATAACTGGTCATAATGCCTTCTCTCGGTAGTAGATTGGTTGATGGGCCACGGATGCTTTGCTTTTCTCCGCTAAGCCTAGATTTCGCACATTAACAATCGAATAGAGAGTCAAACTCGCGGAATCGCTCCTTTTGTGGCAAAGTATGGGTTGCCCAACTCACACTTGCCGGAGCGATTCCAAATGAAGTTTGCCACAAAATCACAGTATACGCAAGTTGTAGTATGGCTGATCTGGATCATCCCTACTCGTTTTCATACGCACACCAGAAAGCAACCTGGAGGCACCAAACTCCGAGCCGCCAGTGTTGATGGGTATCATCACCCATCACCGGCGAGACGGGCCGCTGTTTCCCTGGAAGTATCGCCTGCGCGTCACATCATCCGGCGACGGTGTCGGGCGCTTCGGCGAACCTATCATCGCATCGTATGGGCAGCTCGTTTGGCGAAATTGGCTTTACGTGGCGCGCTGACGATGGCTCAAGATCGTGGACTGGCTGACTCGGGCTCAGTTACGCCGTCACCTGGGTGCCTTGCCGGTGCTGTATGGCTTGCTGGAAGTGCTCCAGGTGCGTGAAATCGTCAACCGTCACTGTCCCACGGCTGCCGAGGTGGATCATGGTACAGTGGCAATGGTTCTGATCATCAACCGACTGGTAGCGCCGCGGCCACTCTATCAGATCGCCGATTGGCTGGCCCGAACGGTCCTCGTGTACACCCTGGGGATACCAGCGACCAAGTTCAACGACGACCGTCTGGGGCGCACGTTAGACGCAATCAGCGAGCACAGCCGCGATATCTGGCAAGAGGTCGTACACCAAGCGCTCGTGCAGGCAGACATCGACTTGTCGATCATCTTCTATGACCTGACCGCCTTCGTAGTTCACGGAGAATACGCCAATAGCGAGCACGTGGACTTTGGATTTGCTCACAACACGCCGATGGACAAGCCCTTGGTCCTCCGGCCCAAGGACGGAGGGCGAGAGTTCAAGACCGGCTTGAATGTAGCCGCCGACGGCAACATCCCGACAGAGTACAAGATGTGGCCTGGGCGAACGACCGACGTGGCCGACCGTGCAGGAGAATATGGAACGCCTGCGCCGTCTGTTGGAGCAGCACGGTTGGCCTGTGGGAGACGTGATCATCATCGGTGATCGGGCCAATCTGAACGATGAGTTGGCCATTGCATACCAGGACAAAGGCTTGCGCTATCTGGCCGGACTCCAGGCACGCAAGAAGGCTCACCAGCAACTCCTGGTGGCACATCCAGAGAAACAGTTCTATGCTTGTCCACTGAACGAGGCACGAGGACGCAATGGGTACTGGGGCAGACCTTGCCAGGTCACCTTCGAGCATGAAGGTCGGCAGGTCACTCACAAGGGACTGGTGGTTCTCAGTTGGCCGATGCGTAGTGCTGTGCGCAAGGGCAGGGCCACCAAGTTGAGAGCCCTACGCCAGGAGTTGAAACAAGTCCAGTCCAAGATCGGAAAACCCTGGTACCGCACGGTCGAGTCTATCCAAAGACGGGCCAACACGGTGATCAAGAACTCGCCGGTCGGCAAGTTCATGCGAGCGACAGTCTACACTGATGAACGAGGTCAAATCCGTTTGCGTTGGTGGATTGACCGTTACACGCTCTTGTTGGCGATGCAGCAGGATGGTCGCTATCTCCTCGTCACCAACGACTGGTCGCTTTCACCCCAGCGCATGTTCGATCTCTACCGCGAGAAGGACGGTGTGGAGAAACGCTTCAGGGTCTCCAAGAGTGACTTGAAGGTCTCGCCCATCTACCTGCATAAGGACGAACGCATTGAGGGCATGCTGCTGATCAACATGCCCTTGGTCCTGAGGCCCAAGGACTCAGGGCTCGCCTTGCTCACCTATAGCTTACTGGAGCGCCAGGCACGCCAGAACGGATGGCAAATGACGACTCGGCGGATCATCGCAAAGCTCGACAACCTGGACGTCATCGAGACCCTGTGCTGGGATGGCAGCTTGCTGTACCGCATCGTCCCTGTGGACGGGGAACAGGCAGCGCTTCTGGAGATCCTGACGCAAGTTCTGGCAGATCTCCGACGCCCTCGCTGGCCGCACCCGCTGCTTCCTTCTGGCAACGGCATCCCTCTGGCCTTGCCACCACCTAAGAACTGGCACGGAGGCGCAACGTTCAAAGTCGCCGCGTAGGCCCATTCTGGCGGGAGGGAAGAGGTGTGCCGGGAGAGTGAAGAAGAGGCCAAGCTTCTTCCTGAAGCCAGCACAGAGTGGCCCTGGAGTGGCCTCGCTCGCCGTTACTGTGCCTCGGATGACCCGGAGATGCCCATCAGGTGGGTAAGCTTTGCTCTCTATTCGATTGGAAAAGTGCGGAAAACAGGCTAAGGAAACAAGTATTGGTGGGGTACTGGTTTACCCAGTACCCCACCAAGTGTGTTTATAAAGGTCGGTGGCTACTCCGCGTTCAGGAAGGCACCGAACAGTGCATTAAAGTAGGTAAAGTTGCCATCGCGGCCCACGTGCAACGGGTGCGCGGCGTCCCACTGAACTACATAGGAGAGTACCGCATCTTCGGCATCGAGCGTAGCTCCATTGTGGAACTTTACGCCTTCGCGCAGATGGCACGTCCACTCGGTCAGGTCATCGCTGGCGTCGCAGCCGGTGGCCAGCGCGGGGACAACGGCTGCTCCGCCCACCTCGTAGCCCAGCAGTGGTTCGTGGACCTGCTCGCAGGCGCGCAGTGACTCGCCGTCCGTCTCGTCAGGGCAGTACAACCCAATCGGCTCGGCGTTCTGCATCCAGACGAACTGGTCGCGGTCGCCAGGGGTCATGACGGCAAAGTACTCGTTGCCCAACGGACTGGAGTGAGCGTCGGCAACATCCGCCTGGTAAGCACAGCCAGAGCCACCGTGGGCGATGGGGATCATGGGCACGTGCTGCTTGATCAGCTCGTTGGCCTCGATGTAGATGGGATAACGATCGTCGGGGTCGGCTAGCGCGGCACCACGGCTCAGGGCATCCCAGATATCTTCCCAGCCGTCGCCGAACTGATCGGAAGCGCCACTGCCAAAGTGAAAGTCGAGGAAGTTGGTGGCGTCAGGATAGTCAGCGCCCCAACCCAGCATGTGGAAGCCGTCAATCTCGCCGGCATCGCTGGCGTCGAGGAAGGCGCCAGACTCCATGACCACGATTTCGACTGTGACGCCGATCGCGGCCATTTGTGCCTGAAAGTCCTGTGCCACTACGCCCGGCTCGGGCAGGTAGCTGCGCACTACGTCGCGGTAGGTGATGGTGGTCTCAAAGCCAGGCAGCACGCCTTCTTCCTCCAGGATCTGCTTGGCCATGTCGGGGTCGTACTCGTACCACTCTACCTCGGGGGTGTAGCCAAAGATCACCGGCGGCATGAACTGGTCGGCGACGATGGAACCCCTGGGGTAAAAGTTGTCCACGATGCGCTGCTTGTCTATGGCCATGGCAAAGGCCTGGCGCACACGCTCGTTGTCGAAGGGCGGGTACCAGTTGTTCATACCCAGGTAAAAGATGTTGGTGCCCGCACGCTCGTAGAGAGCCAGGTTCGGATCTCCCTCGATCACGCTAAAGTCGTCCGAGCCGGGGTTGTCCATGCCGTCGATCGTGCCGGCCTGCAACTCGACCAGGCGCGCTGCTGCCTCGGGGTTCCAGCGGAAGATGAGGGTCTCGGCGATAGCGGGATCGCCCCAGTAGTCGTCGAAGCGGGTCATGACTAGCTCGGACCCACGGTTCCAGTTCTCAACCATGTAGGGGCCAGTGCCGATGGGGTTATCAACGATGTCGCCGCCGCCACCCGTTGACTCTAGGTATTCGGTGTCGTTGATGGGGAACGCGGAGAAGGCGATCTTGGATGGGAAGGCTGGGTCCGGATAGCACAGTGTGAACTTGACGGTCAGTTCGTCCAGGGCCTCGATGGTGAGGAACTCGCCGCCATAGTCACAATCGGGAGCGGCGACCATCATGCCGGCCGCCGCGACAGGCCCTCCGGAAACGGAGACCATGCCGCCGATAATACCCTGCTTAACCTCGTCTAGCTCGGCCAGCAGGTCGCTGGGTATATCGACCTCGTGGGGTTCGGGGATGCCCACGCCGTCATTTTTCAGTGTGCCGACGTAAAAGCCACCCTCGAAGGTACCATCCATACCCGCCTTGACGGCATCCCGCACAGCCACATCCATATTCTTGAGCACGCTGGTGAGCGTAACGTCGCAGTACTCGGCGGCGCTCACGCACCAGTCGGTGTCTACACCGATGAGCAACGTGCCGGGGTTCTCCTGGATCGCGGCTGCTGTGCCCAGCCCCACCGGGCCAGCCACCGGCATGATGATGTCCGCACCCTCGGCGATCAGGTCCTCACCCGCGCGACGGCCATCGTCGGTGGATTCAAAGTTCCCGACAAACAGGTCCATACCCAGCACCTCGACGTTCGTGCCGTGCTGCTGGTTGTAGTAGTCCACGCCAGCCTGGTAGCCGGTCATAAAGATGGTCACCGGCGGGATCTCGATGCCGCCGAAGGTGCCCACCTTGCCGGTCTGGCTCATTCCAGCCGCCAGATACCCCGCCAGGAAGGCCGCCTCGTCGGTAGCAAAGGTCAGGCCCAGCACGTTGGGGATGACCGGGTCATAGGCATAGTCGACGATGGCGAAATTGGTGTCAGGACTCTGTGCAGCAAAAGTCGCGGTGTCGTCACCCAGCAGGAAGCCGACGGTGATGATCATATCATAGTCCTGATCCAGGAACTGGGTGATGTTGACCGCGTAGTCGGTCTGCTGCTGCGACTCCAGATACGCGACCTCCGCGCCCGACTCCATCTCGGCCATCTCCATGCCGTGCCAGGAAGTGGCGTTGAAGGACTTGTCGTCGATGCCGCCCACGTCGGTGACCATACCAACCTTGTACGCTGCAGCAGGTTCGACAGGTTCGGCAGGTTCGGCGGGCTCGGCCGGCTCAGGGGGAGCCTCCGTGGGAGCTTCGGTCGGCTTGGGGCCACAGGCTGCCAACAGTGCCACCACCGTCAGCAGACTAAGGCATACTAGCAGTAACTTGCGCATTTCTCTCCTCCTAAATCAAAGTTGTATGTGGGTTCTTGTGCATCAATTGGGGAACGAATGGAAATAGTCTCGCTGCGTCTCACCTCCTTTCTTCGTGCCTGCGTGCGGCAAGCTGTCACACGTAGACTATATTATAGCCCAATCAGGCACAAACGCAAGCGCAGACTTCCTTCAGTATGTGGCACGATTGAGACCTAGGCGGGTGCATTTCAGTTCTGGGGCAGGCTTGACACAAACGACGACAGTGCCTCAGACCGTAGTCACCCTG
>CAYUIS010000013.1:20585-58561 GCA_964444825.1 uncultured Anaerolineales bacterium | reverse complement strand
GATCCCGAGGGATACGTCGACCTGCTGCGAGCGGTCTATCCGGCGGCCCACGCCGCCAATCCCGACGTGGTGGTGCTGGCCGGCGCGCTCGCCCCGACGCTCGAACCGGAGGGCAGCCCGGCCGGACTGAACGACCTCGCCTACCTGGAGCGGATGTATCGGGCCGGTGCTGGGCCGTACTTCGACGCCCTGGCGGCCCACGCCTACGGGCTGACGTTCCCCCCGGAGGCGCCCGCATCCTCCGACGTGATCAACTTTCGACGCGTCGAACTGCTGCGGGAGGTTATGGTCGCCCACGGCGACGGCCACAAACCGGTCTATGTGACCGAGGCGGGCTGGAACGACCACCCCCGCTGGGCCAACGCCGTCCGTCCCGCCCAGCGCATCACCTACACCATCGGCGCCTACGACTGGGCGCGTCAACGCTGGCCCTGGTGCACGTGTGTCGCCATGTGGGCCTTTCGTTATCCCTCCCTGACCCACAGCTACCACGACTACTACACCTTCCTCACGACCGATTTCGAGCCCAAGGTGATCTATCTCGAGGTCCAGGAGTACACCGCCAGAGGTCGGGAACAACGGTGAGACCTCACGTCAAGGGTGCACTTCAATCCTGAGGCAACTTGTTCTTCAATGCTCCCAGTCCCCGTCCTCGGGGACGTCGAGGACGGGCCAAGATACGCCACAGACGCCCTCGAGGACGAGGGCTTCGAGCGGTGTTCAAGGTCACCCTCAAATTGAAATCCATCCCCGCGTCCATTTTAACTTGACAGAACAGAACATTTGTGCTATCATCCGTTTGTGAAGTGCTATCGGGTAGTGATTGCTCAGACACGGCGTCGAGGGTCGAACCAACCCGGTGCAGTTGATTTGGTGAATCCTCCTGATTTGTTGTTATATGAGGTTACTTACACTACCTGTACAAACCTTTTGCCCTGCTAACCTGCTAATCTCTCTCACGTTCCATTACCGGTGCAGGCGCCTCGAGTCCGACGGTGGTCTGGATCGCCAAATACAGACCTACGCATAGGCCAAGTGCGATTGGCCTGTCGATCAAGGTGACATTTGACATTGGTTGCATCCTCATTGTGGGCGTGATACAATAGCTGCCTATATCATGCGGAGAAAAACACATTGACCACCGGACACCCAAAGGAGGAGGGAGTAAGTCGTCGTCGGCCAATCTCGCGCCGCACCTTCCTGAGACTCGGCGCCACTGCGGCAGCCGGATGGCTGGCCGGGTGCCGTCCTGGTGCAGAGGCCCCTGTCACGCCTCCCCCGCCTACGCCGACGGTGGAAGCGCCACCCACACCCGTCCCCACCCCCTCTTTTACGCCCACGCCACTTCCGCCCACCTATACACCGGTGAGGGCTACGCCGACCAGTCCGCCCTCCCCCACCGCCGAGCCCTCGCCGCCCCCAAGCCGGTCTGAGCTGACAGCCCATTGGCCTGCTACCTCCACCAGCCGTGTGGTCCTCGTGCGGCACGAGGGCGTGTGGACCGGGGCCGAGCCCGACGGGGAGGTCCTGCAGCACATGCTCGACGCCGGCATCGGCGCCCTCACCGACGTTCCCGACCCCCTGGCGGTCTGGCGTGCGCTATTCGACCCTGGCGAGCGGGTGCTGCTCAAGGTCAACTGTATCGCCTACAACGGCCCCACCCAGCCCGCCGTGGCCTATGGCGTGGCCCAGCGGCTGCAGGATGCCGGTCTCGCGGCGGAGGACATCCTCATCTTTGACCGCACGGATCACGAGTTGGACGCCGCCGGCTACACCGTCAACGCGGATGGGCCGGGTATCCAGTGCCATGGCTCCCGGGGGAGCGGATCGGAGGCCGTGCTGACCCAGGCCACGGTGCGCTTCTATCAGGAGATCGACGCCACCGACGCGATCATCAATATCCCCACCCCCAAGCAGCACAGCGGGGCCGGCGTGAGTGTGTCGATGAAGAATCATTATGGCTCGGTCGATCGACCGGGGGCCCTGCACGGAAACTGGTGCGACCCAGCCATCGCCGAGCTCAACGCTCAGCCCAACCTACGCGACAAAACGCGCCTGATCGTCGGCGCTGCGCTCAACGTCAGCCCTCGCGATTGGAACGGGCCAGAGCGGGAGAACAGCTTGTTGTTCTCCTTCGATCCGGTCGCGCTCGACACCGTCGCCCGGGACATCCTGGTGCGCCACCGGCAGGCCCAGGGCCTGGACTCAGGCTACATGATTGATGGAGCTCGCCACCTGAGCACCGCCCAGTCGCTGGGAATAGGGGCGACTGACCCCAACCTGATCGACCTGCGCGAGGTCGTTCTCGGATAACGGGAGGTTTCTCTGTTTCGTAATTGGTGGTTCTGGATCACCATCGCTCTGATCGCCGCCGGCATCGCGTTTGCCGCCGCCCTCGGCGTGGTGGTTTGGCTGGTCGGGGCATTCGTGGTCGCCATCCTGACGTTCGTCGCTGTCTTCCTGATAGCGGCCTACCGGGTCGGCCCGGCCAAACCGCTGCGGGTTCCACGTGTTCAGGCCGTCCCCCGCTCGGAGCGTTTCCCCGTCATTTACGACTGCGACGTCACGATGGGACGTCCATTCCGGGAGGTGGGGGATGGACTGGCATTGCTCTATCTCCTGGGCGAGCCACGCGTCGACCTGCGCCTGGTCACGACCACCTATGGGAACGGCCCGGTGGAGATGACGACCCGTGTCACCCGCCGTCTCCTGAGTTCGCTGGGTTACGAGAACCTTGATGTGCTACCCGGCGCGGCCGGCCCCGATGACCAGCCGCAGACAAACGAGGCCGCCCAGCACCTGACAAAACTGGTCGATCAGGCTCCTGGAGAGATCGTCCTCGTCGCCACTGGGAGCCTGACCAACCTGGGACACGCCGTCGCCCTTGACCCCGGCTTTTTCAGCAAACTGCGCGGCCTCTACCTGTGGGGTGGTGTGACGGAGCCTCTGACCTGGAACGGACGCCGATTGGGGGAACGGAACTTTTCCGCCGATCCCGAGGCAGCCAACCTGGCCTTGCACGCCGAATGCCCGGTCACCATCGCGCCTGGACAGGCCGGCCTCAGCGCCATCTTTCGCGGCCCGCAGTTCGCCGCCCTTCAGGCCCAGGACGATCCCGTCTCCAAACTCATCGCCCGCCAGACCCGTCTGTGGTTCGCGATGATGCGGCTGTGGTTTCGCGATGATGGGTTCGGGATGTGGGATTCTCTTCCCGCCGTGGCGCTCGCCCATCCAGAGCTGTTCGAATTCAAGCAGGTATTTCTCACCTCAACCCGCAAGGAGCTACAGACCGGGCGGCTGTTCATAGATCATAGCAGACATGGGCCAGCGCGATTGGTGCGCCAGGTGCGGGATTTCGATGGCTTTTTCAAGGCTCATCTGGCTGCCTGGCGACGCCTCGGCCAGCAGATCAACGCAGAAGGGACTCTTCTCAAATGACACGAATTGTACTGATCCGGCACGGCCAAACGGTATGGAATCGAGAGAATCGCTTTCGAGGCCAGACCGACGTAGAATTGGACGAGTTCGGGCGGAAGCAGGCGGAGGCGACCGGGCGCTACGTGGCCACCCGCTGGCCGGTCGTCGCGGTCTATGCCAGCCCTCTCCAGCGCACGATGCAGACGGCAGAGGCTGTCGCCAGCGCCCAGGGGCTGACTGCCCAACCGCTGCAGGGCCTACTGGATATCAACTTTGGCGAATGGCAGGGAGAACGCGCCGACGAGCTAGCCCAGACGCACCCGGACCTCCTCCGGGCCTGGCGGGAAGCTCCCCACACGGTACGATTCCCTGGCGGGGAGGAGCTGGCGGATGTGCGCAGCCGGGTGGTAGCTGGCCTGCATGAGGTGGTCGCCCGCCACAAGGCGCAGGTTATCGCACTGGTCTCCCACACCGTCGTCAATCGCGTGCTGCTCTGCGCTGTCCTGGGCTGGGGCAACGACCGCTTCTGGCGACTGCAGCAAGAGACCTGCGCGGTGAACGTCTTTGATGTGGAAGAGGATGGTGATTTCACCATCGTCCTGATAAACGACTCCTCTCACATGCAGGATCTATCAGGGTAACGAATGAGATAACCGAGGAGGTTCAGAATGGAATGCCCCAAATGTAGGGTCGGTGAGATGGAGAACGTGGTCTTTGAGGGGATCGAGGTGGATCGCTGTCCCGGTTGCGGAGGGATGTGGTTCGACGCTGGAGAGGCCGAGACCCTAAAGCAGTTCACAAACGCGGCCGAGATAGACACCGGCAACGGATTGGCCGGGCTAAAGTACGACAGCATTGAGAATGTCGATTGTCCGCGGGGGCACGGCCAGATGGCGACGGTCGTCAATCCCAGCCTGTTGCACATCTATTTCGAGAGGTGTTCAGTGTGCAAGGGGATATGGTTCGATGCCGGTGAGTTCACCGATTACTCAAAGGCAGACGTGGGCGCTCTCTTCAACAGATGAGGCGTGCTATCAAGGCCAGGAGTTGGGTCTATGTTCACTGTATCAGATGTGTGGAAGACGGCTTATCCCAATGCTGCGGTAGGCATACTCACGATGCACGATGTCCTCAATCCCGAGCTGCACCCGGCGCTGGATGAACGCAAAAAGGCGCTGGAAACCGAATTGCGATCACGCTACGCCAGGTACGATAGAAACGGAATCAAAGCCATCCCGACCATCCAGGCGTACAACGCCTACTACAAACGTTTCAAAAAGACCTATCACGTCCAGCTTCAACTCGAGTCCGTTCTCCTCAAGGGCAAATCGATTCCCCGCGCCGGGGCGCTGGTGGAAGCGATGTTCATGGCGGAACTTGAGGATATGCTCTTGACGGCAGGGCACGACCTAAAGGCCGTGCAGATGCCAGTGGGAGTCGATGTGGCGGACGGGAGCGAACGTTACACCCGCCTGAACGGCCAGGAGCAAGAACTAAAGCCGGGGGATATGTTCATCTCGGACGCTCAGAGCATTCTATCCAGCATCATCTACGGTCCGGACCGTCGCACCCAAATTACGGCCGAAACCCGGCACGTGATCTTTACGGTCTATGCAGTCCCTGGTGTGGAGAAACAAGCAGTGCGCCGTCACTTGGAACACATCCAGACGAACGTCCTGCTTTTCGCTCCGGCCGCTCAGGTGGCGTTGCTGGAGGTATATGGCGCCGCCTAAGCATACGGGTGGCCTGGGCGCAGATACCCTGAACTATGGCGGGGCGGAGTTTTTTCACAGAAGGATGGACATGAGCTTTCGGAACTGGCGAGGTGGCCTCGACTCCATTGGAAAGGCCATCCAGGAACGGCCGCACAAGCTGATGGTGAGAGCACTCGCACTATCGGTCATATTCGTCGCGTATGCACTTCAGACATCTACCCTGACCCAACAGAGCTTGTGGTTTGACGAGGTGATGGCACTGGAATACACCCAGGGCAGCCTTATGGAGACGATCCACACCATCGTCCAACCCCAGCACAACGGGCCCCTGTTCTATCTGCTGCTCTTCCTGTGGCGTCAAATCGTGGGGGATTCGGACTTTACTGTCCGGTATATGTCGGTCATCTTCTCCGTGCTCACCATCCCCCTGCTGTTCCAGTGGGCACACAAACTACTGTCGGGGCGTACGGCCATCGGCTCCATCTGGTTGTTTGCCTTCTCCCCGTTCGTCTTCTGGTTTGCTCAAGAGGCCAAGATGTACGCGCTCCATATGCTGGTTTCCGTAGCCTCCAGCTTGGCGCTCTTGGAGGCGTTTCGGAAGGGTGGATGGTGGCGCTGGCTCGTATACGCTCCCCTGGCGTCGACGGTCCTTTATAGCCACTTTTTTGGTGCATGCCTGGTCGCCAGCCAAGCAGCGATGGCGCTTCTTCTGGGTTGGCGCAGGATCAAGCGGCTGCTGGCCTACGTCACGGCAATGGCCCTGTTGGGGCTGGCACACTTGCCCTTGATCCGGTTTGCCTGGGGTGTGTTCCAGAACTATCAGCCCCGGGATATCTGGCGGGGTTTTGTACCCTTGGACCACATGTTCCGCGACGCTATCGGCCACTACTTCTATCGTCTTGCCGTAGAGTTCGTCTCAACCCCTGCTTTCCTGCTTCCAGCAGGGTTGATCCTTGCGGGAGCGCTGTTGCTGCTGTTGCTCCTCTGGCTGCGCCCACGCCCTCGGCAGACCGATCCTGGGATGATCGTGATCCACGGGTTGCTGCCCATTCTGGTCTACTTTGGCATCTCGTTCCGTGTACCGATCTATTGGGCCAAGTACCTTTCATCGAGCCTGCCAGCCCTCTTTGTGCTCGCGGCCTGGGGGGTTGAGGCCCTGTCCCGCCTGTGGCGGCCCCTGGGGGTTTTGCTCCTCGTTCTGGGAATGATGATGTTGAACGGCGTCGCACGCGATCTGACCGACCCGCAGGTACAGAGGGAGGACTGGCGATTCGTGGCCGACTATGTGGATACACACGAGGGGACAAACGACATCGTGCTGGTCTTTGCTCACTACACCAGACCGGTGTTTGAGCGGTACTTTCGGGGCGAATCCGCCGTGCGCGGTTTCGGCTACGACCCCCAGAATCCCTGGCCGGCCTACAAAGAGCGGGCGGAGGAATATGATCGCCTGTGGCTGGTGCTGAGTCACGATCAGGCTATGGCGCCGGGGCACCAGTTGCACGAGGTAGCCGCCCAGGCATTTCCCGTCATCACAGAGCAGTATCCCAGTGCAGGTAGGATCCGCGTCATTGGATACCAGATGCGGTATCAATATGCCGCACTTCCCAAGAACGCCCACCCGCTGGACATGTGCTTTCAGAACGGGTTGTGCCTGGTTGGCTATTGGATCGACGCGGTCGAGTTGACCGCCACCGAGCGGGTCTCCCATCCACCCAGCAACTGGATTCACGTGGTCCTCTACTGGCAGCGGGAACCTGAGCTGGATATGGTTGGCTTTCGCCCACTGGTGCGTCTGGTGGACGGTTCCTTCGCCGTATGGGGAGGCAATATGGAGCGTCGACCCGACGTGTTCGATCGTTACCCGCTTGACCAGTGGCCGCTGGACAAGGTGGTCGAAACCCATTTTGACTTGAATCTGAACCCAGTGACGCCGCCCGGGGCCTATCACCTGGAGCTAAGCCTGGCCATCGATGGGGATGAAAACCGTCGCGTGGCGGTGGTGAACCCAGAGCCAGACTTGCCGCCGGACCGGTTTCTGTTCCAGGATATCCAAATCCTGCCCAGCGCGAGCCGTCGTCAGCCGCCGACGAATTGACCAGCCAACCCATCCTGTCCGCCAACAAGAGGGGTATGAACATCAAGCGTACGACACGAAACGCGCTGTGGGGCTCGGTGGCGGTGCTCCTGGTCGCCACGGCCCTGCGCCTCATCGCCCTTGGAGACGTGCCGCCAGGCCTGTACCACGACGAGGCATACCATGGCCTGGATGCACTAGATATCCTGCGCGGTCACTTCTCCTTATACTTTCCAGCGAACAACGGGCGGGAACCGATGTTCTTATACCTGGTTGCCTTGAGCGTCGGGCTATTGGGAAAAAGTCCCTACGCGCTGCGACTGGTCTCTGTGCCAATAGGCATCCTCACCGTGGCGGCGACGGCGGCGATGGGAAAGGCGCTCTTTTCTCGCCGGGTAGGGCTGCTGTCGGCTGCCGTGCTTGCGGTGACTCTATGGCACGTCCACCTTAGCCGGGTCAGCTTCCGCGCCATCCTGTTCCCATTGTTTATTGCCCTGACAGCCTGGCAGATAGCGGAGGGGGTAAAGGGTGCAGCGGCAAACGAGCGAAGGCGGTGGCGTCACTGGGTTGCAGCAGGGATCCTATATGGACTAGGCTTCTACACCTACATCGCCGCCCGTTTTAGCCCGGTGGCGCTACTGGCCTTGGGCCTCTACCTGTTGGCGACCCAGCCTGCGATGCGCGACTTTAAGTCAAGAACCGGGAGATCGCTGTGGTCTTCCATCGGCACGGCGGTCCTGGCTGCCCTCGTGGCAGCCCTGCCACTGGGAATCTACACAGTAGGCCACCTCGACGTCGTGTTGGGCAGGCCAGGGCAGGTGTCTATCTGGAACCCGACGATCAACGGAGGCGATTTTTGGGGCACGTTGGGCGCGCATACGCTCCGCACGCTGGGTATGCTCTTTGTGCGGGGGGACCGTATCTGGCGACACAACGTCCCCTGGCGACCAGTTTTCGATCCAGTGTTGGGGGCGGCTTTCCTCGTGGGACTGGTACTTGCCCTGCGTCGCGCGCGGCGAGACCCGGCGTCCGGTTTCGTCCTGATCTGGACGGCAGTGATGAGCCTGCCCACGTTGCTGGCTGAGGACGCGCCTCACTTTCTGCGGGCCGTCGGCATGCTGCCGGTATTGACCCTTCTCCCCGCGTTGGGCATGGACTGGCTGGCGACAACCCTCAGATCGCAGATCCCGAATCTCAAATCTAGGGTTGGTTATGGGGTTGTATTTGTCGCTCCGCTTGTTTTCGCTCTGGCCAGCACCACCTGGGCCTACTTTGGGAACTATGCCCGCGACCCGATGGCGGGCTTCTGGTTCGAGCGTGGGGCGGCTGCGCTAGCGGGGCGCATGAACGAGTTCCTGGGCGCGGGCTGGGATGGAGAGCGGATGCTGCACGGCAACTCCGACGAGCGGCGGATCTACCTGGATCGGGTCTTGTGGGAGGAGTGGCAGCCGCAGATTCGCTTTCTGGCCTCCTATCCTGAAGCGATGAGGATAGGGCTCGAGGAGGAACAGGTCCCAGATGCTCAAGTGGCGGTCTTTGCCTGGCCATACGGCGACTGGCAACGCACCTGGCCGTTGCTCCCCGCACCGGCCGAGGTGACGGTCGAGGAAGGGCCCCCCTCGCAGGGCGACCGCGACCTGCAATCGTTCACGACCTATCTGGCGTTCTTTTCCACACCCCCAGATCAGGCCTCCCCAGCATTGGCCCGCTTCTCAGGTGGTGTGGAGCTGCTGGACGTGGAGGTATCGTCGGCGGATGTTGGCCGTCTACGGGTGCGAATTCGATGGCGGGCCACGGCTTCCGTGATGGAGGACTATACCATCTTCCTCCACTATTTGCGTAACGGAGAGCGTATCGCTCAGGCCGATGGACAGCCGGCCGGAGGGCATTACCCTACCACGATCTGGCGTCCCGGCGATGTTCTCAACGACGACCGCTTCGTGGATGGGGTTGGGGGACCTCTTCCAGGTCGGGACATGCTGCGGTTCGGCCTGTGGCGCCCGGAGAGCGGCGCGGTGCTACACCTGCTAGATGAGGCGGGAAATCCAGCCGGGGACTGGGTCGAGGTGCCGGTAAATGGCCCCCAGAACTAGGAAACCCCGGGTCTGGCCCCACGCGACGTTGATACTGGTGGCTCTGCTGGCCGCCGTGCCCCTGTGGGGACCTGGGATGGTTCACACCCGGGCCGGGGGCGACAGCCCCTACCTTGTTCAGCGCGCACACCAGATGCTGGTTAACCTTCAGGCTGGCGTGTTCCCCGTGCGCTGGATGCCAGATGCCGCCTATGGCCTGGGCTACCCGTTCTTTAGCTATTATTCGGCCTTGCCCTACTACCTGACGGGGCTGCTCGGCCTTTTCGGGATCGACATCCTGACCGCACTAAAGCTGGTACAGACGCTGGGTTTTGTCGCGGCGGCGCTGGCTATGGCCGGCTGGATGCACCAGTTGACCGGGAACCGGTGGACCGCCTGGCTGGCGGCCGTGGCCTACACCGTCGCCCCCTTCCACCTGGTGAACGTCTACGTCCGCGGCGACTCGCTCTCCGAGTTCTACGCGTTTGTGTTCTACCCGCTCATCCTGTGGGGACTGGACGGGATCCGCAAAGACACGGGAGCGGTGAACCGCAAACCCGCTCTTTTGCGGGGGGCGGCCCTGGGATTGGCCTACGCAGGATTGATTCTGAGTCACAATCTCTCGGCGATGATGTTCTCGCCCTTCGTGCTACTATACCTGCTCTCAATAGCCTGGCGTCACAAGGAAAATCGCTGGTCATTCTTGGGCCTTGGGATCGGCGGACTGGGATTTGGGCTCCTGCTCTCAGCCTGGTATTGGCTGCCCGTGATGGCAGAGAAGGACCTCATCCAGACCAACCTGCTGACCAGCGGGTACTATTATTATGGCCGGCACTTTCGCGCGGGCGACCTGGTGCAATTCAAGGCCCTCTTTGACTATGGCCCCAGGCCGGGAGGGAACACCCCTTTTGCCATGGGGCTGGTACAGGCAGGGCTCGGGGTTTTGGGCTCCCTGGTGCTGATTCTGCGCGGCCTGCGACGACAGGGCAAGGGTCATTGGGGATTTGTCCTGCTGGGACTCGCGATCTCCACCACGATGATCACACCGCTCTCGAAACCCCTGTGGGACCATCTGCCGCTGCTCTCGACGGTTCAGTTCCCATGGCGTTTTCTCTCTATCCAGGCCCTCTTCACCGCGGCAGCCACCGGCGCTATTCTGGGAGCGCTAGAACGCACACCGGCCCATCAAAGTGGTCGAGCCGCAGCAGACATCGTGCCGGCTGCCCTGATCGCCGCGTTACTCTTAGGCTCAACTCTCCTCCCCCTCCGCCCCGACCGGCTTGCCATTGCCCCGTCCGACGTGAGTGTCGAGCGGTTGCACATCTTTGAGCTCTTTTCCGGCAACATCGGCAGCAGCAACGACCACGAGTACCTCTACCAGGATGTGGTCCCACGCCCCTACACCTCTGACGCGCTGATCGAGCCGGAACTAACGCCGCGCGCCATCCCACTGGACGGGGCAGCGCTGGAGGCCACCCTCGTACAGCGGGAACCCACCCGCCAGGAGTGGCGCGTATGGGGCGAGGGAGGAGTTGTGGCTTTTCCACTCCTCTACTGGCCCGGCTGGAAAGCCCACTTGAACGGCGACACGCTGACGGTGTGGCCTGTCCAAGGCTCGGGCACCCTGGCCCTGGAGGTACCCCCAGGAGAGCACACCGTTCGCCTGCAGCTCGGCCATACGCCGGTACGAGCCGTAGCGGAGACGGTGTCGCTGTGTGCACTAGTGTCGCTGGCCGTCCTGGTCTTGAGTGCTCGACCCAGAGTCGATTGGTCATCGGTGATCTGGTATACGTCGATGATTGCCCTGCCCTTGTTGGGACTCGCGCTTTTTCAAGGGTCTCTCGACGTGAGCGATCAGACCGCTCTTGACAACCACGGCGACTCTGACCTGACGATGGACTTTGTCAAGATGCCCTACCTGCACCATAACCCGGCTGGCACGAGTTTCGGTAGCACCGATGTGTCCGGCAGTGTCCAGTTGGCTGGATACACCCTGTCAGCCGAGGAGTTGGCCCCCGGTGACGAACTTGTCGTCACGTTCGACTGGACGCAGACCGCCGACCCATATACGATGACGCTGGGCCTGGTCTCTCCCGCTGCCGTGCGGCACGATGTGGAACCGCTGACAGAGACGACGTGTGCTTTCCGCTCCAACACCTGCGATCGGGTCACTCTGCGGCTGCCGGCGGACACTCCGCGGGGCGTGTACCTGCTTGAGCTGCGCCTGTTCGGTCCACAGGGGGAGGTCGCCGCTGAAACATTCGAAGGAAAGAAACAAGGAATCCTATACCTCCAGCCGGTGAGGGTTCCCCACGGCCCGCCGCTCCCGGTTGATGCGTCCGTGCTGGCCCCCTTTGGTCCGACGATACGGCTGCACGCCGCCACCGTCACCCAACTTGGGCCCCGTCGCTTGGCCGTGCGACTGGCCTGGTCGGCGGTGAGACCAAGCGCTGCCAACTATGGCCTCTCCCTGCGGATTTCGGATGGGGAGGGGCAACTTCGGGTTCAACTGGACACCCAGCCGGGCTATGGGTTTCTTCCCACCAGCCTCTGGCGTCCCGGCGAACTGATCGCCGACCACTACGTTCTGGCCCTGCCGGATGACCTGCCCTCGAGCGATGGCTATCAACTGGAGATCTTGCTGTACCAGGTGCCCACGTTAGAGCCGGTAGGCCAGGCCATAATGGGACCCTTTCGACTGCCGATGGCGGAGGACGCGCCGTTCAGCGCACAACGCCCGCCTCGGGTGCTCACCCTGCCTCCCCTGGCGCACCCTGTGGATGTCGACTTTGGCGGTGACGTGCGGCTGGCCGGGTACGACCTGGAGACGGGACAGGATCAAGCAGAAAAGTCGCTGCAACTGACGCTGTGGTGGCAAGCTCTCAAGACCCCAGCGGCTGACTATACCATCTTTGTCCACCTCTTTGACCCGGTCACGGAAGAACTGGTCGCCCAGAGCGATGCCCAACCCCGGCTGGGAGCGTATCCAACCTCCTGGTGGACGGTTGGGGAGGTGGTCAGCGATACGCTAACGTTGCCATTGGCAGATATTCCAGAAGGTAACTACCGGCTGGCGGTGGGACTGTACGACCGGACGGTCACCCGGCTGCAGGCCACCGGCTCTGACGGGCAGCCCATACCGGATGACCGCCTGATTCTTCCATTGCAGGTGGCGGTCGGGGAATGATGGCGCGATGAAATCGAGGCTCTCACCCACGTTCCCCTCCTCCTCCATATCACGGCTGACGTATTACGTTCCATTGCTGCTTTTGCTGTGTCTCTTCGCCCAAACGATGGGCCATGCGCATAGTGCGTCCATCACGTTTGACGAGGCCCCTCACCTGGCTGTCGGCTACACGACCCTGCGCACCGGCGACCTGCGGCTGCAACCGGTCCACATCCACCCCCCTCTGGCAAACATGATGGCCGCCGCACCCCTATTGCTGCAGACGGACATCGTCGACCCCCGCTCAGTGGGGGGATGGGAGATCGCCAGCCTCTCCGCCGTCACCGATGCGCTGATCTGGCAGTATCCACACCCCCGGCGACTGGGGCTGGTTTCCCGGTTCCCCATCATCGGGATGACGCTTCTCCTGGGAGCGCTCGTCTTCCGTTGGGCCATCGACCACTTTGGGCCGAGGGCAGGGCTGGTGGCGCTGGGCCTCTACGCCTTTGATCCCAACGTGATCGCGCACGGTTCCCTGGTGACGACCGATATAGCGGTCGTGCTGTGGGGAACAGCGGCCCTATTCCTGACAGCCCGCTATCTGCGCCGCGCCCGGGCAGGATACCTGGCAGGGGTGGGGATGACCCTGGGGTTGGCGCTGGCGTCCAAGGTGTCGGCGATATCGTTGCTCCCACCGATCGGGCTGCTGCTCCTGTCGGGGCCACGCTCCCAGTCCTGGTGGCGCCGCTTCGTCGCGCTGGCGGGATGTGTGGCGCTGGCGGCCCTGACACTTTGGGCGGCCTACGGCTTTGAGCTACGCCCTCTCCCCGGCTTTCCAGTGCCGGTGCCGGCCGCCACTCATCTGGAGATATATCGCTCGCTGCAAGAACACTACGAGCTGGGCCATCCCTCCTTCCTGATGGGACGGAACAGCAACCAGGGCTGGTGGACCTATTTTCCCGTCGCGTTCTTGCTCAAGACCCCCCTGCCGACCCTGATCCTGGTGGCCCTCTCTGCGCTATCTCTGCTCCGCACGGCCCGCACGTCCCTGCTCTGCTTTGCGCGCTCTCCATCCTCGATTTGCTACCCTTCGTCCACCATCCGCCGCTGGGGGCCCCTGGTGCTGTTCCCGCTCCTCTACGCCTTATCTACCCCATTCAGCAGCGTCAACATCGGCTACCGTCATCTGCTGCCTATCCTGCCGTTCCTGTTTATCCTTATCGCCCCGATCGCCGGTCGCGAATTGCGAATTACGAGTTCCACGTCACGTCTCACGTCCTACGGTCTACGGTTCACGGGTTACGCCCTACTCGCCTGCTACCTGATCGGCACACTGCGCATGTTTCCCGACTATCTCCCCTACTTTAACCTGCTCGCCGGCGGTCCGGAGGGAGGATATCGGTACCTCGTGGATTCTAACCTGGACTGGGGACAGAATATGTGGCAACTGCGGGAGTGGATGCAGGAGAACGGCGTTGACAGGGTCTCCTACGCCCACTTTAGCCCTGACCGCCCCCAGGTCTATGGTGTGCGGGCCGACTTTTTGCCGCCCGATCCCCGAGCCATATCCTTTGCACCGTTTGGCCCCGCCCCTGGCGTCTATGCCATCGGCGCGACCGTGCTCCAGGGGGTCTATACACCGGACGTCAACACCTATGCCTGGTTCCGCACCCACGAGCCGCTGGCCAGGCTTGGGCACGCCCTGTTTGTGTACGACGTACCCCCGCGTCCCGCGACCTCCTGGGCCGCCATTTGTATTGCCCCCACGCCGCTGCTCTCGCCAGAAACGGTGCGAGAGAGATTCGGCCATCCCGATATCCGCATTATCCTGTTGGACTGCGAGCAGAGTTGGATCGTTCCGGCAGGGATGCCCGGTGGATACGTCCTACCCCCGGAAGTGGACCCACCGCCAGATACAGAACTGGAAGTAGCCGCTCGACTTCCCAGCGGCAAACCCTCCTTTAGCGTATACCGGTTGGAGGACGTAGCGCCATACCCAGAACAGTCAATTGCGACCATCAAACTGGAAGGTCCCCTGGCCTTCTTGGGTTATCGGCTGGAGACAAGGGCCGTACATTCGGGAGAGACGGTCCTGTTGCGCACCTTCTGGGAGGTACGCGAGCCTCCGGGTCGCCTCCTGTCGCTGATGGCCCATCTGGTGGAAGCGGACGGCGTGGTTATCGCCGTCGGCGACGGGCTGGGGGTGGGCGTGGATCAACTCCAACCGGGCGACGTGATCGTCCAGCGACACCGGCTTGTGGTGCCGGAGGGAACGGCGGCGGGTGAGTATGGGCTTCAGACCGGCGCTTACTGGCTGGACGGCACGGAACGGTGGGCGGTGCATCTGGACGAAGGGACGGTCAGCGATTCTATCCTACTCGAAAGCGTGGCGGTGCTGGATTGAACGCGCATACTAGACATAAGTGGGTGCATTGGGGAGTGGCCCTCTCGCTGCTGCTGCTTTTCTTTGCCCGGGGTGTGGCGGCTATCCCTCGCCTATCCCTGACCGCCGACGAGCCGGCATTCCTCGGGCCGGGCTACGCCTACCTGAGCACAGGGGACCTGCGCCTGGAGAAGGACGCGGCTCACCCGCCGCTCCTCTTCGCGCTGACGGCGGCTCCTTTGCTGCTCCAGCCTGTCCCCGACGTGATGGCTTTGCCCGGGTGGGCAGAGGGGAACCTGTCGATATTTGCGCGGGCCTTTATCACCGCTCTGGGCGATGGCCTGGAGGCGGCGACCTTTGCCGCCCGACTCCCCATCCTGCTACTGGCTCTCCTGGGGGCCGCGCTGGTGTTCCGCTGGGCGGCCGATTGGTTCGGCGCTGACCCCGGCCTGGCGGCGCTGGCCTTTTTCACCTTCGATCCCAACGTCATCGCCCACGCCACGCTGGCGACCACCGACCTGGGGCTGGCGGTCTTGAGCTTTGCCAGCGCCTACCTGCTGCTGCGGCTGCTCCGACGGGGCCCCCGACGCCTTTCAAAGGGCCTTGTCCTGGCCGCCGGTCTCGCCCTGGGATTGACCCTGGGAAGTAAGTCCTCGGGCGTCTTTGGGCTGGTCATTCTGGTGCCGCTCTTTTCGGGTGCCCGGCTCGCTCCGCTCGTTCGGCGAACCCCATTCCCGTGGGTCTCGGTGCGGCGGGTGCTTGGCCAGGTTGCGCTCTTGGTAGGCTTGGCCCTGTTTGTGCTGTGGGCGCTGTATGGCTTCGAGGTGCGGCCCGTGGAGGGACTGGGCAACGTGCCCCTTCCCTTCGCCACCCAGTGGGAGATATGGCTGCGCACGCGGGTCCACGCCCAGGAGGGACACACAGCGTTCCTGATGGGACAGGTCGGCCAGACGGGATGGCGCGCGTATTACCCGATCGCGTTTGCGCTCAAGACACCGCTGCCTGTATTGATGCTGCTGGCCGTGGCGACCCTGAGCTTTCTGCGGCGAGGTCCGCGCCGCTGGTGGGCCGAGAGTTTCCTGTGGGTCTACCCAATTGCCTACGGCCTGGTTACCGTATTCAGCACCATCGCCATCGGCTATCGATTCCTCCTGGTGGTGCTGCCCTTTGTCTACGTGTGCATCTCGCGCCTGGCCGCCTCAGACAAAGCACCCGTTTCAGGTTTCACGTTTCAGGTCTCACGGTTTGCGCTTTACGCCGCACTCCTGTGGCACGTCGTTGGCTCGGCGGGGATACATCCCCATTACCTGACCTTTTTCAACGAGATAGCGGGCGGGCCCAGGGGCGGCTACCGCTACCTGGTCGACTCTAACCTGGACTGGGGACAATCGTTCAAAGCCCTGCGTTCGTATCTGGATCGGCAAGAGCAAGAGATTGGGGAGGTGTGGCTGAGCTATTACACGTACGCCGACCCGGCGCTCTACGGTATACGGTACCAACCGATCGCGCCATCGCCTGGTTCGGCCCCCGTATTGCCCTCGCGCTTCGATCCCGCGCCGGGGGTATACGTCCTCAGCGCGACCACCCTGCAAGGGGTGATGGTGGTGGATCAATCCACGTATGACTGGTTCCGGCACAGGGAACCGGTCGGCCGTCCGGGAACGGCGCTGTTCGTGTACCGCGTGGAACCGCGCGTAGAACCACCGAGCTGGCTGGCCCAGTGTACGGTCCCCGTGGCTCCCCTCCCCACCCATGCAGCGGAGGAGGGCTTTGGCCGGAGCGGATTGCGCATGGCCTATTTTGACTGTACTTCGGCCTGGTTGTATCCAGGTGACGGCACGTCGTCGGGATGGTACGGGCTGTTTCGGGACACAGCTCGGAGCGACGATGCGTTTATTCAGGCCCACCTGGCCGGGATCAGACTGAGTTACGAGCAACGGCAGACGGAGGCGCTGCCGCCCTTTGCCATCTACGAGCAGACCGCCCGTCCCGATCTCCCATTTTACACGCCCGATGGCCCGGTTCAGGTGGGTCACCTGACCCTGTTGGGCTATGGAGACAACCGCGAGCCGCCTGCACACCCCGGTCAGATGGTCGAGGTGGAGAGCTGGTGGCAAGTGGACAGCCTGCCGGAACGTCCCCTCTCGATCATGATGCACCTGGTGGGGCCGGAAGGGGATCCCGCTATCGTGGGCGACGGCCTGGGAGTGCCGATCCAGAGCTGGCAGGTCGGCGACGTGATCGTCCAGCGGCATCGGTTGCCCCTGCCAGCCGGCGCGCCCCAGGGAGAATACACGCTCACGACGGGCGTCTACTGGCTCGACACGCTGGAGCAATGGCCGGTCGAACGGGCGGGGGAGCCGATTGGCGACCGGTTAAGCCTAGAGATGATTATCACCACCGTCGAATGATGCTGGCAAGGCTTGCGAGCTGGGGAGTATCCCGGTTCCGATAATTGTTCCGGCGCAACGCCTACTTGACAGACAACGGCGTCTGAGGTATCCTTCCGCTGGCCCCCAGTATTTGGGGGCGCTTGAGCGCCCATGAACCTGAAGCCAATATCCGCCACCATACGTCATTTCGCCTGCCTTGTGCCTGGGCGTCTGGCCCTGCACGTCTTCTCCCTGTCCATTGTGCTCAGCCTGCTGCTGGTCAGGCCGGCGGCCAGCCGTTGGGACATCCCCCAGACCACCAAGCCGATCGAGGGAGGGCACTCATCGTCGGCCAAGGCGACGGTCGCCACACCCACGCCGATGCCCACGCCGCTCGTCCTGCCCGACCAGGCCGAGGTGCCCATCCTGATGTACCACTATGTCTCCGAACTGCCGCCCAATCCGGACGTGTACCGGCGCGACCTGACCGTTCTGCCGCAGAACTTTCAGGCGCAGCTCCAATATCTGAGCGAGGCAGGATATCACGCCATCACGCTGTCGGACCTATATCTGCACTTTACCCAGGCATACCCGCTGCCGGACAAACCGGTCGTGCTCACCTTCGACGACGGTTACCTAGATGCCTACGAAGTCGTGTTTCCCCTGTTGCTCGAATATGGCTACACGGGCACGTTTTTCGTGCTCGCCACCCCCACCCACTTTGAGTCACCGGCCTATATGACGTGGGCGCAGATGCAGGAGATGGCACAGGCCGGGATGGAGATCCAGGCCCACGGGCGGGATCACGTGGACCTGCGCGGGCGCTCCTACGACTTCCTGGTCTACCAGATCCTGGGCATCCAGGAGGCGATCCACTACCACACCGGCAAACTGCCGCGCTTCTTTTGTTATCCCGGGGGGCAGTACGACGCCAACGTGATCGCCGTGGTCGAGTCGGCCGGCTATTGGGGGGCGGTGACAACCCAATGGGGCAAGACCCACACCCGGGAGGGCCTGTTCGAATTGTCCCGCGTGCGCATCCGCGGGGCAGACACACTAGCGGCCTTTATCAGCAAGCTGGAGGATTAGGAACACAACAACGAGGCTGCTTTAGTACCTTCGTACTAGGCTGAGCCTGCCAACTTGGTAGTTTTTGATAGGACCCCGGTGGTATAATCTAATCGCTATGCCGCCGGGGTCTTTTTTGTTTCCGGCGGATTGCGTGTGTATTAGCAAGATGATGAACACAAAGAGTTCCACTAGATGAAACGATCTTCCCGTCTGCCAGGTTTCTACGATCTGCCCCTGGAGGAGCGACTGGAGCGAGTCGCCGCGTGGGCTGAGCTGAGCCAGGATGAGGCCGGGGTGCTGCGCGGCGCGATAGGGCTCGACCTGGTCCGGGCGGACCAGATGATCGAGAACGTGGTCGGGCTGCACAGCCTGCCCCTGGGAATCGCGGTCAACTTTGCCGTCAACGGGCGGGATGTCCTGGTACCGATGGTGGTGGAAGAACCTTCGGTGGTGGCCGGAGCATCCTTCACGGCCAAGCTGGCGCGCGCCGGAGGCGGCTTTCGGGCCAGCACGACCGCGCCGGAGATGATCGGCCAGTTACAGGTGCTGGACATCGTTGATCCCTGGTCCGCTCGCTTCGACCTGTTGGCTGCGCGCGACGAACTGCTCGCGATGGCAGACGAGATCGACCCGGTCATCGTCAACTTGGGTGGCGGGGCACGGGACCTGGAGGTGCGCGTTTTCGAGCAGACGCCGGTGGGCGCGATGCTGGTGGTGCACCTGATCTTTGACTGTCGCGACGCTATGGGGGCGAACGCGGTCAATACCGTGTGCGAGACGCTGGCCCCCCGGATCGAGCAGATCACCGGTGGGCGGGTGCTGCTGAGGATCCTTTCCAACCTGGCCGATCGCCGGCTGGCGCGCGCGCGTTGCACGGTGCCGGTCGACGCCCTGACCTCGGGTGAATTCGCAGGCGCGCAGGTAGCACAAGGGATCGTCGAGGCCTGGGCTTTTGCCGCCGTCGATCCGTATCGCGCGGCGACCCACAACAAGGGCATTATGAACGGCGTGGACGCGGTCGTCATCGCCACGGGGAACGACTGGCGGGCAATAGAGGCCGGTGCCCACGCCTACGCCGCCCGTTCGGGACGCTACACCAGCTTGAGCACGTGGGCACGGGATGGGGAGGGCGACCTGGTTGGCACACTGGAAATGCCGCTGGCGGTGGGCATTGTAGGAGGCGCAACACGGGTGCACCCCACGGCGCAGGTGGCGCTCAAGATCCTAGGCGTGCAGACAGCTCGGGAACTGGCAGAGATCGTCGTCTCGGTGGGGCTGGCACAGAACCTGGCGGCACTCCGGGCGCTGGCGACGGAGGGTATCCAACAGGGCCACATGCGGCTCCACGCCCGGCAGGTCGCCATCGCCGCCGGGGCGCACAGCGACGAGGTCGAATTGGTCGTGCAACGGTTGACGGGCGAAGGTGTTATACGGGCAGATAGGGCTGAAACGATTCTGAATCAGCTACGTAATGAGCTTTGAAGGCAAGGGTCAGAACGACCAAGGATGGACGACAGATAACGCATGACGCACAACGATCAACCCCGGATTCTTAAACCAGAGCGTGACGTCGGCATCATCGGCTACGGTGCCTACGTGCCCAGGTATCGGTTGCCATCGACTGAGGTCAGCCGCGTGTGGACAGAGGGATACGAGAGCACGCCGATCAAGGAAAAATCAGTTCCCGGCCCCGACGAGGACGTGGTGACTATGTCCATTGAGGCGGCCCGCAACGCATTGGCCCGCGCTGGCGACATAGACCCCGCGTTGATCCGCGCGGTATGGGTGGGGAGCGAGTCACATCCGTACGCTGTCAAGCCGACCTCGACCATCGTCGCTGAGGCTATCGGCGCGACACCCCACACCCAGGCTGGAGACTGGGAGTTTGCCTGCAAAGCCGGTTCAGAGGCACTCCAGGCAGCCATCGGTTTTGTGGGCTCGGGAATGGCGCAGTACGTGCTCGCCATCGGTATGGACACGGCCCAGGCCCGCCCTGGCGACCAACTGGAATACACGGCCAGCGCGGGAGGGGCGGCCTACCTGATCGGCCCGGCAGACGAGGCGCTGGCCGTCTTTGAAGGATCCCTCTCCTACGTGACCGACACGCCCGATTTCTGGCGCCGGGCGTACCAGCACTACCCCTCACACGGGGGACGGTTCACCGGCCAGCCAGCCTATTTTAGGCACAGCTCTGCCGCTGCAAAGGAGCTGATGGAGGCCCTGGGAACAGGACCAGCCGACTATGCCCACGCCGTCTTTCACCAACCCAACGCCAAGTTTCCGCGGACGGTGGCCAAGATGTTGGGCTTTACGCCAGAGCAGATTCAAGTCGGGCTCCTGTGCAACGAGATCGGCAACACCTACGCGGGCTCCTCGTTCATCGGCCTGACGGCGGTCCTGGATGTGGCGGCGTCAGGTGACCGGGTGTTGCTGACCAGTTATGGCTCCGGTGCGGGATCGGATGCTATCGCGCTGCGCGTCACCGATGCCCTTGCAGAGCGGCAGCGGCGTGCCCCGACTACCCGGGACTATATCGCGCGGCGTGTCGAGATCGATTACGCAACCTACACACGGTACACCAACAAGCTGAGAAAGCATTGAGAAAAGGGTGATGAGAGACGTCGCAATCATCGGAGTAGGCCAGACAAAAGTAGGCGAGCACTGGGACGTCAGCCTGAGGCACCTGGCGCTGGAGGCGCTCCAAGCAGCGCTGGCGGATGCCGGGGTAGCGCAGGCCGATGCGCTCTACGTGGGCAATATGCTCTCGGGAGAGCTGACCGGACAGGAAAACCTGGGCGCGTTGATCACGGACTTTGCAGGGCTGCGGGGGATCGAGGCGTTCAAAGTCGAGGCCGGTTGTGCCTCTGGGGCGGCCGCAATGCGAATGGGCTACGTGGCAGTCGCCAGTGGACTGGCGAACGTCGTGGTGGTGGTAGGGGTGGAGAAGATGACCGACGCGCTCGGCCCCGATGTGACCGCGGGCGTGGCTATGAGCACTGACGCCGACTATGAGGCATCTCAGGGGATCTCATTGGTCGCTGCCAACGCGCTGCTGATGCGGCGCTATATGCACGAGTTCGGCTACAGCCACGCAGATTTTGCCCCCTTTGCCGTAAACGCCCACCGGAACGGGAAGAACAACCCTCACGCGATGTTCCGTTTCCCGCTCAAAGCGGAGAGGTTCGCCACAGCGCCCATGATCTGCGATCCCATCAACCTGATGGATAGCTCCCCCACCTGCGATGGGGCAGCAGCGGTCGTACTGGCATCGGGTGATTCAGCACGGGCATTCTCGACGTCGCCGGTGCACGTCGCCGCCTCGGCTGCAGGCACCGACACGCTGGCCGTGCACGACCGGCGCGACCCGCTGGTGCTGGACGGCGCTGTGCTCTCGACACATCGCGCGTACGCGCAGGCCGGGATAGAGCCACAGAGTATCGACCTATTCGAGTTGCACGACGGCTTTGGCATCCTGTCCACACTCAGCCTGGAGGCCGCCGGGTTCGCAGAGCGAGGCGAGGGACTCAGGCTAGCTTTGGAGGGTGAGATCGGGATTGAGGGTCGCGTGCCCATTTCTACAATGGGTGGGCTCAAGGCGCGGGGGCATCCCGGCGGAGCCACCGGCGTCTACCAGATTGTCGAGGTGGTACAACAGTTGCGCGGCCTGGCGGGAGATAACCAGGTGACGAACGCGCGGATAGGTATGGCGCAGAGCATCGGCGGCACCGGTGCGACGGTCATCACGCATATCTTGGAGAGAATGGACTAGAAGGTTCCAGGTTTCGAGTTGTAGAGATCTGAGGCAAAAACCTCAAGCTTAGACTAAGGGAGGTCACGATGAGTATACCCGGGAATTGGAGATTACAACAACAACGATATCGGCTGGTCGGAGAGATCTGTGAAAAGTGTCACGCGAGGATCTTTCCCCCTCGCGATATCTGCCCGGAGTGTGAGGCCCCGGCCAAGACAGAGATCCTGTTCAGCGGAAAGGGCAAAGTCTACTCCTACAGCACTGTCCACAACCCGCCACGGGGGTTTGAGGATTTCGCGCCCTATACCGTGGCGCTGGTGCGGCTAGAGGAAGGTCCGATGGTAACAGCACAGCTCACCGACGTGGAGCACGTCAACGTGAGCGTCGGGATGCCGGTAGAGATGGTGACGCGCAAGATCCAGGCAGGTGGGGAAGAAGGGCCGATCGTCTACGGCTACAAGTTCCGGCCCGCGATCAGCGCCGTATCCTGAGCAGAGTGAAGCAACCCAAGCTGAATATCCCTTAGCACAAACCCACGGCTCCGCGCCATTCACCACGGACACTGACGAGGTAGGGATGGCGGGGGCAGTGGGTGTTTTATGTCTGGATGCCGATCTTGACACTTGCACCTAGCGTGGTAGAATCCCCGCGGCATCTGCCAAGAACCATATTGAGCAAATCAAGGAGCGAACTGTTGAACGAGTCTTATTACGACACCATCAGTCCACATGGAGGAATACTAGTAGATCGCGTCATGCGCGGCGAGGTGCGAGAAGCCGTGCAGGAGAGGGCCGAAAAGATGATCAAGGTCCCATTGGATTCAATGGGGCTTTCTGATCTGGAGCTCGTCGCTACCGGGGCTCTCAGCCCTCTCACAGGCTTTATGCGCAAGGCTGACTATGACCGCTGCGTCGAGGAGATGCGGCTTGCCAACGGTCTCCTGTGGTCTGTGCCCGTCACCCTGGCCGTAGAACGGGAACTGGCCGACCGTATCAAGGAGGGACGGGAGATCGCCCTCTGCGAAGGAGATCGCGTCCTCGCGGTGCTGGAGGTAGCGGAAAAGTACCCCTACGACCGGGAGACCAAAGAGCGGGAAGCCCGCGAGGTCTACCGCACCACCGAGGAGGCCCATCCGGGAGTCGCCCGTCTCTATCAGCGGGGCGAGGTGCTCCTGGGGGGCGACGTCTGGTTGGTGGACTGGCCCGCCGCCGTAAGGAGCGAGTTCCCCGAATTGCGCCACACCCCGGCTGAGACGCGCCGCATGTTCGCCCGGCGGGGATGGCGCAGTGTCGTCGGTTTCCAGACCCGGAATCCGATCCACCGCGCCCACGAATACATCCAAAAGACAGCCCTGGAGATCGTGGACGGTCTCTTTCTCCATCCACTGGTCGGGGAGACCAAGAAGGACGATATCCCTGCCGAAGTGCGCATCGCTTCCTACCAGGCCATCTTGCGCGACTATTATCCCGCCGAGCGGGTGCTTCTGGGGGTATTCCCGGCCGCGATGCGTTACGCCGGACCTCGCGAGGCCATCTTTCACGCCATCGCCCGCAAGAACTATGGCTGCACGCACTTTATCGTGGGCCGGGACCACGCTGGTGTGGGCAAGTACTATGGCACCTACGACGCCCAGCGAATCTTTGACGAGTTTCCACCGGAGGACATTGGCATCGTTCCCTTCAGATTTGAGCACGCCTTCTACTGCAAAAAGTGTGGGGCTGTCGTCTCCGCCAAGACCTGCCCGCACGGTAAGGACGACTGGGTGTTTCTGAGCGGCACCCAAGTACGGGAGATGCTGGAGCGCGGCGAGATGCTCCCTGAGGAATTTACCCGTCCCGAGGTCGCCCGCGTGCTGCTGGAGGGTGTACAGCAGCGCCGTGACGCGGACGATGAGTGATTGGTACTCCAGCTCTCCAACTGAGAGGATCAAGCCATGCTAAGATTGTTCAAACGAAACAAGTCGCGCAAGGTCTTTGTCGTAGGTCTCGACTGCGCCCCGCCGTCGGTGCTCTTTCATACCAGCGCCGAAAACAGTCTGGGGCTGAAGGATCAACTTCCCAACCTGAGCCGGTTGATCGACGAAGGTATCTACGGGCCGCTCTCCAGTTCTATACCCTGCATCACCGTCCCTGCCTGGACCTCGATGCTCTCCAGCAAGGACCCCGGCGTTCTGGGGTTCTATGGCTTTCGCAACCGAGCCGATCATTCCTACGATCGCATGAGCATCGCGACCGCTAACGCCATCCATGAGAAGCGGGTCTGGGACATCCTCACCGAGGCCAGTAGAGACTCTGTGGTCGTTGGCGTGCCGCAGACCTATCCCATCAAACCGATCAAGGGCTCACTGATCAGTAGCTTCCTGACACCCAGCACCCAGCGGCAGTACACCCATCCCAACGAGCTACGACACGAGATTGACCGGGTGTTGGACGGCCGACCGTACGACGTGGACGTGCCCCAATTCCGCACTGAGGACAAGGGATTCCTCCTGCAGCAGGTCCAGGAGATGACCGAGAAACGGTTCGCCGTGATCAAGTATCTCTTGCGCGAAAAGCCCTGGGATTTCTTCATGTTCGTAGAGATTGGCCTGGATCGTATCCATCACGGCATGTGGAAGTATTGGGATGCCAGCCACTCAAAGTATGAGCCGGGCAATCCATACGAGAGCGCAATTCCCGACTACTATCGCTACCTGGATCAAGAGGTCGGCGAGATTCTGGGCATGCTCGATGACGACACGGTAGTGATGGTCGTCTCCGACCATGGAGCGAAGGCAATGGTAGGAGGATTTGTCGTCAACCAGTGGCTCCGCCGCGAGGGGCTGCTGGTCCTGAAAGAGGAGCCCAGATACGAAGGCATCGTCCCCTTCGAGAAGGTAGAGGTAGACTGGGAGAAGACAACCGCCTGGGGGGCTGGTGGTTACTATGCGCGTATTTTCATGAACGTCGAAGGGCGCGAACCGCAGGGCAAAATCCCCGCTTGCGAGTACGAAAAGGCGCGAGACCAGCTCGCCGAGATGATCGAGGCCATCCCTGATCACGAGGGCAAGCCAATGGGATCTGTAGTTTTCAAGCCAAATGAACTGTATCGCGAGGTGCGCAACGTGGCTCCCGACCTAATGGTCTACTTTGGCAATCTACAGTGGCGCTCCATTGGTTCTTTCGGCCTGCCCGACATCTACACCTTTGAGAATGACCTCGGACCGGACGATGCGAACCACGACCAGCATGGCATATTCATCCTCTGGGATCCGCGTCAAAACCACCGGGGCCGGTACACCGAAGGTATGCAGTTGATGGACGTGGCCCCCACGGTGTTGGACCTGATGAAAGTCTCAATACCACCCGATATGCAGGGCAAGATTGTACAACGATAGAAACGAGTATGAGCCTGGGTGAGGCAAAAGGGGGCATCTCCCGCTCCCTCTCACTGTTCCTATGGGTGGTTACGGCCGCTGTGCTGGTCGCGGCGGCCTTTTTGGCAGGCGCAGGGTTGGCGAGACGCTGGATGCTACCTGCCATAGCCCTCCCCGTTGAGCCGCCAAGTGCGACGCAAGCCCCGACGCAGACCCCCGCTGCCTGGCTCGCGCCCGGGACAGCCACGGAGAGCACGTTGAGCGGAGAGGGCACAGATGAGTGGCGATTCCGTGGCCAGGCTGGGCAGTCCGCCACCATCGAGATGTGGTTCCATCCCGGTGCCGGTTCTAGTGTGGAGGCAGAATTAGCCGTTTACCTGATCGGCCCTGATGGAAACGTGCTGGCGAGTGAGACGGGATCAGTATTCCTCACGCCCTATCTAAACTGGCCACAACTGCCGACGGATGGTCAATATCACGTGCGGGTAGTACCGACCTCGAGCGCACCAGGTCTATACTCTCTCCTGCTCACCCTCTCCGAACCATCCGTTTCCAGCACACCGGGCGCACCATTGTCTCAGCAACCGAGACCAACGGTGGCGACTGACCCCGACATCGCGTTTACCCCTGGGATGTTCCAGTGGCCCACGACGCGACGCGCCATCTCCGGCTGGATATTCCACGATCCGGGCAACCCTGGACACATTGGCCTGGATATCGCCGCCGCGATGTGGGATCCCATCGTAGCAGCAGCGGATGGTATCGTCGTCTTTGCCGACTGGGGAGGGGGTTACGGAAACCTAGTCATCGTGGAGCACCAAGACGGCTGGCTTACGTATTATGCGCATTTTTCAGAGATCGTGGTCGAGGTCGGGCAAGAAGTACGGCAGGGAGAAATCCTAGGGGGAGCAGGAACCACCGGGTACTCCACTGGACCGCACCTGCACTTTGAGATACGATATCAGGGCCGTCCGGTAGACCCACACATCCACCTACCATAGACATACCTTCCACCTGCCAGTGGAAGAGTGGCCTAGCCGGCCGAACACCACCCCCCAAACAGATTCAAACAAATCACTGCTCTTCCAATAGCCCGGTGATCTTTATCTGTATGGCGTCTCTATCGGGCATCCCTCCCTGCGAGAGAACCACGTCACCCGCACCATCCAGCAGGACGAACGTGGGCACACCCCGCACGCCGTAACGCATCGCCAGTTGTCCCCCCACATCGTCCAGCACGCTCAATCGCAGCACCTGCGCTTGGCCCTCCACGTCCCGTTCGAGCCCGTCCACGACGGGCTTTGCCAGCAGGCAAGGCGCTCAGGTATTTGAGTAAAACTCGACCAACGTGGGCATGCCCCCAGTTACCTGGGTATCAAAATCAGCCGTCGAAACCAACTCATCGCCTGTGGTGCGTAGGAATACGAATCCCCCCACCATCGCCCCAATCACAAGCACCACCAACCAATTCTCACGCCAAAGACGTCTCACCTATTGCTCCTCTCAATCCAACTGTAGCCTCAATCACGCGTACGATTCCCAGCCAGTAAAGGTCCACCCGTTGGACGTCAAACCCTGCCCGCGCAACAGCGTTGACCGTCTCGCGGTTCAGATGGCATTCACGACTGCGGGCGTGCCACACAGGATGGAGTACGTCCGTCAGCCAGGCTCCCAGGCCGGTGCCCCGTGTGTGCTCCAGCAACACCAACCGGCCCTCAGGGTCCAACACCCGCCGCGCCTCGGCCAGTCCCTGTGCTGGATCTGCGATGGAACAGAAAACCAGCGACCCTGTCACGACGTCAAAACTGCCGTCGGCGAAAGGGAGGCACTGTACGCTGGCCTGAACCAGCGTTACCGGGGTCTGTGTCTGCCGGCGAGCTGCCCAACCCAACATCTGGCCGCTGGTATCGCAGCCAGTTACCCGAGACCCTGATCCATAGAGCGGCAGGTTGACACCGGTGCCAACGCCAAACTCCAGTATGGTCCCTTGGACACGGGGGAATGTCCGTCGCCGCAACCGCCCAAAGACTAGCCACTCCAGAGGACGCATACCCCGATCGTACACGGAAGAGAGCGCATCGAAAACACTCATCACTCACATAACGACCGCAACGTCGTCAGGTTCTCCCTATCCTCTCGCAGATCCTCACCCTTGGGTGTCTCCAACAGACCCGGCAGTCCAGCCAGGCGAGGGTCATTCATCACGTGACGGAATCCATCCAGGCCGATGTGTCCTTTGCCAATGTGCTCGTGACGATCCTTGTGGCTGCCCAGGTCCCCTTTGCTATCGTTCAGATGGATCGCCTGAAGTCGATCCAGACCAATGACGTGATCAAAGGTCTCTATCGTATCGGTGTATCCTTCCAAGGTCCGCAGTTCATAGCCTGCAGCAAAGACGTGGCAGGTGTCGAGACAGACCCCCAATCGTTCCCCCTCCGGGGTGTGAGACAGCAACCAGGCCAGGTGATCAAAGCTATGGCCCAGAGATGTCCCCTGGCCAGCAGTGGTCTCTAGTAGAATCTGGGCGGAGAAGCTCGGTGTGGCGGCGTGGACCTGTCCCAGGGCCTGTGCCACCCGTTTCAGGCCCACCTCTTCCCCGGAGCCCATGTGGGCTCCGGGATGCAAAACCAGATGACCCACTCCCAGCGCCTCACAGCGCTGCAACTCGAGGATGAGCACGTCACGGGACTTTTTCCACAGTTCCTCGTCGGGCGTGCCCAGGTTCAGAAGATAGGAGGCATGCCCCACCACCGGATGGATGCCCGACTCCTCAGCCCGGGCCCTGAAACGCTCGATATCCTCATAAGTCAGCGGTTTCACTGCCCAGGCGCGGTTGGACTTGACGAAAATCTGCACCGATTCGCACCCTGCTGACTGGGCACGATCAAAGGCCTTGAATATCCCGCCAGCGATGGACTCGTGAGCGCCCAGTATTAGCGTCATTCCTCCGGCACCCACCCTGACAGGTATCTCCGTGCCAGATCCACGTACGTCTCCTTAAAGCACGTCCACTGGGCCTTGTATTCCTCGCTTACCATCTTGTCCAATACCCGTGCTGGCACACCCACGGCGATGTGACTCGGGGAGATCTCTTGTCCTTGCCGTACAACCGCCCCTTCACCGACCACCGCCCACTCGCCGATGATCGTCCAATCGGAGACCACTGCTCCCATACCGATGACCACATAATCATGCACCATGTTTGCCGTGTGTACGACAGCCCCGTGACCAATGGTGACCCAGTCGCCGATAGTCGTCCGTTCACCGGGCCGGGCGTGGATGACGCAGTTGTCCTCCACGCTGCAATAGTCGCCTATGACGATGGTGCAATAATCCCCTCGGATGCGGGCTCCTGGCCCGATCCAGCACCCTGCCCCAATGGTCACATCACCAAGGACGTCGGCCGAGGGGTGAACGTAGGTGCCCGCACCAATACGAGGCGTCTTCCCCTCGAAGGATGCGACCGTCACTGATATTCCTCCTGCTGCGCCATTTCTGCCTGCAGATGCGCAAGCTCCTCCTCCAAATCATCCAATTCCACGAGCATTGATGCGGGAACGGAATGTCGGGGCAAGCGAGCGTTCAGATCAGCGATACGTCTCTCGAGTTCCTCAATGCGCCTCGCCGAGTTCTCGACCATAGCCCTTATTCACCCTCCACAGGTTGATGTGGGATGACGCAGATGAAACGCAGGGGCTCTGTCCCAGTGTTGCGATAACCGTGGGGTTCGTCGGGGGGAATATACAGAGCCACTCCCGGCTGCATAATGACCTCCCCTCCCGGGCCATGCGCGATACCATCGCCTTCCAGCACAAAGATCTCGTGCTCAAACGGATGCTGGTGAACGTCAAAAACAGCTCCTGGCTGGAACTCGATCACGCGCATCGCAAAATTGGGTGCCCCCTCGGGCCTTCCGACGACCCAGCGAATGCTCTTGTCCTCACCGACGGGCTCCGCGGGCACTTTTCTATAGTCTACGCTTAACATTTTTGCCTCCTGCAAGTTGACCAATGGACAGATATACAAACCTCTAATTATCGAGCATCAAACCTCAATGGCCCCATACGGGCATGCCGGCACACAGATCAGACACCCATAGCAGAGACTACCATTGACAAACGGCGGTTCACCGGGGTCTATGGCCACAATAGCCTTGACCTTGCACACTTTCCGTGCCGCGCACTTGGGACACGCCTGGCATCGACTATCGTCCACACGAGGGATCTTGGGCGGCAGCGGATGATCGGGCACAGACCTCATTCCCCTCTCAGCAGTGATCACTAGACGAGCTGACCACCTTGTCTATCTCCGACTGCGGATATTCCCCCAAGAACTTTTCCGCCTCCATCGCCGCGATAGCGCCTGTGCCAGCGGCCACCACTACCTGACGATACAGAGGATCTTGCACATCCCCGGCCACAAAAACCCCCGGAACGTTGGTCTGCTGGCGATGGGTTGACACGATGTACCCCCACTCGTCCAGCTCCAACTGCCCGGCGAAAACCTCCGTCTTGGGATCCATACCAACGTAGACAAACACACCATCCGAGTCGATGATAGAGGTCTCTCCGGTTTTCACGTTGCGCGCTCGCACGCCAGTCACGGTCTGATCCCCCAGGACCTCCTCCACCACCGTATCCCACACGAATTTGATCTTGGGATTGGCAAAGGCTCGCTCTTGGTAGATCTTGGTCGCCCGCAGTTCATCCCGCCGGTGGACGATAATCACCTCCTGGGCAAACCTGGTCAGGAAGATGCCTTCGGCGACTGCGCTATCGCCCCCCCCTATCACCACAACCTTCTTGTCACGATAAAAGAACCCGTCACAGGTGGCGCAGAAGGAGACGCCCCGGCCATAGAACCTGTCCTCGCCCGGCACACCCATGCGGCGCGGAACTGCCCCGGTAGCGACGATAACTGTGTAAGCCCGGTAACTGCTCGTATGCGTGCGGATGATAAAGGGCCGGGAGGAAAAGTCCACCTCGGTCGCCTCACTCTGTACAACCTGGGCATCGAAGCGCTCGGCCTGACGCCGGAACAGATCAGCTAGCTCCGGCCCACCGACCCCATCGGGGAAGCCCGGATAGTTCTCGACGATGTCAGTGTTCGCCGGCTGTCCACCAGGAATGGACCCAATCAACACCAGGGTCTTGAGCCGGGCGCGGCTGGCGTATAGGGCTGCCGTCAGTCCAGCCGGGCCCCCACCGATAATGACCAGGTCGAAGATCTGGCCCTCTTGCTCCACATCTATGGGAGGATGTTTTTCCTGCTGGGGTTGTGTCAGCTTGAAGTCAAACATACGATAACACCTCCATGGTATGTGATACGGAAAACCGGGTTTTGTAGATCAAGGGAGCACTATACCTGCTCGGGGATGCCCGCCAGTGCCTCCTGCAGCTTTTCCAGAAGCATCGGTTCCGGTACAGCGCCCTCTACATGCGTTGTCTCGTTAATGACGGTGCGCGGTACGCCCATGACCTGATATTTCATAGACAGGTGTGGGAACTCTGTCGCCTCTACCATATCGGCCCGCACCATAGGACTGGCGATAGCCATCTGGTGCGCCAACACCACAGACTGCGGACAATAGGGGCAGGTAGGCGTGACAAAGACCTGCATATGGACGGGGTCGGCCAGCTCCGCCAGCGCCTGCAGCCCTTCCTCACTGAGCTCAGGCTCCCCGGCCGCTACGGCCTGGATTGCGTGTATCAGGGACGTGAACTCGTATCCGGCCGGTATACCATAGAAGCGCACGCCATAGTCCTCGGCGCCAATGACGGCTATGGCCGGAATCTTGTCTATCTCTAGTTCCTCAGCTTTTTCCTTGTCGGCGACGAAATTGTAGACCTCAGCCGTCACTTGATCGCTGAGATTGGCCACTTCTTCAACCAGTTGTCGATTCTCCGCACAGTACTCGCACTCAAAGGTCTGAGTGAATACCACCAATCGGACCGGTCCTGCCAGGGTCTCCAGTTGCTCCTTTACCTGTCCTGCGATTTCATCGTTCAATAAAGGCATTTTTATCTCCTTTGTTTTTGCTGATGTTTATGTCAATACGAACTGAGCCTCGTCTGTCATTGCTATCCAAGCCTCGACACAGCCACTGCCAACGCATCGGCGATCTCTTCGGGAGAGCTGCCCGACACCATACACTCAGCGGCGTAGGCTCTCACCAACGTTACCACCGCCTGATGGGCGGCTGAGCGAACGGCGGACAATTGCTGCAATATCTCGTTGCAGTCACGGTCGTCCTCGACCATCTTGGCCACCCCACGTGCCTGGCCTTCAAGTCGTCGTAAACGTCGAAGCAGATCGCCTTTGGCAGATGAATTGTTCAACCTCACCTTGCCCTCCTTGTTGGAGGCTCACGGCCTCCTAACGTTTCGTCCCTCAGACGGGACCCGGGCCGCACGAGGCGGCACTCGTTACGCCCCCGCCGGTACTACCGACGCCAAACAGCGATATGTTCTTACGGATCCTTTGACTCCCACATTCGGGACATGTGAAGGCGCTCTGTTCGGTCATCGACCGGACGAACAACTCGAATCGCTCATCACATTCCTCGCACCGGTACTCATAGACTGGCATATCACCACCCCCTAAATACAATACTAGGGTATAGTATATCATAGATCCCGGAGTTGTCAAGTCCTAATCGATTGACAGCCTGGGGATTTTGTGCTATCTTGTACTATAGATATCCTTTTCACCACACCCTGGACAACTGCCGACAACCACGCGGTTAGACTTGTACCCCTGACCCACATACTGACACAGAAGCCGATAGACGAATCGAGAGATTCCAGAGCGAATATGTGCACTGCCCCGCAAAAGTGATCTGTCTCACTTTTCAGACACCAGGAGGTAAATGATGAAACCGCTCAAGCTCTTGCTCTCTGCAACACTGGCAATAGGTGTGCTGACGGCTCTGATGGTGGCCCTATCATCGGGACGTCCCGTCCGTGTGATGGCGGAGGAAGATCCACGCGCTCCGGCTGCTCCGCTGATGTTACCCCCACCCTACCTCAGCGACGACGACGTAGTTGACGCTCCTTACGGTATGCCCAGAATCTGGCCTCCGCCAGCAATCGACGGCTACATCGCTCCCGGCGAGTATGCTGGTTCGGGCAAGGTCACCTTTCCTGGCTACGGGGGCGACGTGGAGGTCTTTCTTAGGCAGACTGGCTCTCACCTACACATCGCCTTTGATATGCCTGCGTTCGATCCCAACGTCACCAGTAACTTTGCCGATGTCTTGCTGGACACCGACTTGGACGGCGATACCAACCTGGACGGCAACGATTATTGGCTGCGCATTCGGGGTGACGGCACTACTCAGGAATACACAGCGACAGGTGGTGCGTGGTTGCAGATCACGACACCAGTCAGTTGGACAGGCGCTTACACGACCAACCTGATCAGCGGTGGCTGGCAGGCCGAGATTGCGATCCAGTACGACAAGCTGGGCATCACCCCTGGCGCCTTCAAAGAACTTGGTTTGGCTTTGGGAGCGACCCACAGCAAGGGTTATTTCTGGCCCGCTGGCGCCGACTTCAACCAGCCTGACACGTGGGGTTCCCTGGTCTCCTCCTCCGATTGGAGTATGTTCTACTGGAAGCCCGGTCCGTGGGAGGACTATGCCCCCTCTGGCATGCCTGACTTCGATCAGACGCAGAATCCTGCCTGGGCAATACCAGGCCCTATGGGGCCCGTTTCCACCCACTGCGGCCCAGTGGCGATAGCCAACTCCCTGTGGTGGTTCGACTCTAAGTTCGAGACCCCAGACCACCCACCCAGGCCATACAGCGACACCTACCGGCTGGTGACAAGCTATGATCCCGCGGGAGCATGGGATGACCACGATCCGCAGAATGTGGTCCCACTGGTAGATGACCTGGCGAATATGTACTTCAACACCAATGATATCCAGGGATTCGGTGCTTGGGCTGGCACAAGAGTCACCGATATGCACGCCGGAACACTGAATTACCTGCGCAATCACGGCCTATGGGATGACTACATCGTCACCCTGGTGATCTCTCCCTCCTTCGAATGGGTGGCCGAGGAGGTGATGTACAGCGAGGACGTGATCCTGCTGCTGGGGTTCTACGAATGGGTGGACCCACCTGGCTACTGGGCACGCGTCGGCGGACACTATGTAGACGTGGCCGGGGTAGACGCGGCGGCACGCCTGATCGCCTTCAGTGACCCCTATCTGGACGCGACTGAGAATGGAATCGGCATAATCCCTCCAGGGCGGGTGCTCAGCGGTACGATTCTCCCGCACCAACCCATCCCTGGCCATGCCCGAGATACCCACAACGATGCCGGAAACATATCTCACGATGTCTACATAGTGGTGGACACGAACAGTCCAGGTGGCACTTGGGGACCGGAAGGATACCCCCTGGCATTCGAACCTGTGCCCTTCCTTGGCGCCAATCCCCATCCCGATATCGACATGCTCCCCTGGAGTGGCGGCCCTACTCAGGTCGAGGTTGAGTTCGCCCTCGCCGTCTCGCGGTTCGACTGGAAGTCGAGCGGGGAGTGGTTGTCCGAGGGCGAACACGAGGTGCAAGGCGTCTGGCAACCGTGGCAGGACTATGCACCTAACGGCGTTCCCGACTTTGACCAGAAGCAGGACTGCTGGGGACCTATGTGCGTGCCTCCCGGACCACCGGCAAGGTACACATTCTGTGGACCCGTGGCCGCAGCCAACTCCCTGTGGTGGTTCGACTCCAAGTTTGAGCCCCAGCCGTTGGGTCCACCCCTACCTCCCCCCCTACAGCCGCCGATACCGACCAACGACAACTATCCACTGGTACAGAGCTACGACCCGGCAGGTGTGTGGGATGACCATGACCCACTCAACGTGGACGACCCGAACACACCCTGGATGGGACCTGGCAGTGCTGGTGAATTCGTCGAGGACCTAGCAACCTACTTTGGGACAGATATGATGGGCTCTGGCACCGTCATCACCAACATGTACCTGGGAATCGACACTTACCTGGAGAATCAGCAGGTCGCTCCCTCAGACGTTCCAGCGTTGACCATGCGCCAGGGCTATGTCATCACGATGGTCCAGAGCCCCGACTTCTGGTGGGTCGCCGAGGAGGTCGAGGTCAGCGAGGACGTGATCCTGTTGCTGGGTTTCTGGCAGAACCAGAGCGGCGACTGGGTGCGCCTTGGCGGGCACTATGTCACCCTGCCAGGCGTGGACAAACAGGGTGGCTTTGTGGCCTTCTCCGATCCCTGGTTCGACCGCATCGAGCAGAGCTGGCCCTACGCCGGACAGAACACAGGTCCACTTGGTCTTCCTGGTTGGCCCGAATACACGGGCCGCGTTGCTAACGGTTGGCTCATCCCCCACATCCCCATCCCTGGCCATCCCTTCACCTACCACAATGACGCCGGCAGTATCTCCCACGATGTGTATAACGTCGTAGGTACCGACAGCCCTGGTGGCATATGGGGGCCGGAGCTGTACGCAGACTTCTGGGACCTTGACATTGAGAATTTCTGGGGACAGAACGGTCAGGAAGGTGCACCAGCGCCCACCCTCGACCCGGTCCAGGCCGAAGTAGACTGGGCCCTTGCTGTATCCCCCATTGCTGACCTGTACGTTGCCAAGCGCGTTACTCCCACGACTGTCGTACCCGGGGATTGGGTTACCTTTAACATCTTTTTCGTCAATTCCGGCTCTCTGCCCGCTGAGAACGTCGTCATCTCAGACGTGCTCCCTGCTGGCCTGACCAACATCACCTACACCTACGATCTCTATTACCCAGGCACACTGGCGGCGCACGATACCTACACCTGGACCGCCGGAACCCTGGCCTGGATGGAGGGCGGCCTCATCACCGTCACCGCCCAGGTAGATCCTGGTCTGAGTTGGCCGGACAGGACACTTTTTACCAACACCGTCGAGATCACGACCACCTCACAGGAACAGTACCAGATCCCGCCTATGCCCAACTCCTCCTCCGCCTCTTTCACCGTCCAGACAGCGGACGTGGTCATCGGCAAGACGATGGGGACGCTGGCCACTGTGCTCAGGCCCGGCGATTGGATCACCTTCACCCTGGACTATGCTAACGCCGGTCCGGCCACCGCCGCCTCGGTGATCATCACCGACCTCATACCCGTGCCGCCGCTGACCACCACAGGAGTCTCGACCAGTTACTCCAACAACTATGGAGGACTGCTCACTCCGGTCGGGGGGTCCACCTTTGCCTGGAGCGCGGGCGATCTGACGGTAGGGAGCCAGGGCCGTATCACCATCAGCGCCCAGGTAGATCCGAACCTGATCACCGGCGGGCGCTACACCAACACGGCGGAGATCGCGACGCTCGCTCCCGATCACGATCCATCCAACGACGAGGCCGAACAGGGCTTTGACGTATGTGTCCCTCCCGCTGGGGCTTTCTTTACGTATACACCGCCGGTGCCGGTCGTCAGCCAACCGGTCACCTTTACCGGGAGAGTGACAAAGGGCGCACCCGTGGCTTACAGGTGGGACTTGGGCGATCCTAGCGGACCCGCCCCTCCTAGCGGCAGTCCAGTGTCCTACACGTACGGCAACGCCGGCCCCTATACCGTCTGGATGACCGCCAGCAACACCTGTAACTATGATGTGTACAGCGAGACCATCTCCGTCTGCGAGCCGGTAGACAACGTGTCCATCCAGTACACGCCCTCCGATCCCGGGGTCAACCAGAGCATCCTCTTCACCGCCACCACTGGCGCCGGCAGTGGGCTTATCACGTACGACTGGACTGCCTCCGATGGGTGGTCTGATACCGGTCTCACCGTGACCCACGCTTTTGCGACTGGAGGCAACCATACCGTCTACCTGACAGTGACCAATGATTGTGGGCAAGCGTACACCAGTACCGTCGTCTTTGTGCGGGCATACGGCGTAAATCTAGCGCCACCCGTTGCCCAGCGGACGGACGCTCTCGGCGCTCTGGTCGTGCACACGATGACCGTCCACAACACCGGCAACGTGGCGGACACCTACGACATTACCGCCACCATCTCCAACGAGCCGTGGACGACAACTCTGCCGGTAGCCGTTGGGCCGGTGCCAGGCGGTGGGAGCCAGCAGTTCACGGTTTCGGTACAGATCCCATCCAGTGGTGTGAGCGACGGTGATTGGAGCCGTGCTACCATTACCGCCACCTCTCAGCACGATCCATCCAAGAGCGATACCTCGGTGCTGACCACAACCGCTACGACCCAACCCATCACCCGAGGCATGGAGCTTGCACCACCCACCGATGCGCACAACGGCAACGCTGGTACCGACGTCGTCTACCAGCTAACGGTGACCAACACCAGCAACGTCGCCGACACGGTCAGTCTGGGAGCCAGCGGCTACAACTGGCCCACGGCCGTGAGTCCGGGCAGTGTGTCGCTCGGAAGTGGGATGAGCAGGCAGGTTGTCGTCACAGTGACCGTCCCCAGCACCGCCACCCACGGCGACTCTGACGTGGCAACGATTGTGGCCCAGGGAACCGGCTCCTCCGATTCGTCGGTGCTGACGACGACGGCCATCGTTCCACCAAGCTATGGTGTCAACCTGATGCCCAATACGGCCCAGGGCGCTGGTGACAATGAGTCCACGGTGGTCTTTACCTTCACTGTACAGAATGGAGGCAACGTCCCTGACACCTTCACCCTGTCGACGGCGGGTGATGATTGGCCCACCGCCCTCTCCACCAGCGACGTCGGTCCGCTGAACCCGAACGTCACCGCCACATTCTATGTTTCAGTCACGATACCGGGCAGCGCCATTGGTTCCACCTTCGACCGGGCGTCGATCACCGCTCAATCCGTCGCCAGTCCGACGGTCTCCGACACCTCGGTCTTTACCACGACGGTCCTGGACGACTATGCTGTGCGCCTGGAACCGCCCAGCGCCAGCCTGACGGACAATCCGTCAAAGACGGTGACCTACACCCTCTACGCATACAACGACGGCAACGTCACCGACACCTACAACTTGGCCTACACTTTCTCTCTCTGGCCCAAGTCCATCTCCACCAACACCGCCGGGCCGATAGCTCCGTGGGAGGATGAGAGCTTCCAGTTCTACATCACGATCCCCAGCGGCACCGTCAGCGGGACCCAAGACGTCGTGACCATCACGGCCATATCTCAGAAGGTAGGAGGGGCTGCAACGGACAGCTCAGCCCTAACCACCATCGCCACAACCCAGACGATCACGCGGGGCGTGGCGATCTCGCCCCACACCATCACGGGTGTTGGGAACCCTGGCGAGACGATCAGCTACACACTACGCGTCACCAACACAGGCAACGTGCCCGATGTGATAGGACTAGACCACGACGGCCCCATCGCCTGGACGGTGACCTATTCACGTACGCTGAGCCTGGGGAGTGGGATGGGAACCGACGTGGACGTCTACGTCGGGATTCCGCCAGGCACCCTGGGTGGGATCAGTAGCACCATCATCATCACCGCTACGTCGCAGGGCGACCCCACAAAGAGCGATGCTGCCACGCTGATAACCCGCCTGGGAGGGCGGCGCATCTACCTGCCGTTGGTGATGCGCAGCTTCGCCTCTTCGTA
>CAYUIS010000013.1:0-20485 GCA_964444825.1 uncultured Anaerolineales bacterium | reverse complement strand
GCGGCTTGCTCTATCCGCGACCATCAAGTAAAATAGCATCACTAAATCTACGTTTATCCGAAGGAGGCACAATGCCCAAGTACCGTATCGCGCTGATGCCCGGCGATGGCATCGGCAAAGATGTAATGGAAGCTGCCCAGATCGTGCTCGATAAGATTGCCCTCGACGCCGAGTATGTTCCCGCCGACATCGGTTGGGAATTCTGGTGCAAAGAGGGCGAACCGTTACCCCAGCGCACTGTCGACACCTTAAAGACGTGCGACTGCGCCCTGTTTGCGGCTATCACCTCCAAACCCAAGGAGGAAGCCATGGCGGAGTTGATCCCCGAGCTGCAGGGCAAAGGGCTCACCTATCGCAGTCCGATCGTGCGAATGCGCCAGATGTTCGACCTCTACACCAACCTGCGCCCATGCAAGGCCTTTAAGGGGAATCCTCTCAACTACCGCGACGACATCGATATGGTCGTCTTCCGCGAGAATACCCAGGGCCTCTATGCCGGTGTCGAGTTTCACCCCTTGCCAGAGCAGGTGCGGGAGGCCTTGGAGGCCCACAGCCCCGGTATGGCCGCTTTTGAGGGTACGTCCTCGGAGGACATTGCCCTCTCCTGCCGCATCTTTACCCGCGCGGGCTGCCGCCGTATCGTCCGGGCCGCCTTCGAGTATGCCCAGAAACACGGCTATCCCACCGTCACCGTGGTCGAGAAGCCTAACGTCATCCGCGAGACCTCCGGGTTGATGGTGCGGGAGGCGCGAAAGATCGCAGCCGAGTATCCAGGCATCGAGATGTGGGAGACGAACGTGGATGCGATGGTCATGTGGATGGTCAAGAACCCCGAGGACTATGGCGTGATGGTTTCTAGCAATATGTTCGGTGACATCGTCTCCGACCTGGCGGCCCAGTTGGTGGGAGGCCTGGGATTTGCCTCCAGTGGTAACATCGGCGATGAGTTTGCCGTCTTTGAACCAACCCACGGGTCGGCCCCCAAATACGCAGGGCTCTACAAGTCCAATCCCACCGCGATGCTCCTGGCGGTTAAATTGATGCTCGACTGGTTGGGGGAAGCTGAGATAGCGCAGGTGTTGGACCAGGCTATTGCCGACGTCATTGCTGAAGGGAAGACACGCACCTACGATCTAGGCGGAGACAACACCACGCTGGAGGTCGCGGCGGCGGTGGCAGATCGAATGTAGCATTGGTCGTGTGTCGGCCCCCACAGAGGTAGCTCCACCGTCAGAGGGAATCGCGGGTGGAGACCAAAAGCGAGGTACATCCAATGAAACGAGCCGTCAGTGTCAGCCTGGGGAGTGCTACGAGAGACAAGAAAGTCACTATCACGCTGTTCGGTGAAGAGATCACCATCGAGCGCATCGGTACTGATGGTGACATGGAGAAAGCCATCCAGTTGTACAATGATCTAGATGGGAAAGTTGATGCCTTTGGGGTAGGAGGGATTGATCTGGGTCTGAACGTCGCCGGTCGTTACTATCCTCTCTACGATGCACAGAAACTGGTTGCTGGTGTCAAGCAGACGCCAGTCGTAGACGGCGGTGGGCTCAAGCTGACCCTGGAGCGCGGTATCGCCCAGTTCATCGAGCAGGAGATTGGAGACGAGGTTCAGCCCAAGCGAGTGCTCATCACCGCAGGGGTGGATCGCTACGGCAGCGCCGTTTCCTTTGACGAAGCGGGCTATGAGATCATTTTCGGTGACCTGGGATTCGCTTTGGGTATTCCCGTCCCCATTCGCTCGCTGCGTGGACTGCGCTTCATAGCTCGAATCATCGCCCCGATCGCCGGTCGGTTGCCATTAGAGTTCCTCTATCCTACTGGGGAGAAGCAGGAAGAGATTGTACCAAAGTTCGGTAACTGGTATGCCTGGGCCACCGTGCTCAGCGGTGACTGTCTCTACATCAAGCGCCACATGCCCGCACGCCTCGACGGAAAGGTCGTCGCCACCAACACGACCACTCCAACTGACGTCGAAGACTTTCGTCAACGTGGGGTGCGCTACCTGGTAACCTCCACGCCACGTCTAGAGGGACGTTCCTTCGGCACCAATATGATGGAAGCAGCCCTCGTCGCCGTGGCGCAAAAGGGCCGTCCTCTCACTACCGACGAACTCCAGGACATGCTGGAGAAACTCGATCTGAAGCCCACAATCCAGCCTTTGGATAAATAGCGGTCAGAGAGGAGTCAAGATGAACGGAGATTTGAAGATCGTAGCCGTCATCTCAGCTGGTTGGAGTCCCAGCGAGGATGATCCGTTGGCTGAGTATGCCCAGGGCAAGTCAAAGGCCCTAATCCCTATCGCCGGTAAGCCGATGATTGCGCATGTAGTCGACGCTCTGGCTGCCTCCCGCTACGTGAAGCACTTTGTCATCGTCGCACTTGATCCCACCGCTGCCGTGCAATTCCCTGTACCCATCGAGCATGTACCTGATGCTGGTGATATCATAGGCAATGCGGAGGCCGGTCTCCAATATGCACTGAGTCATTATCCCGATCTGGACGCGGTACTTCTTTGTACCTCTGACTTGCCCACTATCACAGCCCCCATCGTGGATGTCTTGATCGAAGAATGCTTCAAGACCGATCACGACCTATACTACAGCGTCGTCGAGCGCTCGGTGATGGAGGGACGCTTCCCTGAATCACGTCGTAGCTACGTCCACCTGCGCGAGGGAGATTTCGCTGGTGGCGATCTCATACTCGTCCGCCCGAGTATCGCCATTGGCCAGCGGGACCTGTGGGAGAGTCTGGCCGCAGCACGCAAGAATCCCTTGCGACAGGCCCGGTTGGTTGGTCTGGGGCTCTTCCTGAGACTCCTCACCCGCCGTCTATCTCTGTCCGATGCCGAACGACGCATCAGCCGAGTGCTCAACATACGTGGACGGGCGATCCCTTTCCCCTATGCCGAGGTGGGAATGGACGTGGACAAACCGTTTCAACTGGATATCGTTCGCGCCGAGCTGGAAGCGCGCGCAACCGATGCCTCATAGGAGATGCCACCCCTTACAGCGACTCATAACCTTCGATCAGCAATTGTCCACGCGCCTCGCCATCTCGCGTGAGGCGCGCTCCTTGCGCCTGCTGGCCCTTTTCTCTGCACACAGTGGCGACAGCCCGCTCTGGCTACTCGGCGCGGCGTTGGCGCTTACCCTAGGCAATGCAGCATGGAGAGAGGTGGGGTGGAGGGTGACCGTCGGCACGCTGACAGCCGGCACGGCTGTCTTGGCTCTCAAATGGCTCTTCCGCCGTCAACGCCCACCTGGAGAGGGACGTGGATTCTACACCCGTGTCGATCGCCATGCCTTCCCCTCCGGACACGCGGGCCGATCCGCCTGCATGGTCGTGTTGTTGTCTCCATGCCTCCCGTTGTGCTGGGGATCTGTACTTTTAGCACTCTGGGCCGGACTCGTTGGTTTGGCCCGAATCGCGCTAAGGGTCCACTTTGCGTCAGACATCGTCGGGGGATGGGCAGTGGGACTGCTTGTCGGACTGGCATTGCGCCTCGTATTGTGAGCGACCAGAGTGGATTTGGCACGGTTAGCCAATTCTGACCCGAGCCCGAGGGGTTCTCGGGCAAACCACTACGCCAAATAGAAGGATGACGTTGTCCATACCTCCCATATATTGGGGATGTTGTCGTCCTACCCCATAGTGGTAGTCAAAATCGACCCCTCTATCAAGAGACAAGAAACTCTCCATAACTTATCTTAAAAAGGGATGCCTTTTAAGCTCTTTCCCTGAAAAGGGCTTGCCATGGACCTGCTCTTCTGATAGAATCCACATCCGACGGGCGGGATAACTTAACAGGGTGGAGCGGCTCTTCCTCCGCTACCTCTAGTGATGTGCAGAGAGCCATTGCGCCACACAGGTTCTGGAATCCGTTCTTTAGCCCCGGGTAGGTTGTTTCCTTGATCAGTCTCTATTCTCACATTCAAGATTCGTGCCCTATGAAACCCGAGCAAGTCTGGTCAGCCGCCCTAGGCGAACTTCAGATGCAAATGACCCAGGCCACCTTCGACACCTGGCTGCGGGGATCGAAGCTGCTAAAGTCTGAGGATGGTCTTTTTGTCGTTGCTGTCAAGAACGGATACGCCAAGGACTGGCTAGAGAATCGTCTGCTCACCACGATCAAGCGCACCCTGGCCCGCCTCGTCGGGAGAACGGTCGACATCAAGTTCGTTGTATGGACCAGAGACATGCAATCTGACGATGTCTCGTTGCTCAATGTGCCCACTCCCGATCCAACCCCAGCATATGGCACCCCTTCTGCGCCCCCACCCCCTCCGCCCACTAGTCTGAATCCACGGTATACTTTCGACAACTTTGTGGTGGGACCGGCCAATCGCTTGGCCCACGCAGCCTCAATGGCTGTGACAGAGAACCCCTCTGGAGCCTACAACCCACTTTTCGTCTACGGTGGTGTGGGATTGGGAAAGACTCACCTCCTGCACGCTATCGGTCACGCTTGTTACGCCAAAGCCCTACAGGTGCTGTACATCTCGTCTGAGGAGTTCACCAACGATCTGATCGAGGCTATCCGTTCACACAGGACCAATGCCTTTCGAGAAAAGTACCGCACGGTGGATATTCTACTCGTCGACGATATCCAGTTTATCGCCGGTAAGGAGAGTACCCAGGAGGAGTTCTTTCATACCTTCAACACACTTCACAGCGCGGGAAAGCAGATCGTCATCTCATCAGACCGCCCGCCAAAAGCCCTCAGCACCTTAGAAGAGCGGCTGTGCTCCCGCTTCGAGTGGGGGTTGATCACCGACATCCAGCCCCCCGATCTGGAGACACGCACCGCCATCCTGCGAGACAAGGCCGTTCCTTACGGCCTTCTGGTTCCTGACGAGATCCTCGATCTTATTGCCGGCCGCATCCACAGCAATATCCGCGAACTCGAAGGGGCGCTTAACCAGGTGTTGGCTATGGCACGGCTCACCCATGAGCCTCTCACGCTTGAGGTCGCCGAGTTGGCACTGAGCAATCTGATTCCTCAACGCAGTCAACTGACCTCAGAGCAGATTATCGAGCAAGTGGCGAGTCACTTTGGCCTCGAGATAGCCGCCCTCCAGGGTCGAGGCCGCAGTAGGACTATAGCCCGCCCACGGCAGATCGCGATGTACTTGATCCGTGAGGAAACAGGGGAATCGCTGCCCAGAATTGGTGCGCTGCTGGGAGGACGCGACCACACCACCATCCTCTATGGCTGCGAGCGCATCTCCGACCTAATGGAAGAAGACGCCGACACCCGCCGAGAGGTTGTCACGCTGCGTCAGCGCCTGTACGGCAATAGCAGGTAAACCCCGACCCGCTTTTGGATCCCCTCCGCAACCAACCGTTCTTAGCTTTGGTTCCAGCAGCTATCCGAAAGCGCCAGATTGTCCCCACGCGCTCTCAACACGCTCACTACGGTATCCACACCCCCAATCCTGGCCTCAGCGATTCCATAGCCCCCACATTTGGGGAGCAGTTGCCCCCATATCCCTCCCTGCCCTCGCGTTTCTGTGGATAACTAGGCTGTTTCTGTGGATAAACACGCCGAGATGGGGATAGTTCACACCAACTCGATGCATGGTCACAGGTATCTTTCCTTGAATTGGGCACCTCAAATCGGAGGCTCTCAGGCGTAGACCCCTTCTTTCCAATGGTATTCACAGTCGACTGTGGAGAGCGAGAGGAAGCAAAAACCCCTACATATGGAGACACAGATAACAACCTACCAAGGCATCTGGGGGGCCACCGGCTCCGGAACCAGTTTCTCCCCGTTACTCACACTACTACTACTACTGCTACATATAAAACAAATAAATAGAGATATGGATAGATCAATCCAAATACAGAACCACGTCGATCACTCTGCAACTGGTTTCCAAGTCTCTTGAACAAGGACCAGGACAATGGCGGAGAGAAAGAAGAGAACGGCATAGATGGCAAAGATGAGCACATACCCCAGGCCAGGTGATTGGGGTACTTGGATGGTAAAGTAATCGGCTATGGGACCTCCAATATAAGCTCCCACTGCTCCGGCGCCAGCGCCGGCCAGATTGGAGATGCCCAGATAACGCCCTGCCGCTTCTTTGGGCACCAAGTCTGTTCCCAAAGCCCAGTTGGTGGTAAAGAACACTCCTGTGGCAGCGCCTACCATACATCCACCAATGTATATCGTAACCATATTGGGTGAGAGAAGGAGCACCACGGTACCCAGGGCTGCCAGGACGCCGCTGAGTGCCACCAGGCGTTTGCACCCGATTCGATCCGCGATCCACCCACTCGGCAAAGCACATAATAGGATCAAAATGCCGACCACCATCATCAGTTGAGATGCTGGCCCAGCAGCGGCCTCTCCCTCTAATCCTAAGCGGGCTTGCAGGAAGTAAACCGCAAAAGTGGAGAGATTGCTGGCCCCAATGAGAAATGCTAGCCGGTTGACCACCCACCAAGCGAATGACGGACACCGACGGGCTTCGGTCCGACCTACACTGATACGGACACTGATCCACACGCCGGCGACGACGGCAGCCGTCATAGATAGCACGCCGAGGGTGCCCATTGCTACTAACTGAGTGGACAGTGGCGTTGTGACAGGCAATAGTCTGCTCCCCACCTTGACTATCTCTCCCAAACCCAGGATCACGAGTAGGAATACCAATGTCATTGCCAAGAGCCTGCCGAAGGGTTCCCAATCCAGGGGCTTATGGGGAGCCCCTGGCGGATCTTCACGCACGAACATGGTGATGGCCATGCTCAGGAACAAGACACCGATCACCACAAGGATGCCGGCCCACATTTGCCCTGCTGCAACCAGTTGGCCGACGGTGAGAGCCACGATGATCACGGGGACAAGCTCCATGATGGATTTTACGCCGGAGAACCGTCCACGGCGGTCTTCTGGTACCAAATCGGGGATCAAGCCCTGTTCTGCGGCGTGGGCGATGTTTGATGCGATTTGCGAGAGTACCGTGGCCCCAAACAAGAACCAATAGCCGGGCGATGCCCCGATGGCGATCAGGCAGCCCATATTTAGCAGTGTGCCTGCCAGAATGAACGGGCGGCGGCGGCCCCATCGCAGGGTGCTGCGATCTGAAAGCAGGCCCATCAAGGCTTGGATCAACAGGGCGACCATCAAGGTATAAAGCCTTAGGCTCCCAAAAGCGGTTCCCTGCTGTTCATAGCCAACGAATTTCTGAACCAACAGGGGGATGATGAGAGCATTGCTCTGTGAGACTGTCGTCAGTCCGAGCCAATAGATGTTGATCGTTACGTAGTCGTGCCAGCGCAATTGTCGCATTGAGAGACTCCTTGTTCGCACCTCGAATTGGCGATGGATATCGCTATCGGATACTCTGCTGCGTGGTTATGCTGATGGTCCAGATGTCAGGGAAGACAAGGGCTTGTCTGGTGGATGTTCTTGCTCTTCAATGAGTTTCTGAATCTCCCGCGCCAGCTTTTGGCCCGCTGCCAGGATGTCAAGCAGTTGATCATCGAGTTCAGGATCTTCCTCGGGTCGGGTATCCCACGCTCCCTGCAAAGCTTCGTTCATGCGAGCCACGCTGCAGGTCATAGCAGCGAACACATCCTCAGCCGTCATCTCTCGGGAGGCTAGCTTGACACGGGGTCCACTGTAGAATCCCTGCGTTTCCATTTCTCGGTCTATCTCATTTCTGAACTCTGGATCGTCTTCGAATCCCGAGGTGTGGTCCAGCCCGTCCGTGAACTCGAATCGCTCGTCGTTCGCGAGCATTTGATAGAGATCTTCTATCTCCATATCTATCGCGAGGCCCTCGCCCTGGAGCATCAGCCAGAGTTTTTTGATTGGCACATAAAAATCGGGATCGATCCTCATGATCTCAATGATCCGTTGCATAGCAGAGGGGTTCACGTTTGATCTCGTTCTGGATGAATGTGTTCAATAGACTAGACTGGTTGTGGGCCTGCATACGGCGGAGCCCATATCCGCTGGTTCTGCGGATAGACTCATGTGTGTGAGCTATAGTGTGTAGCTCTCACCGGGACTGAGCACGACAGGCTCGGTCGATGTGTCTCCCCGGACTCGGTCTGCCCAGGCGTGTGGGTCCTGCTTGATGACGTCGAACGTATCGTAATGAATGGGGATGACGATTCGAGGCTTGATCAACTGAACTGCCCTCAGTGCATCGTCCGGCCCCATCGTGAAATTGTCACCGATGGGCAGGATGGCCAGATCAACGCCCTCCTCACCGATGAGACGCATGCTGTAGAAAAGCCCGGTGTCGCCCGCCAGGTAGATTCGCTTGCCTTCGGTGTCGAGCAGCAGACCACAGGGATTCCCACCGTAGGAGCCATCGGGCAGGGCAGACCCATGATGGGCGATAGTCAGCTTCAGATACCCAAAAGGATGGCGAAATCCGCCGCCGACGTGCTGGGGGTGGAGGTTGGACACTCCCTGGGCCTGCAGCCAATTGCAGATCTCGAAATTGGATATCACCAGCGCCCCCGTACGTTGAGCGATTTCGACGGTGTCGCCGATGTGGTCACCGTGTCCGTGGGTGACTAGGATATAGTCTGCCTTGACCGTGTCTGCGGCGACCGGGGCGAGAGGATTATCCTTCAAGAATGGATCCACCAGGATATTTGACCCGCCGATATCGAGAGCGAAAGCAGAGTGTCCGTACCAGGTCAGCTTTATGGCCATTCGATTCCCTCCTCACGTTTTGTTGGGCGCAGATAAGTATAGCCTACGGCAGGCGAGATGTCAATCACAGTGGTGGTCTTGCCATTTGAAGCCATTCTGGATACAATGGCGGATGGGAGAGACCTATGGCAGGAGAAACCGTCCTGGTCGTGGATGATGAGGCCAACATTGTCGAGTTGGCACGGATGTACTTGGAGCAGGAGGGGTTCCGCGTGCAGTCGGCCAACGACGGGGCCAAGGCTCTGGACATGATCTCACGCCAACCACCAGCACTGATGTTGCTGGACCTGATGCTACCGGAGGTGGACGGGTGGGAGGTTTGTCGCCGTGTGCGTTCCGGTAAAGCCGCACCGGATCTGCCCATTGTTATGCTCACCGCCCGTGACGAAGACGTGGACAAAATTGTTGGATTGGAGCTGGGAGCTGACGATTATATCACTAAGCCGTTTAACCCGCGGGAGTTGGTCGCCCGAGTGAAGGCCATTTTGCGTCGTTCCCAGCGCTCTGTTGTGCGCGAGTCTGTGGTTCATGTGGGCGATGTCACCATAGACCCTGCTCGCCACGAGGTGACGGTTGCTGGCCGGTCAGTGGGACTCCGTCCCAAAGAGTTTGACCTGTTGCTGGCGTTGGCCGAACATCTTGGTATGGTTCTCAGCCGTGATCAACTGCTCAACTTGGTCTGGGGATATGATTTCTACGGGGAGACGCGCACGGTGGATGTGCATATTGCCCAGTTGCGCAAAAAGTTGGTCGGATCTAGCGTCGAGGTTGAGACGGTACTGAGTGTTGGGTATAAACTCGTAGCGGATGGTTAAGATGCATAGATTGAGGAATCAATAAAAGTCCAATGCTTCGCTCTCTGAATTCTCGTCTGCTCCTATCCTATGTCGTCGTCATCCTCATTTGTCTAGCCCTTGTGCTGCTCGGATTGTTCGTGTTCACGTTGACCAGCCCTCTATGGGTTCGTTCCGCTACCCTTGACCTGGAGGTGCATGCGCAGGCGGCCCTGCAGGCTCTCCGCCAGGCAGGTCTCCCAGAGACCATCCCTCCCGTCCGATTGCAGGAGCTCCTGGTTCCTGTGGCCGAGGAGCAGGAGGTGCGCATACTGGTCTTGGACAACAATGGAGAGATCCGCCTTGACAGCGAAGGGCGTTGGCTAGGAGAACGGCTGCAGAGTATCGCCCGCGCTCCCGTCGTCAACGGCCGGATGCAGGGGACCTTTCTTTCTCCTGCCGGGAGCCGATGGGCCTATGTTGGTCGAGTGATATCTGCGCCGGATAGAGACCCCTATACCATTCTGTTTGTCTCTCGGCCCCAGATGTTGACCTGGTTCGTACAGAACCTGATGCCGCCAGTGGCGCGGGCTGGGGCAGTGGCGCTGGTACTCTCGTTCCTGTTGGCGCTCTTGATCAGCCGTTCCGTTGCCGCACCTCTCCAACGAGTTGCTGCCGCAGCAGAGGCCATCTCCCGGGGGGAGGCCGGAACTTGCGCACCGGTCTCTGGACCTGCTGAAGTGCGCGCTTTGGCTCATACCTTCAACACGATGGCCAACCAGGTCGAGGCGAGTCAAGAGTCGCAACGTGACTTTGTAACCAACGTCTCCCACGAACTAAAGACCCCCTTGACCTCGATTCGGGGATTCTCCCAAGCTTTGCTCGATGGTACAGCCTCAACTCCTGAGACGACGGCCCGCGCTGCTCGCGTCATCCACGAGGAGGCAGAGCGTATGCGCCGTTTGGTGGACGAGTTGCTGCTTCTGGCCCGCTTCGATGCGGGGCAAATGGTGATGGCACGCGATGTCGTAGAGTTGGCCCCATTGCTGAGAGGATGCGTGGAGAAATTGACGCCCCAGAGCCAAGATGCCGATGTGGCCCTGGTACTGGAAGTGCCTGAGGGCGTGTTTGTCACCGGAGACGCCGATCGGTTGGCCCAGGTATTTGCCAATCTGCTGGACAATTCTGTTTCCCATACCCCCCCAGGTGGCAACGTGACGCTTGGGGCGGGTCTGGTTGACGACGGGCACGTGGTCGAGGTGACAGTCACTGATTCTGGTTCTGGTATCCCTGCTGAGGAAATCCCCCGTATCTTTGAGCGCTTCTACCAGGTGGACAAGGCTCGCAAGCGGGGGCGGGGAGCTGGGCTAGGACTGGCAATCACCAAAGAGATCGTCAAAGCCCACGGGGGGACTATCAGGGCTGAAAGCGTGGTCGGGTTAGGAAGCAAATTGAGTGTGTGCTTGCCGGTGTATCACAAAGGAGGAGACTGAGTGTCAGAGAATGTCGTTTACAGGGACCCCCAGCGTTCTGTCGAGGAGAGGGTCGAGGATCTGTTGAGCCGTATGACGCTGGAGGAGAAGGTGGGCCAAATGTGCCAGGTCAATGGCAATGAGGAGCCCGAAGAGTGGCTGCGCCAGCACCACGTTGGTTCCTTCTTGCACGTATTGGGACCGGTGACCAATGATCTGCAAAAGCTGGCTGAGGAAAGTCGACTGGGCATCCCTCTCATCTTTGGTATCGATGCCATTCACGGACACGCTTTCTGGCCTACCTCCACGGTGTTCCCAACTCAGTTGGGCATGTCGTGCACCTGGAATCCCGAGTTGATCCAGGAGATAGGCCGAATTACGGCTCTGGAAGCATCGTTCACTGGCGTGCATTGGACCTTCTCCCCTGTCCTGGGCACGGCCAGAGACCTCCGCTGGGGGAGGATAGATGAAACCTTTGGAGAGGACCCCTATCTGGTTGGTGTGCTGGGTAGTGCATTGGTCAGGGGATACCAGGGAGACGAATTGTCAGCCTCTGATACCATCCTGGCGTGCGCCAAACACTACGCTGGGTACCCAGGGACCCAGGGGGGACGGGATTCCTCGGAGGCTGACCTGACGGAACGGAACATGCGCTCCTTGTTCCTGAGGCCTTTCCATGATGCCGTCGAGGCGGGATGTGCAACCGTGATGACGGCCTATCAGTCCATTGATGGAACGCCCTGTTCGGCCAGCCGGTGGCTACTGCGAGATGTGCTGAGGGGCGAGTGGGGGTTCGAGGGGCTTGTAGTGACGGATTGGAACAACATCGGCCGGATGCATCAAGAGCAGATGGTCTATGCGACGATGGAGGAGGCGGTTCAGAAGGCAGTGGAAGCGGGTAACGATATGGCGATGTCCACACCCGAGTTCCCCGATGCAGCGGTAAAGCTCGTGGAAAGCAATAGCCTGGATGTCGAGATCCTTGATGAGGCGGTCAAGAATATCCTACGTCTCAAGTTCAAGTTGGGATTGTTCGACGAGAACAGATTCGCCGATTTGGAGAAAGGCAAAGAGATCATCGGTTGTGAGAATCATCGTCAGGTCGCCCTCGAAAGCGCGTACCAATCGATCGTACTGCTCAAGAACCAGAACAATCTGCTTCCTTTGAACGTGGATCCCAGCGACCTGAAACGCATCGCGGTGATTGGACCCAACGCCGACGACCCTGTGGGGCAGCTAGGCGACTGGGTGTCGTGGAGTGGGCAATTAAGGGACGCCGCCCGAGAGCGTCCTTGTGAGACGGTGATCACCGTATTGGATGGGATTCGGAGCCGGGTAGGGGCTATCTGTGACGTGGATTATTGCAGGGGAAGCGATGCCCTTGATCCCAGCACCGAAAACGTCGCTGAAGCGGCAGAGTTGGCTCGCCAGGCTGACGTGGCTATTGTTGTCGTGGGAGATAACCTTGCGCTCAATGGAGAAGGGCGTGACCGAGCGAACCTTGACCTGAGTGGTGGCCAGCAGCGGCTGTTGGAAGCGATATATGGGACCGGCACCCCGATGGTAGTGGTGCTGATCAACGGCAAGCCTCTCAGCATCCCGTGGGTCGCTGAGCACGCTCACGCCATCCTGGAAGCCTGGAACCCTGGCTTGGAGGGTGGCGCGGCGGTCGCCGGCATTCTGTTTGGAGATCGGAACCCCAGCGGCAAGCTCACTATCTCTTTCCCCTATCACGTGGGGCAACAGCCAGTCTACTATAACCAGATCCCCGGGTGGCACGCAGACTATTACGCCGACATGCCCAAGGGGCCGTTGTTCCCCTTCGGCTATGGGCTGAGTTATACCAGTTTTGTATACGCCAATCTCAGGATTTCCTCCGACAGCCTCAGGCAGGGGGAGGTGCTGCGGGTTGATGTTGATGTCACGAACACCGGCGAACGGGCTGGAACTGAGATAGTGCAGATTTACATCAATGACGTCTATAGCTCGGTGACGACACCGGTGAAGGAATTAAAGGCCTTTGAGCGTGTGAATCTGGGGCCGGGGGAGAGGAAAACCGTGCGGCTCGATGTTCCCTATGGATGCCTCGCTCTGGTGAATCGGGATCTAGAGACCGTTGTCGAGCCTGGCGCGTTTGAGGTCATGGTCGGTGGCTCCTCACGAGATGAGGATTTGCTCAAAGACCGGTTCGAGGTGGCAGGTCCCTGATAGTCTCCACGATGAGAGGTGAGTATGCGCTACGGATACTTTGACGATGAACGACGCGAGTACGTCATCACGCGGCCCGATACCCCTGTGCCCTGGATCAACTACCTGGGAATCGAGGCATACTTTGGCATCATATCGAACACCGCCGGGGGATACTCTTTCTACCGGGATGCGCGTCTGCGGCGGATCACGCGCTATCGCTACAACAACGTGCCGTTCGATTGCGGCGGGCGCTACCTATATCTGCGGGATGACGACACAGGGTCGTTCTGGTCTCCATCCTGGCAGCCCACCCGCCACAAACTGGAAGGCGATCTGTCGAGTGACACCTATACCTGCCGGCATGGGTTGGGCTACACCATTATCGCTTCCACCAATCTGGGGATCGAGGCCCAAATCCGGTATTTTGTTCCCTTGGGTGAGAGCTTGGAGGTCTGGCAGCTCACGTTAACCAATCATCGTAAGGATCCTGCCGCTCTATCGGTCTTTTCCTCCATAGAGTTTTGTCTTTGGGATGCGCAGGACGATGCCGCCAACTTTCAGCGCAACTATAGTACCGGGGAGGTGGAGGTCGAGGATGGCGTGATCTACCACAAGACCGAGTATCGTGAGCGGCGGAATCACTTTTCCTTCTTTGCCTGTTCTGAGGACCTGGCAGGATTTGATACCCAACGAGAGGTCTTCCTGGGGCCATATCGGGGCTGGGATAGCCCGGTGGCGGTCGAACGGGGTTGTTCATTCGACTCCATCGCCCACGGTTGGGCGCCGATGGGGTCCCACCACGTCAAGATCGCGCTTGACCCAGGAGAGTCCCATCAGAGTGTGTTCGTTCTTGGCTACCACGAGAATCCCCGGGATCGCAAATTTGATCCTCCTGACTCACAGACGATCGACAAAGGGACGGTCAGGCCAATCATCGCCAAGTATCTGAATAAGGAGCGCGCAGATGTTGCCTTCGAGGTCTTGGGGGCGTACTGGGACGATCTGTTGTCCATTCTCCGGGTGGAGACGCCAGATGTTCACACCGACCGTTTGGTCAACATCTGGAATGCCTATCAGTGTATGGTGACATTCAATATGTCACGCTCGGCCTCGTTTTTCGAATCGGGCATTGGGCGAGGACTGGGCTTTCGCGACTCGAACCAGGATCTCTTGGGCTTTGTCCATATGATTCCAGAGCGAGCGCGGGAACGCATCCTCGATCTGGCGGCAACGCAACTGGAAAGCGGCGGTGCCTATCACCAGTTTCAGCCTCTTACCAAGCGGGGGAACGACGCCGTCGGGGGTGGATTCAATGACGATCCGCTGTGGCTGGTGCTAGGGGTGACCGCCTACGTGAAGGAAACGGGTGATTGGTCCATCCTGGATGAGCCGGTGGTGTACGAGAACAGGCCCGGAACCGAGCAGCCCTTGTACGACCACCTGCAGCGTAGCCTCCACTACACGCTCGACCGGCTGGGGCCGCACGGCTTGCCCCTCATTGGCAGGGCCGACTGGAATGACTGTCTCAACCTCAATATCTTCTCAGAGGAGCCAGGAGAGTCGTTTCAGATTGCGCCGCTCAAGAAGGATGGGACTGTCGCCGAGTCGGTGTTCATCGGGGGACTGTTTGTGCTGGCGGCGCGTGAGATGGCAGCGCTGGCTCAGGCGCGGGGACTGCCAGACGAGGCGCAGATTTATGTCAACAAGGCGGTGGCTATGACGGCCGCCATTCTCGATCACGGATGGGACGGCCAATGGTTTCTGCGGGCCTATGATGCCTATGGAAACAAGGTTGGCTCCTGCGAAAACGAAGAGGGGCAGATCTTTGTCGAAACCCAGGGGTTCTGTATCATGGCGGGCGTTGGTCTGGACGACGGGCGGGCGAAGCAGGCCCTGGCCTCGGTGGAAGGGCGACTGATGACGCCTCACGGTATCGTGCTGCAACAGCCTGCGTTTTCCCAATACTATGTGCACCTCGGTGAGATATCGTCCTACCCTCCTGGCTATAAGGAGAACGCCGGTGTCTTTTGTCACAACAACCCGTGGGTAATGATCGCCGAGACCCTCGTGGGGCACGGTGACCAGGCTCACCACTATTACACCCTCATCAACCCATCAGCACGTGAATCCATCAGCGAGGTCCATCGCTGCGAGCCGTACGTCTACGCTCAGATGATCGCCGGGCCCGACGCACCGACCCCTGGCGAGGCCAAGAATTCTTGGTTGACTGGCACCGCTGCCTGGAACTATGTCGCTATCACCCAGTGGATCCTGGGTATCAGGCCTACTTACACTGGTCTGCAGGTATCTCCCGTCATCCCTAGAGAATGGCCTGGCTTCAAAGCGACGCGCGTCTTTCGAGGCGTTACTTACAACATCTCTGTGGAGCGTGCAGGTGAAGGGAATGAGGTAGCCCTGACGGTTGATGGCGAACCGGTTGAGGGAAATGTCGTCCCCTTGCCCCCGCCCTGCCGGACCGAGGTGTGCGTCGGAGTGGTTCTCGTCTAGTCGCTAGGCCGATCAGTTGTATGATGATTCTACACGAGGAGCAAGGAATGGCGGAGCCGATGTTGAGTGTGGAACAAGCCCTGGAACGGATACTGGCGGCATTTCGGCCCTTGGAGCCGGAGAGGGTGCCCATCTTGGATGGGCTGGGGCGTGTTCTGGCGGAGGACGTCTATGCCGACGCTGATATCCCCCCTTATGCCAATTCCTCTATGGATGGTTATGCAGTCCTTGCGGCAGACACCTCTGGGGCCACTCGGGAGGCTCCTGTTCGCCTAGAGATCGTGGATGAGTTGGCGGCGGGCTATGTCACGCAAACGGAAGTGTCGCCGGGCACGGCGATTCGGATCATGACGGGAGCCCCTATTCCATCGGGGTCCGATGCTGTCGTGCGCGTCGAGGACACGGCGGCAGGGGGAGAGAGGGTCGACGTCTTTGTCGAGGTTCAGGTGGACAATTATGTCCGCCCTGCGGGAGAGGATGTGCGTCAGGGAGACTTGGTCTTGAAACAGGGAACCGTCGTCCGCCCTCAGGAGATTGGGATGTTGGCGGCTCTGGGACACAAGGAGGTATCCGTTATCCGGCGTCCCCGAGTGGCAATCCTATCCACTGGTGACGAGGTCGTCGAGATCGATGCTCCCCTCGCGCCGGGCAAGATTCGGGACGCCAATGGCTACTCCAATGCCTCCCAGGTAGTCAAATACGGGGGCATACCCATTCTGCTCGGCATCGCTGGTGACACGGTGGAGGAACTGACAGCAAAGATCAGGGCTGGGCTGGCTCAAGGAGCGGATCTGTTTCTCACCTCCGGCGGCGTCTCGGTCGGTGATTTTGACATTGTCAAAGATGTGTTGGCCGCCGAGGGGGAGATGGGTTTTTGGCGGGTGTGCATGAAGCCCGGTAAGCCATTGGTCTTTGGTCACCTCGACCGCCCGTCTCAATCTGAGGGAGCGCCGATCCCCATTCTGGGCCTTCCGGGTAACCCGGTCTCCGCGATGGTTTCCTTCGAGATGTTCGTCCGGCCAGCTATCCTCAAAATGCTGGGAATGTCGGATTTGGCCCGTTCCACTGTCGAGGCCACGCTGATGGATGACTTGAAACACAAGGACAGCCGTCGCCACTTCCTGCGCGTTCGCGTCGAGAAAGACGGGGAGGATTACCGGGCCTACCTCACCGGCGGACAGGGGTCTGGGATCCTGAGATCGATGGTCAAGGCCAATGGGTTCGCCATCATCCCGGAGGAATGGACCCATGTGCGCGCTGGCACACGGGTGCAGGTGATCTTGCTGTAATCGACCTCTTCGGCGAATGGACTCTGGCTGCTATGTTTCTACGGACTCCCTGTTTGCAGCCAGTAGTTCATTGAGCATCGGCTCAACCGTTGCGGGATCGCCGATGAGCGGGTCGGTCGCCAGCGCGGCCAGCGCCGGTTCCCGCCGTCCGGTCAGCGCTGCTTCGACGATAAGCTCCTGCCGCGCGACGTGAGGGGCAATCACGGCATAGGCCGGTTGTGAGAGCGCACCGACGGACAGGGGCTGAACCCCTAGTGAGTCCACAACCGCCGTACACTCTACGACCGCGTCCCGAGGCAGGTTGTCTATCTGCCCATGATTGGGCACGTTGACTACAAACTGCCCTCTCTCCCCCCCGGTGAGGGCGGCCATCACTGGCGCGAGTTGCTCATCCGAGTGTTGCAGTTTCTCCATCCCCCCACCCACAAGGTACTCTACCTGCGCCTGGCGCACACGTGCCATCTCCTCTCGGTGGTCGACCGACGTCAACAAAACCCCATAGCGGCGGCCAAAGTCACTCGCTTTGGTGAGAAACCCAGGGAGGAACTCGGCCACGTGCCGGTCCCCTGCTCCGAACAGTACGCCCATCTGCTCGAACAACGTAAGCTTGACTGCCAGGCGGTCCACAAACACGTCAAAGACGTTGTTTAATTCGACGTCCTTCGCGAGCGCAAAGGCGCCGTGCTCGGCCAGCCACTCACGCAGCAAAAGCTCTCCATCGCGCCCGCCGATCTGAAGTCGAAGCAGCACCGGCAGGTGGTTGATTCCGGCGACCTGGAACGAGATCGTCTCTTGTGGGACCTCAAACAGTCCGGCCAGGTGGCTACGCACCCCGGTGACCTCGTGGCATAGTCCGATGGTGCGGATGCTCGTCTCACGCGTGATGGCACGACAGATCGTCGTCATCGGGTTGGTCAGATTGAGCATCCAAGCATCGGGACACAGTCTCTCCATGTCCCGGGCGACTTGGACGGCGAAGGGAATGTGGCGTAGCCCGCGTGACAGTCCTCCCGGCCCCACCGTGTCTCCGACCGACTGGTAGACGCCATAGTTCTCTGGTATCTCCAAATCGTTCCGCATTGCCGCGAGTCCGCCAATCCCTACGCACAGGATCACGAAATCGGCGTCTCTAAGAGCCTCGGCCCGCTTGGTTGTAGCGCTGACGTGTAGGCTTCCTGCCAATTGCTCGACGATGCGCTCGCATGCTCTGGTCATCAGATCCAGAGATTCCGGACTGATATCGTGAAGCACTAGGTCAGCACCTGTCAGGGGGCCTGTCAGCACCATGTCGGTTACGAGCCTGGGCGTCCACTGAACGCTGCCACCACCCACAATAGCGATCTTTGTCATACGGATCACGCTCCTGGTCTGTGTATCGAGCTGGGACGGGATTGTGGCCCTAGGGACGCCGTGCCCCGATATCTGCAGCGACGGCAGTCCCGCCTAGGCCGAGTGCCAGGATGCCGATGAGCAGTCCTGGGCGGCTGGCGGGAATGTCGGACAATGGAATGGGAATAGGTGTGGGGCTAGGCGTGAGGGTGGGCAGTGGCGTGAGGGTTGGTGTCGGGGAGTTGGTTGGAGTAGGGGTGGGTGTGGCGGTTGGTGTAGCCGTTGGTGTGGGGGAGGGTATCGGGGTATTGGTCGGCGTCGGCGTAGGGGTCGGTGTAAAGGTCGGCGTTGGTGTGGGCATTGTGTCTGGATCCGGCGTGGTGTCCGAGGTGAGCCCCTCCACAGACGGTAGCGTTGGCGAAGGGGCCAGGGGCGCTGTGTTGGCGCTCGACGCCGCATCTTCGATCAGCAAAAAGGGCGCGCCGCCCACACACTCCTGGGTGCAGGTTGCCGCAGGGAGATTGACAAAATAGTATCCGTGGTCTGGATAAACGTAGTGGCTAGACCCCCAAGTATCCACCAGCAGAGCTCGAGTCGTCCGCGCCGCGATGATGGCGGTTTGGGGTTCGGGAACGCGTGCCCATACAACCGTCGTTGTCTGTGACCCTCGATCTATCGTCACGAGCGAGATCTCGTCCCGACGGTCCCAACTGCCAGCCCGGAAGCCTGCCAAGTAATTCGTTGCCACCTGGTAGGCGGTGAAGGCAGGACGGCGGCTGCCATCCAGCCGCACGAGCCCGAAGGGCTCAGGGTCGGCAGACTGGTCGGTCAGGGTGTCAGCCATCTTGTAGACGCCAATACGCTCTGCCCCGGCCGCGATCTCTAGACTGAAAGCTTGAACCATAAAGACCGCTTGCTCGTCCTCCGACATACGCGAGAGATAGGCATTCGTCTCGGCAATCCAGAAGGGCTTGTAGATGTTTCGATTGTGGAGCAGGCGGTAATAGTGGGTCGTGATGTCATAGATTCTCTCGGGTTCGTGATACAGGTGGAGGGTGGCAACGTCAAAATAGTAATTGTTGCTCGCGGCGTTGGGATCAGCTACCAAGACATCCAGGAACTGGCCGAACCAGTGCTCATTGTGCCAGTGGGTTATCGCCGGCAAGTGGATGACGGCATTGGGGTTGGTCTGTTTGGCGACGGTGTGGGCCACGCGCAGCAGTTGCAAAAAGTCCTCGATGGATCCCCCCCACGTCATATCAGGTGATCCTATGGGGATCTCGGGCTCGTTCCAAATTGTCCAATGATCGATCCGACCAGCGTAGCGCGCAACGATGGTGCGTACGAAATTGGCCCATAGGTTGCTGGGATCGTCAGTGGGCAGGTACAGGCCTTGCGGAACGCCTGGGCCGATGCCCACATCGGTGGCCCACCCAGGTGTGGTGATCAATAGCCCGACGACCTGGCGGCCTTGGGAGATCTCGTAGGACAGGGTCGCGTCCGAGATGGGCGCGACGTTCCATTCGTCGGGGCTGTTGGTTTGGATTCCGTTCCATTCAAAGGTCACCCGGGTCCACCCGGCTCCCAGCGCCGTGGCAGCGGCCGGGGCTGCATACGCCTCCACGACGCCGAATCGATGGTCTGGACCAGCGGCGGTGACCGGGGCTTGTAGGTAAGGGCTGACTGTGAGTAAGGCCGACGCCAGAAGCACGACAGCCAGCAAGAATCGCCACCACCTAGTTTTCATACTTTTATCCCCGCCCCCAGATACCATCTAGCAGGTGACTTGGAATGCACCTGCCCTTGATCGATAGTCCTCTATCTTTGGAGCCTTCACCTACCATCTCCGGTCAGTCGTTATCTGGCCAGCCCACCCTGATCCGCTCCGTTTCCGGGTCTGAGCACGCCGGGACCGATTATGCCACCAAATGCTAGTTTGTCCAGCCAGATTGCCAGGTGTGGGAGAGAAGCGGCTGGAAGAACAAAAAAGCGCCCTCGCCGTAGCGAGGGCGCTTTTGCTCATCAGGTTTGCCCATCTGTGCAACAAACAGACATACCTGAAAATTCTACTTACAGGCCAATCTCGTCGGCCTAGTACATTCCGCCTCCAGGAGGCCCTGCCGGCATAGGCGGTTCCTCCTCGGGGATGTCGGTCACCAACGCCTCGGTAGAAAGGACCATCGCGGCGATGGAGGCCGCGTTAGAGAGCGCGCCCTTGGTCACCTTGGCCGGGTCGATGAT
>CAYUIS010000012.1:56253-58594 GCA_964444825.1 uncultured Anaerolineales bacterium | reverse complement strand
GTGGCCGAAGCCGTCATCGAGCCGGCCCGCTGGGGCGAGCTGCGCTTCGAGATCGGGGGTGACGTGACTGCGGTTTTGGTGCAAGAGGGCGACACCGTAGCCGCCGGTGACGTGCTGGCCCGGCTGGAGACGGTCGACCTGGAGCGGGCGGTGGCCCAGGCGGAGCTGAGTCTCCACCAGGCGGAGGTGCGGCTGAGCCAGGCCCAACTAAAGCTGAAGCAACTGCAGGAACCGCCGGACGAGGCGGACGTGCGCCAGGCGGAGCACGCAGTGGCGCAGGCGGAAGCGGCGATCGTGGCGGCGCAACTGGACCTGGCGGAGGTGGTGGATCGGCCGATTCGGAACGAGACCCTGGAGGATGCGCAGGAGGTGTACGAGGACCTGCGGCACAAGTATGAGGCCCGGGTGGAGATGTACGAGTCGGGGGAGGAGCCGGACTACTGGTTCGTGGATCAGGCGCAGGAGCGGATGGACGACGCCAAGCTGAACCTGGACCGCATCCGGCAGCAGGGCTCAGCCCAGATGCAGGACGTCCGGAACGCATTGCAGCAAGCGGAGCAATCGTATCAGGAGGCGCAGGACGCACTGGCAGAGCTGCTAAAGGGGGCGAATCGTCTCGACGCGGAGGAGCTACAGAAAGAGATCGACGCGGCGGGGTTAGAGATCGAGGCCGCGGGACTGAGCTTGGAGGAAGCGCAGGGCAACCTGGAGAACGCCGAGTTGGTAGCGCCGTTTGAGGGTGTGGTGGTGGCGGTGGAGATAGATGAGGGGGACACGGTGAGCGGCGGCGAGGTGGCGGTCGTGCTGGCGACCTTGGATCACCTGCAGGCGGTGACGGTCGACTTGACGGAGTTGGACGTGGCGCAGGTGGAGGAGGGACAGGCGGTTGTGGTGACGGTGGACGCGATGCCGGAGGAGGAGATGAGGGGGGTGGTGGAGCGAATCGGGTTGCAGGCGCAGGACTATCGAGGGGACGTGGTGTACCCGGTATACGTCGAGTTGGAGGAGGTGGCGCCGGGGCTGCGTTGGGGCATGACGGCGATGGTAGAGATCGACGTGGATTGACGAAAAACCTGGAATACCCATTAGGAGGGCGCTCAAACCCCCGTCCTGGGGGTGTCTGGGGCTAGAGCAGTTTTTGGACAGGCGACTGGAACACACATAAGGAGGGTGTCGTTGGCTGGAAAAGCAGGATTAAAGGCAGGTTTGATCGGCACGGCCGTGCTGCTCGTGATGACGATCATAAACCAATTCCTGCCTGCAGGTGGTTTGGTATACGTTAGCTGTGGCGTGAGCCTGATGTTGTACACCGGCATCGGGGTGCTGGCAGGATTCCTACTCACGCCGCCACGCACGCCCGGCAAGGGGGCCAGCGCTGGCGCCCTGGCTGGCCTGATCGGCGGGGGGATCAGTGGCGCTGTAGGGGCCGTCATTATGACGGTCCGCTTGACGCAGGGGATGGGTCTGCCAGGTGTGGACCCGCAACAGATGCAACAGCTCGCAGAGGCCGGTATGGATCCAAGGATCATGGCCGTTCCGGGCCTGATATGCACCCTGGCCCTCGGATCGGGGCTGGCGGCCATCGGCGGAGCTGTCTTTGCCGCCATCAAGTCCGACTAGACGGCGTCAGATATCTCTTCACCATAGGCAGACTCTCAGAGTCCCATGCCTGTAAGGGTGCCACCTAGCACCCGCCACACACCTGGGACTCGGTTTCTTTGCCTACTGTGCGACCCCTTGCTCAATTCATTCCCAACCCGCAATCTCGCCCCCGGATCGCAGGCTTCCTGCCTGCACGCTTGCCTGTGGAAGTATCTTGCACCTGAAAACGGCGGAGGTACGTAGGTTGGATCGCGGTGAGGATTGCACCCCCTCCTTGCTGTTCGTGTTCTCCCTGGGAAATGTTGCCCGGTTATGATTTTTCGAATGTGGCGTCGAACGCCAAGCTTTCCACCAATTCAGCGCTGTTGATTCGGTGTATCCTCCTGATTCATTGTCATTCCCCCCCCCAGAGCACCAAGCAGCCTGAGAAACCCCAAGATACCCTTTGCGTCCTTGGCGATCTTTGCGGTGACAATGAGAAGAGGTTTGCACACTTGCTGTACAAACCTTTTGCCCTGCCAACCTGCTAATCCCCCCCCAACGCCGAATTCCGAACTCCGAATCTCCAAACCTAAATTGCGACCTTACAAAACTGTGATAAGATTGTACGCGCAGCCCAGGTAACATAGAAGACCCTAAAGGTTTTCACAAGGTGATCGTTTTGGAAGAAATCTCACAGTCGTCAGTTGTTCTATTGTAAAGACCCTACGCTAAACCTTTAGGGTCTCAAGGGAGATAG
>CAYUIS010000012.1:1929-56153 GCA_964444825.1 uncultured Anaerolineales bacterium | reverse complement strand
CGGGATAACGACATCAAGTTCGAGCGTTTCTCAACCGAGCGTGGGCTTTCCTCTGGCGTGGTGTTTTGTATTCTCCAGGACAGCAGGGGCTTTATCTGGTTCGGGACCCAGGACGGATTGAACAAATATGATGGTTACACCTTTACCGTCTTTAGGCACAGCCCTGAGGACATCCATAGCCTGAGCGACGACACCGTCTGGACCATCTATGAGGATCGGGCGGGTGTGCTCTGGATCGGGACCGACAAGGGCGGCCTCAACCGCTTCGACAGAGACCAGGGACGGTTTGTCCACTATCAGGCGGATCAAGACGATCCGGGGAGCCTCAGTCACAATAGTGTGAGGGCCATCTATGAGGATCGGTCGGGTGCGCTGTGGATTGGGACGGGAGGCGGGGGGCTCGATCGTTTTGACCGGGAGACGGAGCAGTTCGCACACTACCGGAGCCGCCCCAACGACCCGAATGGCCTGAGTCACGATTTTGTCACGTCGATCTATGAGGACCGCTCAGGCGTCCTTTGGATCGGCACATACGGGGGAGGGCTTGACCGTTTTGATCGGGAGAGCGAGCAGTTTGTTAGCTATCAGGTCAACCCCGTTGATCCCAACAGCCTGGGTGAGACCTACGAGGTCTCGACCGATCCATACAGCCCTGGCAGCAACTATGTGATGACGATCTATGAGGATAGGGCAGGGGCGCTCTGGATCGGGAGCTGGGGGGGGTTGGATAGGTTCGATCGAGAGAAGGAGCGATTCGTCCACTACCAGAATGACGCGAACGACCCTGCCAGTCTTAGCCACAACTATGTTCCCTCGATCTACGAGGACAGGTCAGGCGCCCTCTGGGTCGGGACCGGCGGCGGCGGCCTGAACAGATTCGACCCGGTGAACGAGCGCTTCATCCACTACCGCACCGATCTTGACGACCCCTATAGCCTGAGCAACGACCGGGTCTGGGCGGTGCATCAGGATCGATCCGGTGTGCTCTGGATCGGCACGGGTGGTGGCGGATTGGCCAAGTTTGATATGGAGACGAAGAAATTCGCCCACTACCAGACGAACCTGAACGATCCCTACAGCCTGAGTCACAACAACGTCACGGCCATCTATGAGGATCGATCCGGTATAATCTGGATCGGTACAGGGGGCGGCGGGCTGAACCAATTCGATCGCCAGGGGGAACGGTTCACTCACTACCAGAGCGACCCTGATGGCTCCTTTGACCTGAGCCACAACACCGTCGCATCGATCTATGAGGATGGGGCAGGCGTGCTCTGGGTCGGGACCTTTGGCGGCTTGAACAGGTTCGATCGGGAGAGCGATCGATTCTACAGCTACCAGAACGACCCCGAAAATCCACACAGCCTGAGCGGCAACTCCGTCCGGCCGATATGTGAGGATGGATCCGGTGTGCTCTGGATTGGAACGAACAGGGGGCTGAACAGGTTTGATCGAGAGACTGAGGAATTCATCCGCTATCAACACGATCCCACGGACCCGCACAGCCTGAGTCACGACAATGTCCTGTCCATCTACAAGGACCGCTCAGGCGTGCTCTGGATTGGCACCTTTGGCGGGGGTCTCGATAGATTCGATCCCGCCAGTGACGGATTCCTCCATTATCAGAGCGATCCCGACGATCTGTACAGTCTGAGTGATAACCACGTCGCCTCAATCTATGAGGACCAGTCTGGTGTGTTGTGGATTGGCACGTTTGGTGGGGGGCTCAACAAGCTTGATCGGGACAAGGGTATCTTTACCCACTATCGATACGGGGAAAAGAACGGGCCGCCGAGCGACATTGTGTACGGTATATTGGAGGACGACCACGCCAATCTCTGGCTCAGCACGAACGAGGGCCTATCAAGGTTCAATCCACAGACGGAGACGTTCAAGCGCTATGACGTAGGGGATGGGCTCCAGAGCAACGAGTTTAACTCGGGCGCCTATTATCGGAGCAGAAGCGGGGAGATGCTCTTTGGCGGCGTCAATGGATTTAACATCTTTCATCCAGACCAAATCACCGACAACCCCTATGTGCCGCCGGTTGTGTTGACCTCGTTGACCCAGGACGGGTTCCCGATCAACACGGGGAGCGCGCTTGAAGATGTCCAGGAAGTGACGCTTCATTGGCCCAACAACTTTTTCGAGTTCGAGTTTGCCGCTCTCAGCTTTGTGCAGCCGGAGAAGAATCAATATGCCTACATGCTCGAGGGCTTTGACGGGGACTGGAAGTATCTAGAGACCAGGAGATTTGGAAGGTACACCAATCTTCCGGGAAAGAGCTTTACACTTAGGGTAAGGGGCTCGAACAACGATGGGGTTTGGAATGAGCAGGGTCTCTCGGTGAGGATCACCGTCGTGCCGCCATTCTGGGCCACGTGGTGGTTCAGAGCGGTCGTTGCGTTGCTGATCGTGGGGGGCGCCGTTGGTGGTTACCGTTGGCGGGTCAAGAACATCGAAACACGCACGCGTGAGTTGGAGGCCCAGGTCGACGAACGAACGCGCGCCCTGGAGCACAGGACGGATGAGATCGAGCGCCGTAGACAGGAACTAGAGGCCCTCTACCGCGCTGACGCCGAACTCCACCGGCATCTGCGCCTGGACCAGGTGCTGCAGGCTCTGGTAGATATCGCGGTGGATATCCTTCGCGCCGACAAGAGCTCGCTTATGGTGTGGGATGATCGGCGGGAGCGGTTGGTCGTGCAGGTTTCTCGTGGTTTCCTCCCCGAATCCCTGGCGCATATATCCTTCACGCCCGAGGAGGGAACGGTGGGGCACGTGGCGGTCACCGGCGAGCCTGTGATCGTGGAGGATGCCCGCTCCGACCCGCGTGTCACCAAACGAGCTGCCATTATCGAGCCGGAGGGGATTCGCTCCTTTATGCAGGTGCCCATCAAAGTTGGCGGTGAGGTTTTCGGGGTGTTTAGCGCGGATTACGTGCACCCCCGTGCCTTTGGAGATGACGAAACCCGGCTGTTCCTCGCCCTGGCCCAACGAGCCGCGCTGGCCATCGATACGGCGCAGGTCTATGAGCGTTCTCAGGAATTGGCGGTCGTGCAGGAGCGCAGCCGGTTGGCGCGAGACCTGCACGACGCCGTCACCCAGACGCTTTTCTCGGCCAGTCTCATTTCAGAGGCCCTGCCCGTCCTATGGGAGAGTGACCAGGATGAGGGACGCCACCTTCTGCAGGAGCTGCGGCAGTTGAGTCGGGGCGCGCTGGCCGAGATGCGAACCCTGCTGTTGGAGCTACGGCCAGCGGCGCTGGTCGAGGCGAGCATTGACCTTTTGTTCCACCAGTTGGCTGAGGCTTTCACTGGCCGGACCGGCATCCCGGTCACCGTGGATGTAGAACCTGGGTGTATGTTGCCCTCAGATGTGCACGTCGCCCTCTATCGGATCGCTCAGGAGGCCCTGAACAACGCGGGCAAGCACGCAGACGCAACGCAGGTCGAGATCGGCCTCCAGTGTCGTTTCTCAGCCCAGGAGGTTGACCAGGTGGCAGGGGTCGAGTTGTACGTGAGCGACGACGGATGTGGCTTCGATCCCGGCACGGTCCCGCCGGAGCGCCTGGGGCTGAATATCATACGGGAGAGGGTTCAGGCCATCGGGGCCGAGCTAGAGATCGCCAGCAAGCCGGATTGCGGCACACGCGTTGGGGTGGTGTGGGAAGAGGATGGAGGCAACTGAGAGAGCGGCCAAATGGGTAGACGAAAATGCGGCTGATCCTACTGGCGCTGACGACCTTTGTCCTGTTCCTCAGCACCCTCGTCGGGACGCCGGCGATTCCAGAGCTGGCGGCCAATCTGGGGGCGGATGGCAGCGGTACAGCAGCGATCCTGTCGTCGGCGCTGATGACGGTGGTGGTGCTCCAGTTCTTTGCGGGGGGTGTGGCCGATCGCTACGGCCGGAGGCTCGTCCTGGGCAGCGCGGCCCTCGCGGGTGGCCTGACGTCGTTGGGATGCGCGCTTGCCGGGGACTGGCGCTGGTTGCTGGGCATGCGCATCCTCGGTGGCGTGGCCGATGCGGTTACCATGCCGGCGTTGTTGGGGCTCACGGCCGAGATCAGCGAGGGGAAACAAGGGGTCTTTTTCGGCGCGTTGCGTTCGGCGCAGGGGCTATCGTTTATCCTTGGGCCAGCCGTTGGTGGGGCGCTGTCTCTCTTCTCGCTGCGAGCGCCTTTCCTTGTTGATGCGGCGCTGTCGCTGGCTGCCTGTGTGCTGCTGGCGCGTCTTGTCCCGGCCAAGGCCAGCCCCGCTGGCGAGGGACACCATTGGCGTCAGTTGTCATACCTCAGCGACCTGTTCACCGATCGACGGTTCTACGCCTTTGCGCTCTTCTGCGGGGTGAACAACGTCGCTTTCCCGGTGCTGTCGGCGTTTCTCCCGGTTAAGGCGCGCGGGCTGGGCGCTGATCCCCGCCAGATCAGCCTGATGCTGTCTCTGGAGGCAGCCGCCTTTTCGCTGGTCTGCTGGGGGGTGGGCTGGGCGTCGGACCGGTGGGGGCGGCGACCGTTTGTAATCCTGGCGCAGCCTGGCGTGATGTTGTCCTGTCTGATATTGGCGCTGGCGCGCGGCCTGCCGGGGCTGATCGTGGGCTACGTTCTGTACGGCCTGGCTGGCGGGGCGACCTTTCTCCTTGGGTTGCTGATGGCCGCTGACGTGACGCCGCAGATCGATGCGGCGGGCACGCTGGGCGCCTTTGACGCAGCGGTGGATCTACTCCTGTTCGTCTCGCCAGCGTTGGCGCTGGCACTGTTTCAGCAACTGGGTCGTTTCGATCCATTGATCCTGGGATCTGGTCTGCCGGCGCTGCTGGCTCTGCTGGCTCTGCCCGTGGCGTTGCTTGTCAGAGAGACAGTGCGGGAGGCTGAACCGGTATGATCGTCTCCCGTGGAGCCGCCTGACGATGGGCCTTCTGACCCCTCTTGCTCTACCGTTTGCCCTCCTGAGCATCCCGATCCTCGTCCTGTACATGCTCAAGCTCCGGCGCCGGGATGTGTTGGTCTCCAGCACGCTGCTCTGGCAGCGCCTCCTGCGCGACCGGGAGGCGAACGCCCCCTGGCAGCGACTGCGCCGGAACCTGCTCTTGCTCTTGCAGCTTCTCATCTTGGCCCTGTTGGTGCTGGCATTGGCTCGCCCGTTTATCCCGTCTTCGACGGTCGTCAGCGGCAGCGCCGTTCTTCTGCTGGACGCCTCAGCCAGTATGCAGGCCACCGATGTGTCTCCCTCCCGCTTCGAGGCAGCCCGTAGCGCCGCGGAAGAGATCGTGTCGCAAATGGGGTCGGGTGACACGGTGGCCATCATTGGGGTGGGGCCACAGCCTCAGGTACTTGTTTCACCCACGGACGATCGATCGCTGCTGCGCCGGGTCCTGGCGGAAGCTGCACCCACCGAGGGTTCCGCTGACTGGGAGGCCGCCTTTGCACTGGCAGCGGGCAGCCTTTCGAGCGCCCAGGACGCTCAGGTGGTCATTATCTCCGATGGCGCCCTTCCCGAGGTGTTGCCTCCTCTACCGGGCGAGGTGCGGTTCGTGGGTGTCGGCGGTGGGCAGGACAACCTGGCGGTGACGGCGCTGGCGACGCGGGAAGGGTCCGGGGGTCCGCAGGCCTTTGTGCGGGTGTCCAACTATTCCAGCGCCGATGCTCAGACGTCCGTCGAGCTCTCTGCTGATGGGGTTCTGTTCGACGTCCGGCGGCTGTCCGTTCCGGCTCACGCCAGCGCCGATCTGGCGCTTAGCGACCTGCCCTACGACCTGCGTGTGTTGCAGGCGCGTATTACAGGTGGGGATGCGCTGCCACTGGATGACGTCGGTTGGGCGGTGCGTGCTTCTCCGGGCTCTGGCCGCGTGTTGCTCGTTTCCGATGGCAACCTCTTTCTCGAGCGGGCGTTGGATATGCTTCCAAACGTCGATATGACGCGCCTGAATCCTGATCAGTCGCTGCCCACCGAACCCTACGATCTGGTCGTCGCGGATGGTGGCTTCACCGGTACGCTACCCAGCCGCAGCGTATGGCTTTTCGACCCGCAGCCCGCCACCTCTGCGGAGGTGCAGGATGGCTTTCCGCTCCGCGTAGGCGAGATCTTTACCCGGACGACGATTGTCAGGGTTGCTACCGATGATCCGCTTCTCCGCTACGTCGATCTGGCCGATGTGCACGTGCTTCAGGCCAGGATGGTGGAGCCGCCACCCGGATCGCAGGTTCTGATCGAGGCGCAGGGTGGGCCGTTGCTTTTCGTCTCGGAGCGGCCCGAGGGCCGTCTGGCAGTGCTGACCTTTGATCTGCGGGATTCCGATCTACCGCTGAATGTGGCCTTTCCCATCCTCATCGCCAACTTGAGCGAATGGCTGCTTTCGGTGCCGGGAACCGGTGCAGGAGCGCAACGAAAGCTTGTCGCGGCGGTGAGACCCGGCGATCCTGTTCCCATTCAGCGCCACCCCGAGGCGGCGGAGATCGCCATCACGGGCCCAGCAGGCATTCGCCATCTGGTGGATGTCGCTGAGGCCCATCCAGTTTTTGCCGCCACGGATCGACTTGGTCTCTATCTGGTCGAGCAGTTGGATCGCTCCGGTGATGTCCTGGAGGCCAGGCTCCTTCCCGTGAACCTGTTCGATGAGGTCGAGTCAAACATCGCTCCCCGGGAGGTCCTGCGGGTCGGCAGCACGGAGGTGCGGGCCGGGGCGCAACAGGAAGAGGGTCGCCGCGAGTTCTGGCCGTGGGTGGCTGGCGCGGCCCTGGGTGTATTGGTGGTCGAATGGTGGGCCTATCAGCGCGGGAGCGCGCCTCATTAGGATGACTTTTACGCAACCGTTTCTCTTACTTTTGCTTCTAGCAGTGCCATACTTTGTCTACCTGGGTCGGCCGGCAGGCCGGTTTGGACGATGGCGGGCCTGGGCAGCCCTGCTCTTGCGCTGCCTGATTGCCGTCCTGATCGTGCTCGGTCTCGCTGGAACCCAGTCGGTGCACGGGGGGAGCGAGCTGGCGCTCGTATTCCTGCTGGACGTCTCCGACAGCATCTCCGACAGTGAGCGCGAGAGGGCATTCGATTTTGTCGCGCAAGCGATAGCGACCATGAGGCCCGACGACCGGGCCGCGCTGGTGCTCTTTGGGGCCGATGCCCTGGTCGAGCGACCGATGATGGAGGGCGGCGATCTGGGGGCGGTGGCCTCGATCCCCCACACCCATCAGACCGATCTGGAGGCGGCGCTTCGGCTGGGAATGGCCCTCTTTCCATCTGGAGCAGCCCGACGGATCGTCATTCTCTCCGACGGCAACCCCACAGCGGGCGAGGCGGAGCGAGCGGTGCGGCTGGCCCGCGCCCAGTCTGTCCAGGTGGACGTGGTGGCTCTGTCTTCTATGTTAGATGGGTTGGATGGGATCGGGCTAGGACAAGGTGAGGCCTTGCTCTCCGAACTCGCCGTTCCAGAGCGGGTGCATCAAGGGGAGGAGTTCACGCTCTCTGCGACCGTCAATGCCGTCTCCGAGATGGCGGCTGTGCTGACCGTCTTGGCGGGCGACAAGGTGGTGGCCCAGCACCCGGTACGTCTGAACCCTGGAGACAATACCTTTGCTTTTCGTCTGGTGGCTGAGGTTTCGGGGTTCACCCCTTTCCGGGCCTACGTGGCCCCATCCTCCGATACCTATCCTCAGAACAATGGACTTTCCGCCTATTCGCTGGTCGAGGGGCCGCCCCGTGTGCTCGTGGTCTCGTCAGCGCCGCAGGGTGAGCCTGAGGGGGCGTATCTCCAGCCCGCTCTCGAGGCCGCCGGACTGGAGGTCGTGGCGAGAACCCCGGGTGGTCTGGCCTCTGAACTGGCTGGCCTGGCTGAGTATGCGGCCGTGGTGCTGGTCGATACACCCGCTCAGAGCCTCTCCCCCCGCGCGTTGACCGCGCTCCAGTCCTACGTGCGTAATCTTGGTGGAGGGCTGGTGGCTGTCGGGGGGCCGCACGCCTATGGGGTGGGAGGCTGGTACAACACACCTCTGGAGGATACCCTGCCGGTCGAGATGACGATCCAGGATCAGGAGCGCTTCCCGCCGATGTCCATCGTGGTGGTGATCGACAAGTCGGGCAGTATGTCGGCACAGGAGGGTGGTGTCACAAAGATCCGCCTCGCCGGAGAGGCGGCCGCCCGTGTCGCAGAGCTGATCACCGACCTGGACGAGATCACCGTCCTCGCCTTCGACGATCGTCCGGTTGACGTCATCGGGCCTCTGCCCGGGAGCCAGCGGGATGAGGTCATCGATCAGGTCATCCGGCTCCAGGCTGGAGGGGGCGGCATCTATGTGCGCGAGTCGCTCCAGGAGGCGCTGGGCTATCTTGTCGACGCTGAGCAGGCCGTCCGCCACATCATCCTCCTGGCCGACGGCTCCGACGCTGAACACCAGCAGGGGGTCCAGCAGTTGGTGGAGGAGGAGATCGCGGGCCAGGACATCAGTCTCAGTACGGTTGCCATTGGAGCTGGGCAGGATTTGCGCTTCCTGGAGGAGATTGCAGCGCTTGGAAACGGTCGTTATCACTTCACGGACCATGCCGCTAACCTACCTGTGATCTTTGCCGAGGAGACGCAGTTGGCCAAGCGCTCCTACGTCGTTGAGGAGCCATTCTTTCCCCGGCAGACCTCGATGAGCCCTATCCTCACCGGTATCGAGACGGTGCCGCAACTGGCCGGGTATGTGGCCACCACGCCGAAGCCCGCCGGGCGCGTGATTCTGTCCACCCACCAGGACGACCCGTTGCTGGCCGCCTGGCAGTACGGCCTGGGTCGCGCTGTGGCCTGGACCTCCGATGCCACGGCTCGCTGGGCGCAGCGATGGGTGTCTTGGGATGGGTTCTCCCGCTTCTGGGCCCAGGCTGTGCGGTGGACGATTGCCGAGCGTACCGATGTGCCGGCTGAAGTTTCCGTCACGCTGGAGGGAGCGACGGCCCGCGTGGCGGTGGATGTGTTGGATGATGAAGGGATCTTTATCGATGGATTGGACGCCAGCACGAGTATCGTGGAACCGGATGGCAACCCGCTGTCGGTGGCGCTGGCCCAGACGGCGCCGGGACACTATGAGGGGATCTTTACCCCTCAACTAGAGGGAGCGTACTTGATGCGCCTGGCCGCTTCGCTGCCAGAGGCGGGCGAGGAAGTGGTAGCACTGACTACTGGGTGGGTGATGGGATATTCGCCGGAATACGCAACGCTGGAGGCGGATACGGGGTACCTGGCGCGACTGGCCGAACTGGGTGAAGGGATGGTGCTGGAGGACCCGGCCGAAGCGTTCGCCCGCACACAACGGGGGACAGGTGCCAGGCGGGACCTGTGGCCCTACCTGCTGGGCCTGGCGACGATGCTTCTGCCGGTTGACGTGGCGGTGCGGCGGCTGGCCTTGGGATGGGCTGACCTTGAGCGGGCGCGCGTGTGGGTGGCCGAGCATCTGCCGCGTCGCCGTACCCGGCCGGTTGGAGACAGACCCTCACGCTTGGCTCGACTGTTCGATGCCAAGTCCCGGGTTGAGGAACGCAGAGCGGAGGCAGGCGTGCCTCCAGAAACTGAGCTGCCGTACGTTGAAGCGCCGGCCGATTCCCCGCTGCCATCCCAGCCTGATGCGCCACCGCCAGCTCCCCCAGTTGATGAGGCGGAGACGCTGGCCGAACGGTTGCTCCAGAGAAGACGGAGCCGTAGAGAGTAGGGGCTATGTCGACGGCCACGCCTGGCATCCGATTCTGAACTTGTGCGGGCCGACATTGCGGGGTAGAATCGGGGTGATCGGAAGAGCATCGCCTCCCGGAGGTATTATGTTATCTATGGTTCTATCTTGTCCTCATCGTTCTGTTGCCGGACGTGTGATCCTGGCGACGGGGCGATGGACAGTGTGCGCCGTACTTCTCCTGGCTGTGATCGGGTGTGCCAGGGAGACGCCGTCGCCCTCCCCGGTGTCGCCACTCCCGGTCGAGAGCCCGCTGCCCACCATCAGCCCTACCCCTACCCCGGAGCTACAGCCGATGATCGTTACGCTTCAGTTGTGGCTGCCTGAGGAACTGGACCCGTATGGTGACGAGCCTGGGGCGGACGTCCTTGTGCAGCAGCTCGACGACTTTGGCGCTGCCTATCCCGATGTTCAGGTTGAGGTGGTGGTTAAAATGGCTTATGGGCGGGGTGGGTTGCTCGACTTTTTGCGCACGGCCCGGGACGCTGCGCCCTCGGCTATGCCCGATCTGTTGGTGTTGGATGTCGCCGATCTGGCGGCGGCGACCGATCTGGGGCTTTTGCAGCCGCTCGATTCCCTCCTGGCCGAAGCCGAGATGGCCGAACGGTTTCCCTTTGCCAGTGAACTTGGCACAGTGGGTGATCAGACGATGGGGTTTGTCATTGGTGCCGATGTACAACACCTGGCCTATCGTCCCGCCTTGCTTGACTCGCCTCCTGTATCGTGGACCCAGTATATCTCCCCCCCTGTATCCTTCCTGTTCGCTGCCGCTGGGCGTGATCGTCAGGTCAATGACGCCACGCTGATCCAGTACCTGGCGGCGGGCGGCAGCCTGACCGATGGCGCAGGGAATCCGGCTTTGGATGAGGATGTGATGGTGAGCGTGCTCGGATTCTATAGCGACTGTGTCAGTGCCGCCACCTTCTCGCCGGTCGTCTCCCCAGTGGTGACGATGACGGCAACGCCATTCATCACCACGACGGGTTTATTGACGGCCTCATTTGGGATCTCTCCCAGTGTTCCGTTGACAGCCCTTGTCACGATCACGCCGACCGTCATCTTGCCGCCGGTCTCGATGATCATTTCACCGAATGTGGTATTGAACACGCGTGATGGCGATCATGCCTGGGAACGGTTCAGACTAGGGGAGGGTGACATAGCCATCGTCCGAGCAGGGCGCTACTGGCTAGAGGCCGATGAGACTTTTGCGCCAGCGCTGATACCTACTCAGGATGGACATCCATACAGCATTGCCCGTCACGTGTGGGCCGTGGCTGTGGTGGCCGATGCCCCGGCGCGTCAGTCGGTGGTGATGTTACTGTTGAACTGGCTTTTTGCTCCTGACCACACCGGGGAATGGACACAGGCGAGCGGCTATCTGCCAGCAACCAGGAGCGCGCTGCGATATTGGGGTGTGTCGAGCGCGGACCGGGCGGTACTGCGACGAGTTCTGGATGCTGCCGTCCCGGCACCCGATCCACGCGTGCTGGAGGTCGTGGGCCCAGCAATGCAGGATGCACTGGGAGCTGTGCTTCGAGGGCGGGATTCGCCCGAGGAGGCCGCTGCCACCGCTGTGCAGAGCTTAGGAGGGCAGTAGCGACATGGTGAACCCGGTTCGAGACCTGTATGCCGTGGCCGTCGCGTTGCAGCGTTCTGCGCTCGCCGCGGTCGAACCCGGTGCTGTTGTGCGCCAGCATCTCCGTCGTCAGGGAGATCTGGTCTACGTTGGGGACAGGTCCTACGACCTGGGCGAATACGAGCACGTATACGTCGTTGGGGGAGGCAAGGCGGCTGTGTCAATGGCAGCCGCCGTGGCCGACGTTCTGGGTGATCGTCTGACGGGTGGTATGGTCGTCACCAAGTACGGTCACATGGGTTCTGGCCCTCCACCGTCCGGCTTAAAAGTCCTGGAGGCAGGACATCCAGTGCCCGATGGGAACTCGGTGCGTGGAGCGCAGGCCATCGCTGATCTGGCACGCCGGGCGACTGAGCGTGATTTGATCGTCTGCCTTATCTCGGGCGGTGGTTCGGCTTTGCTGACCTTGCCGGTGCCAGGTCTGGGTTTGGATGATCTGCAGGAACTCACAGATGCGTTGCTCCGCTCCGGAGCGACGATCAACGAGCTGAACACGGTGCGCAAACACTGCTCGTCTTTCAAGGGCGGCAACCTGGCTCGTTTGGCGGCCCCGGCCGGGCTGGTCACCCTCGTTCTTTCCGACGTAGTAGGTGATCCCTTGGACGTGATTGCCTCGGGTCCCACCGTGCCAGACCCAACGACGACAGCGGACGCTCAGGGGATACTGGATCGTTATTCCATCTGGGCCGGTCGCCCGGTGCCTTTCCAAGAGACGCCCAAGCCAGGCGACGCGGTTTTCGAGCAGGTGCACCACGTGATCGTCGGCTCTAACCGGCAGGCGGCGGTGGCGGCGTTGGAGTGCGCCCGTCAGTTGGGCTTTAGTGGACTGCTGTTGAGTACCTACGTCGAGGGAGAGGCGCGGGAAGTGGCACGGGTGGCAGCGGCGCTGGCCAAGGGGGTCCGACGCCACGGTGACCCTGTACCCGCGCCCGCTTGCCTGGTGTGGGGTGGCGAGACCACGGTGACGATCCGGGGCGATGGGAAGGGTGGCCGTAATCAGGAGTTGGCGCTGGCGGCAGCCCTGGCGCTGGAGGACTGGCCTGGCGTGATGCTAATGGCACTGGCCACCGACGGCACCGATGGCCCGACCGACGCTGCAGGTGCTTTGGTCACAGGTGAGACGGTGGCGCGCGCCCGGTCGCTCGGGCTTGACCCCCTGGCGGCGCTGATGGCCAACGACAGCTATCCGTTCTTTGGTAAACTCGGTGATCTGATTCGCACCGGCCCGACTGGGACAAATGTGAACGATCTACTCTTCTTGTTGGTGGCAGATGAGCAAGATGATTCGCCTGTGTAATGTCGGCGTCACAGTTGATGGCTGCACGTTTCCAAACTGCACACTTGTGATAGCAGCGATTGTCGTGTTGATCATTATATCTGGAAGTGCGTGTACTCCGCGATATTCGAATCCCTTGCAGGATCCTGGCTCTGCCACACCGTATCTCGGTACGCTGGAGACATCCACTTCTGTGCCCAGCACTCCCTCTGTGACGTCTGGGTCAGCGACTCCACGACCGGAGGACAAGATGATTGCTCCAGACAAGGCCAAGGAACTGGCGGTCGAATGGGCAATGGTGACCGCAGCCAGCCAGGTCACAGACGTCGAACTGGGTGCCAGACTCGTCGCACCGCCAGAGATACCAGACATCATGCAGCGGCATCGGGTGGTCGAGATCACGGTCCGCGACACCCTACCGCCCCGCGTGGTGTTGGTTGCCGTCGGTGGGGATGGTCAAGTCTGGGAAATGCCTGGCGAGTTCAACGCGGTGATGGCAGCAGAAGGACTGACGATCGCCGGGCAAGCCCAGGCTCTTGGCATTATCGAGCTTTATCTACAGTTGAGTCGGCAGGGGCAGGTGCTGCTCTTGCGTGGAGCGGCCGACATTCCCTTCGAGGATGGCTACTGGACCAACCCACGGCAGTTCGAAGACACCGTCTATCCGCCCGAGGTCGAGGCGGTAGATGAGGGATACCGATTGGATTTCTACAGTTGGAGCGAGCTAGGCGGCTTGTTGGAGCGATGGCACTGCCTGGCTACACGCCGAGGGGAGGTGGTCGTATATGAGACAACAGTAGTCGCAAACCTGGTTGGAGATGCGGTCATTGTTCAGTGACCGTGGTTGTGGAATGCATAGACTGTGAGTGAGGCTTATCGATAGCTCTTCTCGCCAATAACTTGGCTTTGGAGGATGAAATGCATACTAGACTAGGGATTTACAAGAGGTTAGGCATATCGGCTATACTTGCGATTGCACTCTTGGCGACCGTGTTTGCGGCGCTAAGTATTGCCAGCTCAGGGTTACCCAATGATGCACAACCGCCGTCGGATCTGGAGTTGTTTGAGCGCGTTCTATCGAAGGCCGAGACAGCGGAGGAAAGACAGGCCGTGGCTCAGACTTTCTTGGTCTGGCGACCCCAAATGGCCGAGCAACCGTCCGGCGTTGGGATGACTATCCGCGATCTGGCCTACGGACCTGAAGCGGATGTTGCCATCACCGACGCTGGCGAGGACCCGAGAGTAAACGGGTTCAGGGCGCAGCTTTTTCTCTTCGATGTCACACAACGGCTCAGCGCTGAGGACCAGCTCACGCTCAATGCCGTTGCTGCCGATCGGGTCGCGCACTTGACCGAGGTCATCAGTGATGCCCACTTTGAGGTCCACTACACCACAACTCCGACCGCGACCTATCCAAACGATCACGTCACCCATACCTATGCGGCCAAGGTCCTGGACTATCTGGGCAAATCCTACGACACTGAGATCACAAGCTGGGGCTACAAGGCTGGGGCCAGCAAGGACAAGGTCAAATACCAGGTCTTTATTCACGACTTGGGCGGCGCATTCGGCAACACGCGCGACTTTTCCATCAACCCCGATAACAGTGCGGGGGCTGTCCGCACTTTCACCACGATCGGTGTCGCTCCTAATCTGGCGGATGACTCACTGCTGCTGTCCACAATAGCGCACGAGTACCATCATGCCAGCCAGCTTGCCTATATGAAGATCACTGGCTACAAGCTCTGGATTCTGGAGAGCTCGACGGCCTGGCTAGAGTACCAGGTGCGGAAGGAGTATCCCGCAGTTGTGGGTAATGGGTCCTGGAATCTTATCAAGCAGCGTATGGAGTGGTTCCAGACCCACACTTCCTGGGGCATCGCCAGCACGAGCGCTGAGGGTGGCGGGGTGACGAATGACTATGACGGTGCCATCTGGTGGTGGTTCCTGGCCAATAACACCAAATCGGGTGATCTGAGCGGCACCGGTACCGCGCGCCAGATCAACCTCAAGTTCTGGCAGAAACTGGCTGAGAAGGCCGACTGGAACAAGATCTATGAGGCGTTTGACGATGTGCTGGTCAAGGCCGACTACGATACGATGAACAAGGCCTTTGGCCATTTCCTGACGGCCGCCGTCTTGCCCAAGGAGTGGTTCCCCACCGGCGCTGAGGCCATACGCAAGGCCAACACGCAGCAGGTGAGGCTGGATCAGATCTTTGCTAGCGACAACAAGAAGACGTACACCGCGGTCAATGGTGGCACGCCCGACACACTGTACCGCTATGGTCAGTGGTACTTTGAACTGATCCCTGGCGCTTCTGTGTACGACGTCGTGGTCGAGTTTGACGGCGACAATGGCACTGACTTTATCGTCAAATTGATCACGCTGCGGGATGGCGCGTTCCACAGCGAGACGAGCCTGGGCCTGGATGGGAACAAGGACGGAGAGAGTGGCATCTGGCGGCTCGATCCGGCCAACAAGGAGACGGGCATCGTCGTCGTTGGGCGAACCAGCGACTCCAAGGGGGACTATAAGGTCACGTTCAAGACGGTGCGCAACTTTGTCTTTGTCATCGATGACACCGGCAGTATGGGTAATGACATCGCCAACGTCAAGCAAGTTGCCCTGAATAAGGTGGAGCAGATGGCCGCTAGTGGGGTCCCCTGGAATTGGTCATTGATCACATTCAAGGACTCTGTTTCTGTCCGGGGCACCACTACCAACTCCGAGACGATCAAGAGCTGGCTCAACAGCCTTGTCGCCACTGGCGGGGACGACTGTCCCGAAGAGTCACTGGGTGCGCTCCGGGCCGTGCCCGGCGTCACCCAACCGCCAGCCGATGCCTGGCTCTTCACCGACGCCTCGCCTCATGGCGGTCCCTTTGCCCTGGCGGGCACCATCCTGGCCTTGGCAAATCAGAACATCCGGGTCCATCCCTTTATCCTGAGCTGGTGCTGGGACTCGGCGGCTGCATCATTGGACGAGGGGCAGTGCAACGAGGTCCCAGGCCAAGATGAGACGATGAGCACACCTGAAGTTGAGCAGGTCGAGCCGCGCATCGGGGATGCGCTGTTGGAGTTGTTAACTACCGACAATGAGTTGGCCCTTGCCGGGGAAAAGCCAGCGGTGCTAAGCCAGGAGGCGCTGCACGCGATGGCCCAGGCGACTGCTGGCGAACCGTGGAGCTCCCCCAGGGTTCAGAACGACGTACTGCCGCAAGATATGCTGCCAACGGCCGATGGCACGGATCTAGCGCTCTATTTCTCGAGCTACGACGACACCATCGTTCAGGATCATGACACGCGCTACACCATCTATGCGTATACCACCAACAACATCTCGGCCACTGGTACGATTATGACCTTGACGCTGCCTGCCGGTGTGAGTTATGTGACTTACACCGTTTACTATCCCTCCCAAGCAGGCGGTGGACTGACACCCGCGATAATGGGCAACGATGTGGTCTGGGATCTGGGAACGGTGCCCACGCCTGGCTCAGGCTACGCCTCCTGGTACCAGTACTTTTACGTGGATACTCACGTGGCGAGTGACGCCATCACGGGTACTACCCAAGTCTCTGTGACGATATCCACCCTTGATGGCGAGACCAGCTACACCAACAATGGTGATGCCAGGACACAGAGCATCGTCGAGCCCGCCCGAGACATGTACGTGTACAAGAGTCTGAGCAGTCCGGCCACAAATAGAATCATCCCGGGCGCTGAGCTGGTCTACTACGTCTCGTACCAGAACTATGGCAATGCGCCAGCCAGCGATGTGGTGTTGACTGACACGCTGCCGGCGGCGACGACCTTCATTACCAGCACCTCCTACACCTCGATGACGGTCGATGGTCAGAGTCTGGTGTGGGATTTGGGCACGGTAGACGCCGGGGCCTATGGCTGGTTCTACGTGTATGCTCAGGTTGACGGGGGTGCTCTTCCGGGCACAGTACTGACGAATACCGTGGTGATCACGACCAGCGACGTGGATGAGGGTAACTATCAGGATCGCGCCATTCAGATCAATACTGTCGTCAGCCCAACTGTGGATGTATACGTAGACAAGAGTCTGAGCAACCCCGGTTCCAATGACGTGATTCCAACTGCGGAGCTACAGTACTATGTATACTTTAGGAACTTTGGCAACACTGCGGCCAGGGACGTGTATCTCACCGATACCCTACCGTCCGAGCTCAAATTCATCACTGCTACACGTACGGTGTCCTTGACTGTGGAGGGTAATACGTTGTCGTGGGAGATCGGCTCGCTAGACCCAGATTACTATGGCAGCTTCTACATCTATGCCCAGGTGCTCACCAACACCGCCATCGGGACGGTCCTGACTAACACGGTGGTGATCACGACAACGGATCTGGATGAGGGTCTCTATCAAACCCGCGACGTCCAGGTCAACACCGTGGTCACTCCAGCCATCGACCTGGGCGTCTCCAAGTCTCCAGAGTATGACCTCTTCCTCCCGGGCGAGAACATCACCTACACCATCAGCTATGGTAACTGGGGGAACTGGTCGGCCACCGACGTGCGCATCACTGATACCGTGATGGCCGGCCTGGAGTATTACTCCTCGACACTTGCCCCAATCTCGGTGGATGGGCAGCAGGTGGTGTGGGATCTGGGCGCGGTGGAGAATGGAGATTATGGGGTACTGGACCTCTATGCGCGACAGACCCGCAGCTTTGGGATGGGAGATAATATCACCAATGTGGTCAAGATCGGGGGGCTGGGCGCGGAGGATCGCTACGCAGCCAATAACTCCAGCCAGGCCTGGGCTGCCATTGGGGAGCGGGATGGCCTGTTGGCTGGCGGAGCGCCCTACGTGCAGATCGCAGAGGGCACCGGTGGTCACTATCTGGAGCTGAGATCGGTTCGTGGGGATCCTGTGGCAATGGCCAACGCCGCAGACATTGTGTTCACCGAGATGTCGAGCGATGCTGCTCTGGACAGGCGCTTCTTCGATCCAGGCCACTCCAATCCGCACACCGAGACCTATTCGGTGAGACTCGATGGCTTCACTGGCCAGGCCAACTTCTTCCTCAATGGGCGGCCGGGCAGCAACCTGGGCATGGCGCTGCATGGTCCTGGTGGACTGACGATCGCCGGAAGTTCCCTGCTGGCGACCGCGCAGACGATCAGCCATACTGTCGTCGGCAACAGTGAGTACTATCGCGTCTACAATCCCATTCCCGGCGTCTGGCAGGCGGTGATCTCGGGCACAGGGGCCTTTGTCTTCTCTGCGTCGGCCTCTACTGAGATCATCGTGGAGTACATCGGTGATACCTCCCTCGCCATCGGGGCACAGGCTGCGGCGCTCGTCCGGGTTGAGGGACCGGTGGCTTCGGTGGCGTTCAGCTTCGTCACGGCAGGCGGGACCTTGCTCCAGACAGTGGATTTGTACGATGATGGTATCCACGGCGATGGTACGGCCGGGGATGGCGTGTATGGGGGTGTTTGGGTGCCGACCTCCTCGGAATCCCACTATCTGAAAGTCGTGGGTACCGACACGCAAGGCAGGCCTTTCGAGCGCACGGATACCACGCCGATCAAGAGCCAGGGTATGAGCGTGGTTGCGCCGCTGGGACAGACTGTGTTGCCTGGAGACACGGTCACCTACACCTTTGCCATCAACAACGGCGGCGGCAGCGCCGATACCTACAACCTGACCTACGAATCCAGCCAGGGCTGGGCGAACACGAGTGGATTGCCTGTCGCCATCAGTGTGGCCGCCCACGGCACCCAATACGTGTCCGTCCCGGTCGAGGTGTCGAGCGGCGCTGAGCCTGGGAGCCTTGATAGCCTGGAGTTGTCTGCTATCAGCCAGTCTGATGCCAACCTGGGCGACAGCGGAGTGGCGTTCACGACGGTCGCCGTAGTGATCGACCTGTCGGTCGAGAAACAGGTCAATCGTACGGTCGTTGTCCCCGAATGCACCGGAGTGCCGTGTCCGCCGCCAATGATCGTTCAGGCAGAGACTATCCCGGTGCACGGACCGGTGACCTACACGATCATCTACACCAATGATGGTGAATCAGTGGCCACCGGCGTCACCATCACCGACGTGCTCCCGAGCGAGGTCGTCTATCTCTCCGACGACAGCGGTGTGGCAGCCAGTTGGCCAGCGCCGGCCACCTTGGTCTGGTCCTTACCAGACCTACTCGCCAACAACACCCGTTCCTTCAATGTCCGAGGATGGGTGAGTGACTTGGCGGCTCAGGAACAGGTACTGACCAACAGTGTGAAAATCGCCACGACCGGGGTGGAGACGGAGACGACAAACAATCAAGCCCAGGCTTCCTTCATCGTTCGGGGCGAAGTGCCGTTGCCGCCGTATGACGTTACTGTCGAGGGACCGACAGGGGGAAGCTTAGGCAGCGAGTATACCTTCACTGCTACGGTGAATCCTGGCTCAGCGGTCGTTCCCATCACCTACACCTGGGAGGCGACGGACAAGGGCTCTGCGTCTCACCCCGCCGGTGGGGCAAGCGATGCCATTACCTTTACCTGGAGCACGACCGGCACCAAAGTCATCACGGTCACAGCCAGGAATGTCGGTGGCCGGGCCGTTGGTTTCCACAGCATCACGATCATCAAGGCATGTCGCGTTTACCTGCCGTTGGTGTTGCGGAACTAGCGGAGTATTCAGCGAAAGACGCCCGGCATCCTCGGGGTGCCGGGCGTCTTTTCTCCATACTTGATGCTGTCGCTCTACATCACGGCTCGGGCGGGAATATCTTGCCGGGGTTGAGGATGTTCAGTGGGTCGAAGACGCGCTTGATACGGCGCTGAAGGGCGATCAGCGTGGGGTCCATCGCCAGGTGCAGGTAGTGCGCGCGCTTGGAGCCGATGCCGTGTTCGCCGCTGATGGTGCCACCCAGCCGGGTGACCACGCGATAGAGATCCTCCAGAATGGTCGGTAGCTTGTTGTGCCATTCCTCCATCGAACTCTCCGGGCGTTTGACGATCGTCGCGTGCAGGTTCCCGTCCCCTGTGTGGCCATAGCAGGGGATCAGCACGTCGTACTTTTCGGATAGCTGGTCCAGCTCAGGCATCAGGTCGGGAATCTGTGCCAGAGGCACGACAATGTCTTCGAGGCTCTGAACTGGACAGACGACCTTGAACGCCTCGGCGGCCTCCTGTCGGACTCGCCACATTCTGCGTTCGGAGGCAGGGGTGTTTCCCACGTACACATCCAGCGCCCCGAGTTCTACGCACAGATCGATGATCGTGTTGTACGTCGCCTCGACCTGATCCTGGCTGTAGCCATCCACCTCGACGAGCAGCATCGCGCCAATGTCGGGGTGGGGAGGCCGTTCTCCGATATGCTTGTACGTCGTCTGGACCGAGAGTCGATCCATAAACTCGACCGAGGTGGGGACGATTCGGCCCCGGGTCATGATCCTGGGAACCGCGCCGATAGCCGAGCACACATCCGGGAAGGGGATCAACAGGACGGCACTCGACACAGGGCGGGGCAGCAACTTGAGGATGATGCGCGTAAAGATGCCCAACGTCCCTTCTGAGCCAACCATCAGGTGCAGGAGATCGTATCCGGTGACATCCTTGACCCGTTTGCCGCCCAACTGCACGATTTCCCCCGTCGGCAAGACGATTTCCATCCCCAGCACGTAGCGCCCTGTGACGCCATATTTGATCGCTCTGCCGCCACCGGCGTTTTCTGCCACGTTGCCGCCGATAAAGCACAGCTCCACGCTCATCGGGTAGCCTGCGTAAAAGAGCCCATATTCCTCGATGGCGTTGTTGATGTCGTTGGTCACCACGCCAGGCTCGACCACGATAACCATATTCTCACGGTCTATCTCTATGATGCGGTTCATGCGCTCCAGGGAGAGCAGGATGCCCCCATAGATCGGTACTGCGCCGCAAGACAGTCCCGAGCCGGCACCACGGGGGGTGACTGGAACACACTCACGGTTTGCCAGACGCAGGATCCGGGAGATTTCCATCGCTGTCTTTGGCTTGACCACGACGTCAGGCATACGGGCGTACTCGGCGCCAGCCACCTCGTCGTGGGCATAGTCGAGCATACGCTCAGTATCATCATGGATAACGTGGGGCTCCCCGACGATCTCGCTTAACTCGGTGACAAAGGATGGCGTGACTGGTCCGTAGGGACCCGGTGTGGGGTGCTGCGCCACTGGATTGTTGCTTGTCATCGTGTTGTTCTCTCCCTAACCTCATTTCGAGAAGGTGAAAACAGCCCATCGGCTGTGAGCTTGGGGGTCGAATGGATTCTAGTTCACCCAGGGCGCAAAGTCAAGCAACCGACGCTTTGATCTATGTTGGAGATTGTGATATAATCTCGCTATCAGTTTCGGGCAAACTACAAGCAACAGAGAGAGGAGGTCAACAATGGAAGTCACCGTCGAGCAATTCAAGCGCTGCGATCTCGTCAGGGTCACCGGGCGTATCGATAGTGCCACTGCACCGCAGTTGGCAACGGTCTTTGAGGGAATCCAGGAGGAAGGCCGATTCAGGATCGTCTTTGATATGGCCGATGTGGAGTTTATCTCCAGTGCTGGTCTGCGTGTGTTGATCAGCACGCAAAAGACGTGCAAGCGATGGAATCGTGGGGAGCTGATTCTGGCTGGCGTGCCCCAAAAGATCTATGATGTTCTGGATCTGGCAGGCTTTGTGCCCCTGTTTAGGCTCTTTGACAAGGATGTTGAGGCTGTAGGGAGTTTCTAGCGTGAATTGTGCCTCCAGAGCGTGAGTTGATCTGGTGGGCTTGTGCCGCCTTGGTCGCCCGGACAGGGTGCTGAGGCGGCCTTTTGGTACCATTTCTGAGCGTTGACGATGTGATGTCTGTTTCGATGGATTCCTCGCAGACGTTGACCTTTCCGGGCCGATTTGAGGGTCTGGCTGCCATCAGCGGGTTTGTCACCCGCGCTGCAGTGGAAGCTGGCCTCGATGCACGTGCTATCTACGCGGTGCAGTTGGCAGTGGATGAGGCGTGCAGCAATATCATCGAGCACGCCTATGGCGGCGAGGGGCGTGGGAGTATCGAGTGCACCTGTCGCGTCAACGACGTGGGATTGACCATCATCCTTCGCGACCGCGGCCGTCCGTTTGATCCTGACCTTGTGTCCGAGCCAAACAAGTATCCGGAGCTCGAGGATGACGACTGCACCGGCGGGGGTCTGGGGCTGTACTTTATGCGGCAACTGATGGACGAGGTTGATTTTACGTTTACCCCAGGCTCTGGCAACCAGTTGACGATGGTAAAGCACAGGACGAGGGAGACCGAGTCGTGAGCGATCAGTTGCGGTCCTCTGCTTATCTGTCACAAGGGCGAATTCTCAGATTGGGCAAGCAACTGGTCGCCCAGCCGACGCTCAGTGCACAGGTGGCGCTGATCGTGGACACGGCAGCCCAGTTGGTCCAGGGCGAGGCCAATCTTTGGCTGGCTGAGACGATCTACCCATCGCTGGTTCTGCAGGAGCCGCCTGTCTCCCCTACCGCGCCTCCGACTGACCTGATGCGCTGTGCGTTTGAAGCAGGGCAGACTGTGCGTTCCTCCCACCGCGAGCAAGTTTGCCAGGAGAGGCAAGAACCCGCCAGAGATGGCACCGTCGTTGCTCTGCCGTTGCTTTCCCACGACACAGTATTGGGCGTTTTGGAGGTGAGCCGGCCTGACGGCCCGCCTTTCTGCGAAGACGAGATGGAGCTTCTCAATGGCCTGGCGATACAGTCATCCATTGCGCTCCAATCTGCCCGCCAGGCAGCCGTCGAGCGCTGGCAGGCTGAGCAGCTCTCGCTGGTGCGTCGAGTGAGCGCCCAGGTCGCCGATGTTTTTGACCTTGACGAGCTTGCTCAGCGTGTGACAAGACTGATACTCGAGACCTTCAAATACTACTTTGTGGCCTTCTTCACTTTGGAGCCATCCCAAGGAACTCTGAACTGCCAGGCTAGCGCCAGTCGTGATGAGTCTCCCTTGGACGGGAGCAAGCAGGCTCCGGTCGCACAGGTTCCGCTCGGGGACGGGATTATCGGCAGCGCGGCCCAGACCGGCGCCGAGATCGTCGCGAACGATGTCAGTAACGAACCTCGCTACCGCTACGTAGATGCACTGCCCGCCACCCGATCTGAAGTAGCCCTGCCGCTCAGAATCGAGACCCGTGTGTTGGGTGTGCTTGACGTACAGAGCGATCGGGCAAACGCGTTTGACGAGAACACTGTGCTCGTCCTGCGGGTGCTTGCCGACAGCATTGCGATGGCGGTCGAACATTCGAGACTTTACAGCGATCTTCGTCGGCGCGCGGACCAACTCTCAGCGGTGGCCGTCGTTGGCCGGGCTGTCGCCTCTATCCTCGACATAGACGTCCTGTTCGAGGAGGTCGTTAGTCTGATCCAGCGGCAGTTTGGCTACTCCCACGTATACCTCTTCACTGTCGATCCTGCCCGGGATCAGATTGTCTGCCGGGCAGGCATAGATGCTCCCTTTGAGGGGTTGAAGTCAGCAGGGTGTGTTCTTGATCTCGATGATTCCCAGGGTCTCGTTCCCTGGGTTGTCAGTCATGGTGAGAGCGTGATCTGCAACGATATGAGCACTGATTCGCGATGTCGTCCCTCCCATTTGCCGCCGGTCGATGCCCGTGCCGAACTGGTCGTTCCCCTAATCTATGGCGAACGGGTGCTCGGGGCGCTGAATGTACGGAGCGATCGTGCGGGCACCTTCGGCGATGAGGATCAGTTCCTGTTTGAGGCTCTGGCCGATAGTGTGGCCACGGCGATTCGGAATGCGAATCTCTATCGATCTGAGCGGTGGCGCCGTCAAGTCGCCGACAGTTTGCGGGAGGTGGCAGGCCTGCTCTCGTCGAGTCGTGCTCTCGATGACGTTCTTGAGGCCATCTTGGCGGAGTTGGAGCGCACGCTTCCCTGCGACGTGGCATCTGTGTGGCTCCTGCAAGATGGCATTCTATGTCTGTCTGCTGTGCGCGGGCCCTTAGCCGATATGTGCGTTGACACTCTCTCATCAGATGCTGATTCCTGGCTTGGGCAAGCGCTGAGCGCCGATCAACCTATCGTGCGCACCGTCGAGTCCCCTCCTGAACCAGCCGGGGTTGCGCTTGGGTTTCCGCCCGACTATTCTGCCATCGCCGCGCCACTGCGGGTGGGGGACCGATCCCTGGGTGTACTTGCCCTGGCTCATCGTACTCCCGATCAATATGGGACTGAGTCTCGGATGATAACGGCCGCTTTCGCTAGCCATGCTGCGGTGGCCATTGAGAATGCGCGGCTGTATCAGGAAGCGCAGGAGCTGGCTCGGATCTCGACTGTGATGCTTCAGGTGGCCGAAGCTACCCGCTCGTTGACTACATTGGACCAGGTGCTAGAGACCGCGGCCCATTTGGTGCCGACGCTGGTCGGTGTCGATCGCTGCGCGGTCCTTCTGTGGGACGATGGAGCGGCCATGTTCGTCCCGGCCGCTGCGTCGGGGCTGACCGAATCGCAGCGGGATACCTTCGAACAGTGGATTGTTGCACCCGGGGAGGAGCCGGCGTTTGATGATCTGCGCCGGAAACAAGTTCCCATCTTTGTCTATGACGTGATGACCGACTCCCGGCTGTCAGATCTCGTCGTTTGGGACCTTGGCTTCGAGTCGTTGCTGTTGTTGCCTCTCCTGGGCCAAGACGAAGTACTGGGCGCGATGTTGATCGACTATCAGACGGACTGGTCCGAATTCGAGACCGTTGGTGTCAGGACAATTCGCGATGAGCGGCTGGTGATCATTCAGGGTGTTGCTCTTCAAACGGCTGCCGCCATCGAGAATACTAGATTGAGGGAAGCCCAGAGGGAGGAAGCCTATGTGTCGGCGGCGCTGCTGCAGGTAGCCCAAGCCGTGGCGAACTTGAACAACCTGGATGATATCCTGAGCACCATTGCCCGCATAATGCCTATCCTGGTTGGGGTTGAGTGGTGTGTGATCTTTTTGTGGGATGATGCAGAGTTCGTGTTTCGTCCGGCACAGGCCTTTGGTGTTCCACGTGAGGCACAGGCAAATCTGCTGGCCCAGCAATATGCGCCAGGTGGCTTTGGTCTGCTCGACACTGTCCGTGCGTGTGACTGTCCCATCGTTTACCCGCTCGACCCATCTCTCGATACAGCAGGCCAGCCCTCCGTTGGGTACGAGGAGGGGCCAGAAGAGGACGAGTTGATACAGGTTCCTCAGGACTTTTGCGCTTTTCTTCCCCGAGGCACGCACTCTTCGGAGCAACAAGAGTCCTCTCATCCGCTGCTGGCCGTGCCTCTCTCGGTAAAAGGAGACGTGCTTGGCGCCATGTTGCTGGAGGAAGTCAGTACGTCGCGTCGTTTTCGCCAGAGAACCAAGGCCAGGTGGATGGAGATCATCACAGGGATCGCACACCAGGCAGCCCTGGCTGTTCAGGGCGACCGGCTTCAACAGGAGATGACGGAGCGAGAGCGACTGGAGCGTGAATTGCAGCTCGCGCATGAGATTCAACAGACGTTCATGCCCGCTCGATGGCTCGATTTCTCAGGATGGGATTTGGCCTTCGCCTGGCGGGCGGCGCGCCAGGTCGCGGGCGATTTCTACGACTTTTTTGAGCTGCCTGGTGGGCGGTTGGGTCTGGTCATCGCCGACGTGGCCGACAAGGGGATGCCGGCAGCTCTGTTTATGGCGCTCACGCGCACCCTGATGCGAGCGGCAGCTTTGGAGGAAGTCTCGCCTGCTGCCGCCGTGGGGCGAGTCAATGACCTGTTGGTGCCGGATGCCCAATCCGGAATGTTCGTCACAGCGGTGTACGCGGTTGTGTCACTGGAGACAGGTGAGCTGACTTATGCCAATGCAGGGCACAATCTGCCGCTGCTCTGGCGGTCGCGCACGGGTGAATTGGAGCAGCTCGAGAAGGGTGGAATCGCGCTCGGCGTGATAGATGGTGCTCGAGTGGATGAATACGTGGTCTCCCTGGAGCGAGGTGACAGTCTCGTCTTCTATACCGACGGCATCACAGAGGCGTTTTCAGCACAGGATGAGATCTATGGCGAGGAGCGTCTGCGGGCTACCATCCGGGCGGTCAGCGACGGCTCTGCCCAGGACATAATGGACGCCATCGATGGCTCGGTGGAGGGATTCATGGCTGACGGTGTCCCCTCAGATGACAGGACCATCATGGTGCTTCGCCGGCTGGATTGACAGGTCTGGAATCACCAAGCCGCCCGAACTTGCCTTGTCGATGGTGTTGGTGTACCCGGCATACAGCGCGTATCACTCGACAATGATCTCTATCCGCTCGCTGGCCTCTTCGTCGAGTATGTCCACGATCTTGCCCTCAGCGCCGGATTGAACAACCTCGGCCAACTCACCCATACTGATCTCTCTGCGAGAGAAACGTGCTCCCATATCGAGGCCCACGCTGATCAGGTTCCAGGGCATACGCATATCGACCTTTTGCTGGCCTGTCTTCAGATCGCTCACCCGGATCCGTACCCAGCGTGTCCTTTTCCCAGGGCTTTCCGCCTCGGATCGCTCCGCAGGTGGTTCTGTCTCTCGCTCCGTCAGCGCTTCCAGCAGTCGAGCGCCCTCGTCAGCCGTGATCTGGCCGCTCTGGATCATCTTTAGGATCTGTAGTCGTTCTTCCATCGGTGCAGCAAAGCTCCCGGTCGTCGTCAGATAGGTAAACTGGTAGATTGGGGGTATCCGGATACCTGCTCTGCCAATCTACCAGTTTAGGACTGTGTGCCCCTGGCGCGATTCGAACGCGCGACCTTGAACTTAGGAGGTTCCTGCTCTATCCATTCTGAGCTACAGGGGCTTATCCAGATTATAGCACGCCCTCTGCGGCACGACAAGCCGGCGTGTGATCTGTGTGGTCAGCTACGGCTCCAACCGCAACTTGTCATCCGCCTCTTGCTCCACATCCTCGCGGGTGTAGACCATAGGGTGATACTTGCCCATAAACCAGGCCTCCATCTGGCTGACATAGTGCTGGCTGCCCGGCTGGCCCGACTGACCGGGAGCCAGCAGTCCTAACAAGTTGCTCAGGTTGCCCAGGTCAGCGATGAAGCGGAATGGTAGGCCAATGACCTCTTTGCTGCTCAGATCGTGCCAACTGATACCGGTGGACCACACGGTGGTGAAATCGCCGCCCAGGGTATACGGCCCTCGGTTGAAGAGTTGATCCAGCGGTTGGACGCGCCCTAGCACGTGATTGTAGGCCAGCGTGTGGAGCTTCCCCCAGGGCCCGGTCATTGATCTCGGGACCGAGTTCGGCCTTCAGCAAGTCCATGGTCTGATGCAGGGCCAGGCGCATACAATCATCTCGGGTTTCGCAGTGTCCCAAGTCGAACCAGTGGGAATCCGGACCGTCGAGTGTCTCCAGCACCCACCCCCAGGACCATGCGTCGGAGATGCTCCTTTCAGCCAACACCGGTGTGGGGCCGTTGCCTGCGCAACGAGCGGCGAGCACCCACCTCGTCCGAGAGCATCAGGTAGAGTATGCGACGTATGAAGACGTCCAGTGGCGCAGGGCCTCACGGAACTCGAGACAGTTGCAGGCGTGGTTCATCGCTGGCAGCGCCTCGGTCATCGTGTCTGGCTCCAGCGACGTCCACCGCAAGGCCAGTGGTTGTTCGCAGGCAAAGTCGGGGGCCAGGCTGTTGATGGTCGGCCCACGCTGGCACTCCATCTGCCACAGCCGGTCCTGCGCGTGGACGAAGCCCTGCGGCAACACGTGCATCAAGGCGTTCTCAGCGTCAGGGGAAGATAGCAGGAGAAGAACTCGAAGAACTCGTGTGCTCCTCGGTCGTACCCATCGCCGTGGGGGCGGTAGACACCCCGGATGTCCTCGTCCGGCGCGCCCGCTGATGTGCCCGTGTCCACACAGGGTGACTCCTCCAGCAGCCGGTAGTTGCCGTTTTGCGGAGCGCGGAAGAGCGGGTCGGCGTTGATGTTGCCTTCGCCGGGCCAAATGGCGGTTCCGGTTCCTGTACGGGAATAGATGTCAGAGTAGGAGATGGTGATGGCGGAATGGGCATCCAATTCCAAGTCTACCTCATTGCCCCACACGATACTGTTGACCACCGTGGCGGCTCCGCCGCCTTGTCCCGCGTGTTCTTCGTACAGGTAGATACCGTATTTGTTATCGGCCACCGTGTTGTTCGTAATGTGGGAGACTGCGCCGTCTTTGATCGCGATGCCGATGCCGCTATGGGGGTCGGCCGGGTCTCCTTGGCAGGCATAAATCAGATTGTTTGCGAGTGTGGTGGAATGGGGGTGAATGACGGAGAGGCCGTTGTTCCCGCAGTGATGCAACTCGTTCCGCTCGATGGTCACTGCGGACCGACGGACTTCCACGCAACTGGCTGCCACGTGGTGCACGTTGTTGTTCTGAATTGATGCTGTCCCGACGGTGCCCGTCAACTCGATGCCTGTGCCCGGAGTAAGTGAGTAGAATGGCACTGTCGTGCTGCTGACCGCCCCACCGTACACGTCGTAGATGTGATTGCCGTGCACGATACCGTTGCCTCCAGCAATGCGCACGCCGTCGCTCAACACATCGTGGATGACATTGTCGAGCACCTGCACTTGACTATTCTCCAAGAGCAGGGCTGTACCATTGAGGTGACGGATCATGCTGTGCTCGACGCGGAGGGTCGAGCTGTAGGCAGCGATACCGGCTTTGCGACCGACGTATTCGATTGTGGCATAGGCGATACGGTTGTCTGAGGTACTGTTTTGGAAGAGAATCGGACCCCACGGGGCGGTGCTGTCGTGGGTGAAGACGATGGGCTGGGATGCAGTGCCCACGGCGGCGAGCTTTCCTTCCACCAGCAGCGAGCGGCTCGCATAGAACTTTAGCGTGACACTTGGCTTGATGGTCAGTGTGATGCCTGCAGGTATGATGATGTCGTCGGTGATAACATAGGAACTACAATCGGGCAGAAGGGTCGTATTCTCTGTAAGCGTGCCGCCGTGGAACTTGTCCTCAAGCTCGTGCGCTCCCATATCGTGCCCATTGCCATAAGGCCGACAGACCCCTCGGATGTCTTCATCTGGTGCACCTATCTCTGTCCCAGTGTCTACACACGGCGAGCCCTCCTGTAACCGATAGTCGCCGTTTGGAGGGGCACGGAAGAGTGGGTCGGCGTTGATGTTCCCTACGCCAGGCCAGACACCTTCGTCCATCTCAATGTCGGAATAGGTGACGTTGATAGTGGAGAGTGCGTCCCAATCCAACCCCGATCGATTGCCCCACAGGATCGTGTTCAGCACTGTGGCGACGCCTCCACCTTCGCCCGCGTGTCCCTCGTACAGGAAAATGCCATGTCGGCAATCGGACACAGTGTTGTTTACAATGCGTGAGACCGCGCCGTCTTTGATCGCAATGCCGGTGCCGCTGTATTGATCCGTATCTTTGCCGAAGCAAGTGTGGATCAGGTTGTTTACCAATGTCGTGGAGGACGGATGTCCAATAGAGACGCCTTTGTCGCCGCAGTGGTGCACTTCGTTGTCCGCGATGATTGCCGACGAGTGATTGAGGTCTATACAATCGTCGGAGATGTCGTGGATGTGGTTGTTGCGTACGATGCTCGGTATGGCCATATTGCTCAACTCGATGCCTTCCAGTGGGTAGATGCCGTGTCGAATATTATGAATGTGGTTCCCCTCGATGAGAGCATATCCTTCACTAGGGTGCACTGCGTCGCCCTCGATGTTGTAAATCTGATTGCGCAGCAGATAGAGCGTCGGGTAATCTCCCTTCCAGGGATAAGTCTGGACCGCCACGCTAGCGCGAGTGTTGCGGATCACGCTATCTGCGATGGTGACCTGCGAGCCGTAGGCCGAGACGCCATGGGTACGTGGATTGTGAACTGCCTCTCGCGTGTACTCGATTACCGCGTGAGTGATGCAGTTGTTCTCCTGAGTGTTTTCAAGCAGGATGCCGCCCCAGTAGCCATCTCCATAGTGGGTGAACAGAATGAGCTGGGTGATGGTTCCATCGGCAAGCAATCGCCCTCCCTTCACCTGTATCGAACGGTCTGCGTAGAACTGCAGGGTCACGCTTGGTTCGATGGTCAGCGTGACGCCTGCTGGCACGATGATGTGCTCGGAGATGATGTAAGGGGAACCACTGGCTGGGAGCGTGGTGGTCTCCGTCAGCGTGCCGCCGTGGAAGGTGTTGCTGCGTGCCACAACCGCTTGGTCGTTCATCCCGCCGATAATGGCCTCACCTGCTACTATGCAGACGAGCGCCAGGATCACTGGCATCAAAACCTTAACGTATGCGCGGACCAGATTGGGGCGAGAGATCGTCATAGATGCTTTTCCTCGCCGAATGCCTGCTGCGCGAGTAACTGAGTAACTGCTTCGACAACCAGGGATCAATACGACCGCAAGGCCAACGGCAGGTAGGCGGAAAAGAACTCAAAGAACTCGTGTGCTCCCCGGTCGTACCCGTCGCCGTGGGGGCGGTAGACACCCCGGATGTCCTCGTCCGGCGCGCCCGCTGATGTGCCCGTGTCCACACAGGGTGACTCCTCCAGCAGCCGGTAGTTGCCGTTTTGCGGAGCGCGGAAGAGCGGGTCGGCGTTGATGTTGCCTTCGCCGGGCCAAATGGCGGTTCCGGTTCCTGTACGGGAATAGATGTCAGAGTAGGAGATGGTGATGGCGGAATGGGCATCCAATTCCAAGTCTACCTCATTGCCCCACACGATACTGTTGACCACCGTGGCGGCTCCGCCGCCTTGTCCCGCGTGTTCTTCGTACAGGTAGATACCGTATTTGTTATCGGCCACCGTGTTGTTCGTAATGTGGGAGACTGCGCCGTCTTTGATCGCGATGCCAGAACCGCTGTAGGGATCTACTTCACTGCCTGGACAGCCATAGACCAGGTTGTTTACCAGAGTCGTCGAGGTGGGATGCATAATGGAGATACCCGTGTCGCCGCAGTGGTGTACGTAGTTACGCTCGATGACTGCCGATGAGCGGTTCAGGTCGAGGCAGTCGCCGGGGATATCGTGAATGCGGTTGTCGAGCAGTGTAGCTAACGAGATGGCATCACTTATTACGATGCCAGCTGTTGTCGAGATACCCCCGATGTCGTAAATTGTGTTGCCCTGGATCAGAACGTAGCCGCTGGTAGCGCGTACCGCGTCGCCTTGGATGTCGGTGATCTTGTTGCGCAGCAGGTAGAGCGTCGGCCCGTTACCTCCCCAGGGATAGGCCCGGACGCCTCCGCTATTGCTGGTATGCCGGATCACGCTGTCGGCAACGGTAATGCGCGCGCCATAGGCTGAGATACCGTGGGTGGGTGGGGTGGGGATCACTTCGTGGGTGTATTCGATCACCGCGTGGGTGATGCGGTTATCCGCTTGGGTGCGGTCGAGCAATATCCCGCCCCAGTAGTCATCGCCCTGGCGGGTGAAGACGATAGGCAAGGCGCTGGCCCCTTCGGCCAGCAGCCGTCCCCCTTCATTCACGCGCAGATGCCGATCCGTCTGGAACTGGAGTGTCGCGCCTGGCTCGATGGTCAGCGTAACACCTGCCGGGACGACGATGTCCTCATTGATGGAGTACGGGTACTTGCTGGTTATGAGCGTGGTATCCTCGGTCAGCGTGCCTCCGTGGAAGGTGTCCCAATAGACCGTGATCCTGCGGGTGTGCAGTCCGTCCGTGATGACGAAGACGTTGTCTCGCGTCCAAAGCGTGCTGGTGTAATGCCAGGTCGTCGCCGTCGGATATTGCACCCGCTCTAAGATCCCATTGACGTGGACGTCGCGCAAGGGTGAGCACTCTCCCTCCAGCGTTATCTCTCTCTGAGGCGTGGCGAAATCCGCTCCCCCGTTGGTACCGATGGAAAGCCTCGTGCTGGGTATCTCGGCGTTCAATTTCGGGATGCGTGAGGTGACGTACTGCTTGAGTTCGTTCCGGTCTCCGCTCACCACGTCAGGCAAGGCATCTATGCGCGGGTACATCTCCGCCACCGAGAATTCATTTGCCGCGATGCTGCCGATGTCCTGGTAGTACCAGCGGGTGAAGTCTGGGTAGTTAAGGATGCGTTGCACAATTTCGCTAGCATACCAGTTGGGCAGCCAGATGCCCTGATCGGGAAACACGAAGGTGAAATCGTGGTCCCAGGAAATGAGGATGAAGCGATCGTCGGACGGGCGGTGGTAGAGGAAGTAGTCGTCACCATGCCCCAACCACAGTGCCCCCTCATGGTTATTCAGCACTGCCTGGACGGCGAACCAGTGCAGCCACTGACGCATGTCAGCCACCGCTTCCGCCTCGGCACGGAAAGTCTCGTCAGGGCTGTTGGTGAGCGCGTCGGTCAGCGCGATGACGTCGGAGTAATCGTCAGCATCCTCGTTATTCTTCTTGAGGTAGTAGGGGCGGTAGTTGTCGGGGTCGGAGCCACGATAGCTCAGATCGGCCCCATCGAAACCACGGTAGAGGTTGCCACTGTCGTTGTCTGGGAAGCGTGCTTCCAGGAAATCATTATCCACCTGCTCGATGTCGAGGTAGTCTCCCTGTCGGTTCTCGTTGATGTAGAACGTCACAAAGCGGGTGTTGGGGGCCGGTAGCCCCACGCGCTGAAACAGGTCGTGGGATAGCGCCTCTCGCCCCAGTTCGTCACTCACCAGGTTGACCCGCTCTCGGTCCTCGAACTCGTGTTCGTCGCGGAACTTGATACGGTAGGGGCGGGGCCAGATGTTGCGAGTGCTCTCACCCCGGTAGCGCACGCCGACGTTGTAGAAGACTTCTTGGGAGTAGACGAAGGTCGCATCCAGGAGGACGTCGGAGAAAAGGTCACGTGTGGTCAGTTCATTCCAGTTTTCCCCCGTCATGATGAGGCGGTATATGGGGAGCGCGCTGTTGGGTGGGGTGTCCTCGACCTGGTAAAGGTAACTGATGGTGACGGGTAACCCAGTCTCGTCGGAGGTAAAGGTCGGCGCACCATTCGGCATAAGCTGCTCCGCTCCGCCGTCATCGATCGCGGTGACGTAGAACTCGACGTATTGCCCGTCGGCGTAGGCCGGGACGACGGTGGTGTATAGGAGATCGCCAGCGACCGGGTCTGCACCGGTACCATCGTCCACCATCGGTAGCGTCGCATAGTAGGTCGCTTCTTCAGGGCGGTAGTGAACCGTCACGGCCATAACCTCGCTGTTGTCGTCCACCATCGCTGTGATGGTTACCGGTTGGCTGGAAGTAGGGAAGACTGGCGTATGTGTCACGTCTATGATGCAGGGGGGAATGTTGTCGGGCGAGTAGACGCTGTTCTGTGTGCCAGGAGTGCCCAGGCTGGTATCTGTCGGCTGGCTGGCTCCCCAAGAGCAAGGATTGTCGTTTCCGAAAGCCGGGTTGATCAGTTCGAGTGAGGGACCTCTGCCGTCGGGCGATCTCGGCCAGGGGTGATGGTCGTCGTAGGTGACCTCATCCACTAGGCCGCTCAGACCGTCCTCGATCGCCACCCTCTCACCACTATTGGATAGACTGCCGCTCGTGAAGGGGCCCAGTACGCCGCTGATGCCGTATACGGCCTCGACTGTGGCCGGATCGTGCCCGACGACGACGTATCCACCGGGTGGAATCGAGACGCCAGGCGGGAAAGTGTACAGGATGGCGTCGGTGAACTGCCAGCCAGAGAGGTCAACCTCGGTGGAGTCAGCGTTGTAGAGTTCGATGTACTCCTCGGCGTGATCGTCGGAAGCGGGGTGGTATTGGATTTCGTTGATGATGATTTGGGGACCGGATGGGGCTGCCGCTACAGCCACTAGCCCATAACCGGTGATCAATGACCAACAACAAATGACAAATGATAATTGGACAATGGCCCCAATGAGCCACTTGGGGTTTAGGGTTTGGGGTTTGGGATTTAGAGTTCTACTCATTGCTCGTCCCTGGTGTCGGAGGAGCTAGGAAAACCCAGATGTCGGCCCCATCCGGCTGTCGGCCATATGAGACGTCTGTCTGCTGTGGGCCGAAAGCGATCCAGTCGAGAGGTACCAGATCATGGGCAACGGTATCGAAGAGACCGATCATCTCCCCGTCTCGATCCAGTTTGAAGTCGGCGTGCAGCGGCCCCTGTCCTATGCGCCCGTCGCACCATACCAGCAGGTAGTCACCTGGGGGGATGGCCGTCCCGGTGGGGAATTGCCACTTCGCCGGCTCGGCCAGGTCGTCGGTAAGGTGCATCCCGTCCAACGTGACTGTGACCGCACCTCCGTTGTACAGCTCTATCCAGTCGTCGTACTCCCCCGCTTCGTCCTGGTTGACGCTGACGTTGGCGGCCAAGAATTCGTTGATGAGCACGCTCGGAGGGACGTAGCCGACCTTATAGCGGTACAAAGCTGCGGGCGCGGCTGGAGGGTGAAGCGTCTCCTGCCCCATGCTGTCTACCGCTTCCAGGTAGTACTGTACGATCGTGCCCGCAGACTGTGCCGGCAGGAAAACCTGCCATGTTGTCCCATCGCTGACGGGTGTCATCGGAATTGCCTGAAAGCTGCTTCCAGCGTCGTACCAGAGAGTGGCGGATATATTCGGGCTCCCGGCGGTTATGATGGCGGTGACAGTCACGGTTTCCCCCGTATCAGGCCAGGTGGGTGTACGCGTCACTTGCGGAAACTCAGGCGGGAGCAATCGGTTTGCGTCACCTGGGGTGGGAGTGGCCATAGCGTGCCATTTGTCGCTGCCATCCGGGAAGCGTCCCCAGGAGATGTCTGCCGTCTGCGGATTGAAGTAGACCGCGTCAATCGGCGAATAGTAATTGGCCTGGCTGTCGAACAGCCCCACGTACTCCCCTGCGCCGGACAGTTTGAAGTTGAGATGTACTCCTGTGCCATCGCCATCGGCCCACAGAATGAGGTAGCCCCCAGCGGGGATGATCGTGCCGGCGGGAATCATATATGAGGTGGCGCTATCAATGTTGTCGCTGAGATACATGCCTCCCATGTCAATTGCCACCGGCCCAGCGTTGTAGAGTTCGAGCCAGTCGTCGGTTTCGCCTGCCTCATCCTCCTGTGTGCGAGAGTTGATGGCCATCAACTCGTTGATGTAGATCGGTGGGTGGTGCCAGCCGACGATGTAGCGATAGTCTCCCTGGGGCCAGCCGGGACGATCCACGCTCACCATCCCCACCACGTTCTCTGCCTCGACGTGATACTCCACCCACGTGCCATCGGCTCGAGCGGGGATGCTGCCAGTGTAGAGGTTGCCACCACCAGCGATCATCTGGGTGGATTGATAATCCGGCGGCTGTGCCCCGGGCGCGGAGGTACGGTACCACAAGGTGGCGATGACGGCTGCCTCGTCGGTGATTTTCGACGTGACGTTGACGGTGTCGCTTCCATTGGGCAGGATTGGCTCGTGAGCCGTTCCGCTGATAAGGGGCGGTTGACCTTGGTTGAGCCATCTGGGGGTGGGGGTGGCGAAGAACTGAAAGGTCTCACCGCCGTCGGGCAGCCGCCCGTAGGAGACATCGGCTGACTGGGCCCCATAGTTCAGCACCGAAATGGCGGCGTTGCTGAAGACGTCCCGGTCGAAAAGGCCGATCTGACCACCGCCCGCGTCCAGCGTGAAGCTGGCGTGTAATGGTCCCTCACTCCCCTCACCATCGGTCCAGATGAGGAGCGTGCCATCCGGTGGGATGAGCGTGTGGTCAGGAAAACGCCACTTCGTCGGTTCGCTCAAGATATCGGTTAGGTACATCCCGCCCAGGTCCCAGGTCAGCGTGGAGCTACGGTTGTGAATCTCGATCCAGTCATCGTAGTCGCCACCTTCATCAGCGATGGTGCTGCTATTGTCGGCCATAAGCTCATTTATGGTGAGAGGGACCTGCAGGATCGGGCAGAAACTGATCATCTCTCCCTCAAGGAACTCAATGCGATTGGCGATGTAGGTCTTCAGTTCGTCCGGTCCATCCTCAAAGCCGGGATCCCCCTCCAGTTCCGGTCGCCAGCGGTTGGGGTCGGCTATGGCTGCGTCGTATATCTGAGCGTAGGTCTTGTCGATGCGCCAGAACATCTCAGCAGGGCTGAAGTCGTCGGCCATCATTTCCGTCAGCAGGCGGCAGTGGTAGAAACGGAACTCCGGCATATCCATCATGCGTTCGATCAGGAAGTTGTGCTTCCCCGCCGGATCGGCGCCGATGTCAATAGGGTTGTTCCAACTGATGTCCCGGTCGAAAAGCCCGTAGGGGTTTCCTTCATTGTGTCCAAAAGAGATGTCCACATCCCACGGCAAAATCGTCCACCGAGCACTGCTGAAATCGTGGTAGATGTAGTAGTTCTTGTTCGTCATCTCAAAGTTGCCGATGAGAGTGTTGACGGCGTACCAGTCGAGCCAGCTGTTGACGTCGAGTACTTCTGCGATGGCACCGGGGAACTGTTCATCGGGCGTGTTGTTTGTCAATTCGATGAGGGTGACCAGGTCCTCGTGACCGCTCTGTCGATTGGTCTTCTTCGGATAGTGATAGCTATACCACCAGTCGTTTGCTTCCAAGCCCAAGGGGCCGTAGAATGGCTTGTATAAGTTGCCGTGCATCTCAATGCCATTGCGATGGAGAAAGCGTTCGTCAACCTGCTCGACTTCGGAGAAGAGGCCGTAGTATTCGTCATTGATGTACAGGCGGGCGTAACCTGCGAGTGGGGTGGGCACCCCCACACGGGCGAAGAGGTCGTAGCCGATATAGCTGCGTAGCAGAGCCTGGTCTACGTAATCAGCGTTGAGGTTAAGTTCGTAGGAGATGCCATTCTGACTTTGAAAGGGGTCGGAGCTGGGAAAGAAGACTTTCCACGATTTCTTGGGCATTGTACGAGCGGTGTCGCCCCGGTAGCGAATGTCCACATCCCAACACCTCCTTCTGGACTCTCCTGGAGCTGAAGCAGCGCAGAATGTGGCAGGGACTGTCTCGTCCCGGTAGGGTTCCTGTGCCAACCAGTCCAGGTCGTTGGGGTCGGCGCGTAGATGGTAAATAGGGGCGAAGGACGGGGGAGGCGGGGGAGGTCTCAGGATGAGAGGCAGATAGCTAGCGTGAATCCTGACCTCGTCTGCGCCGATATCGGGGTGTGTGTCCAGGGAACGTGGATCGCCATCGACATCGGTGAATATGCCAGCCTCGATTCCCGCGTCAACCGCGAGCGACTGGGCGTGAAGGTGGTAGTTCTGCCGTGCAGGGGCCACGAACAGGGGTGGGGCGAGAAGAGCGACGGTACCGCTGGTCGGGTCGTTGGCGTTGCCCCACAGCAGCGTGTGGCTGGCGCTCAATACTGCTCCTGCCCCCGCCGTGATGCCTACCGAGTGACTGACGACAATGTTGTTGACGGCAGTGACCGTCAACGGTCCCAGAACAGCTAGACCAGTCCCCTGCCTCCCCAGACTGCCACCAACGAGGGTGTTGTGAGCGACGAAAGCAGTGCCCGTGCCGGTCAACTCGACGCTGACGGTGATGTGATCCCCGATCATGTTGTTGGCGATTGTGAATGCCGGCACAGCACTTGCAGTAAGTGTACTCATGGGCATGGTTGGACCATGGACGGCGACACCGATGAGGTTGCTCAATATCCAGTTGGCCGCGATATGCACACTCCCGCCGCCGCTAGCTCGGATGCCGTCGCCTCTGCACTGGCTCACGGCGTTGGATGTGACGGTGATGGTACTGCCAGTCGCGTTCACGCCGTCTTGGCCGGTGCTGTAGACCGTGTTGCCCTGGACGGTGACCGTCAGGCGGCCATCGGCACGGATACCGTCGCCCGCGGCGTCGCGCACGGTGTTGTTGATCAGGAAAAGAGGCTCATCGTAGCCCTGGGCATAGATGCCTTGTCCAGGGGTGTCATAGACCAGGTTGCCGCTGATGACGTGCGTGCCGCTAACGTGTATACCGTCGGCCAGCGTGGTGTGAACTGTGCTACTGACAATGGAGGTAGAGCCGCCCTCAGCGTGGATACCGTTCCCCCCTGTGTCGTGGATCAGACTGTCGAACAGCCACAAACTGCCTCGGTCCACCTGCACGCCTTGATCCAGGCAATCCTCGATGGTGCTCTCGGTGATCGTGATCGTACTACCTGTCTTGATGAGTAGGCCTTCCCCACTGGTGTGCGCGATGTGCACGTCCGCAGCGTGAACGGTGCCACTGTTTACCTCGATGCCTTGCCAGGCGGTCAGAATCCGGGTGCCGGAGATGAGCACTGTGCCGCCGTCGATCTCGATGCCCTGTTCCACGCTGTCTCGGATGGTGCAGCTCTCTACTACTACGTTCCCACGACTGATGTGGATCCCATCGTTGCCATTGCGTAGGGTCAGGTTCTCTATAGTGATGTTCGTCGGTGGTTCACCATTGACGCGCACGTTATGGGTGACGGCGTCGCCGTCGAGGATGGTCGGGGTGCTGGCGGGGTTCTGCACCGTGAAGGAGATGTTCCACCCTCCCTGTAACTTGACACTGTGGGTGATGGCTAGGTTCTCGGTGTATGTGCCGCCGGCTACATGCACCTCGTCACCGGAGGTGACAGCCAGATGGATGGCGTACTGAACGCTGCTGCAGGGAGTAGTGACGGAGAGGCAATCCCCGGCGGTCCCTTCTCGCACGAAGTAGATGTTCGGGTTGGCCTGCGCGCGAGATGCATGGTGAGTTAGAACCGACAACAGCACGACAGCCAGTCCAAGGCCCAGAACTGATGCCTGCCAGAGACGTAGGGCTCTCATCCTGGCTTGCTCTTCTTGCGGGGTTTACGACGTTGGCGTGGGTTTAGACCGTTCTTCGTAAGGAAGACTCGACTAACACCTGCTATCTGCTCAAGTTCGCGGGCGAGTTCTTCACTCGTGTCGCTCTTGAGAGCGATGGAGAAGGAGAGCACAAGCGTGTCTCCATTGTTGGAGGACTTCACTCTGATGAGTTCGTGGCGCTTGCAGTGCTTCTCCAAGGTTTGCCAGTATGGGGGGTTGTTCTCTCCAGATTCCCCGGACCATGTGGAGGAGAATTGAAGTGCGAACTCCCGTCTCCTCGGTGAAGCACCATGCAACTGTGAGAGGAGGAGTATGATGACGCCGATGAATATCGTCCCTCCGACGGTTGTCAGGAGCATGCCTACCCCCGCCGCCATACCCATTGCCAGGGCAAAGAAGACAAAGATGATATCCTGCATGTCCTTGACAGCCATACGGAACCGCACGATAGCTAGAGCGCCCACAAGTCCGAAGGCGCGGGCCAGGTTGTTTCCGATCACCGTGATGACGATGGTGGTGATCATCGAGAGTGCAACCAGAGAGCTGGTAAACGTTGGAGAATAGTCTGACCGCCTGTTCGTCCACCGATAAAAGAGCGTGATGAGCATACCACAGACCAACGCCACTGTCAGGTTTGCGAAGATTTCACCGGAGCCAAGAAACGAGATCTCTTGGCTAATAGAAGGAATGGCATAGTAGTTTGGGAACACATTCATCGGAAACCATCCTGAATCGGCGTACCGGCTACTATGCAGGCGAGAATCGTACGGCGGTTTTCCCTACTATTATACTCTTACTGGCTGGCGCTAGAATTACACTTCGGTTACGGCTCTGTTGCAGTTTTACCGGCGTTCGTGATGATTGCTCACGTCCCCGTTCCCTTGACGGCGCGGTCGCGCGCTGCCAGCACCCGCTCCGGGGTCAGTGGCAATTCATAGATGCGCGTCCCAATGGCGTTTGCGACGGCGTTCGCGACCGCTGGCGCGGCGGGCGTGAGAGCGGGTTCGCCGATACCCTTGGCCCCAAAGGGCCCCACACCGGTTCCCGATTCCAGGATGATCGCCTCGGTGATGGGGATGTCGTTGGATGTGGGGATTAGGTACTCGGACAGCGAGGGCGTTTGGATCATGCCGTCCTCTACCTGTACCTCCTCCATCAGGGCATATCCCAAGCCCTGGGCGCCGCCACCCTGGATCTGTCCCTCGACAGCCACGGGGTTGATGGCCCGGCCAACGTCGTGGCACGCGACGCTCTTGAGCAAGGTGATCTCCCCGGTTTCCGTATCGACCGCTACCTCAACAGCGTGGGCGCCAAAGGTGAAATCGGGAAAGACGTCTCCCTGGAGATCATCGGGGTTGAGGGTGGCATTAAAGGGGGCCTTGAAGAGGGCCAGGTTTGAGAGTGGCAGACCCTCGGCAGCGCACATCGCGACCAGATCCGCCAGCGGGAGCGAGTCGTTCGGGTTGTTCTTGACAAACACCTCCCCATCGGCCATATCCAGGTCGTCGGGCTGCTCCTCAAAGTGTTTGGAGGCGCGGTCGAGAAGGACCTCGCGCACAGCGCTGGCCGCCTGAAAGACCGCGTTGCCTGACATGTACAGTTGGCGGGTGGCCGTCGTCGTACCTGCCAATGGGGTCAATGCCGAGTCGGTGCTATAGATCGTGACATCTTCCAGCGACACACCCAGTATCTCGGCGGCGATCTGGCACAGGCTGTTCACCTGGCCGCCTCCCAGGTCGGGCACGCCGCAGCGGATCACTACGCTGCCATCCATCTCGATGCCGACCCAGGCCCGGGAGGTGTCGTGAAACCACGTGATGCGGCCATAGCTCTGCATATAGGACGCAAAACCCTGTCCCACTTTGATCGGACCGTCATCTGGCGTCTGCTCACCCAACGCTTCGAGAGCCCGCGTGGCCGTCTCCTCCAGCCATACGGCGCTCGTGATCTCCTGTCCGGTAGAGTTCCGGTCACCGGTCTTGAGGTAGTTGATGCGGCGCACATCCAATGGATCCATATCGAGCGCTGTGGCGATCTCGTCCATCTGCTGCTCGTGGGCTAAACAGGCCTGCGGGACGCCGAAACCACGAAAGGCGCTCGTGAAGGGGTTGTTGGTGGCGACCGAAGCACTGTCAACGTGGAGGTTGTCCACGCGATAAGGCCCGCACGCCGTGACCGTTGCATAGAGCAACACGTATGGGCTGAGGTAGGGATAGGCGCCGGCGTCCGACACCATGGTGATCTCAGCGGCGGTGATACGGCCGTTGTTCTTGACCCCGGTGCGATGGGTGATGACAAAAGGATGGCGCTTCGAGTGGGCCAGCAGCGACTCCTCCCGGGCGTACTCCAACCGTACCGGGCGGCGCGTATGCTTGGCCAGCAGGGCCAGGAATATCTCGACGGTGATATCCTCCTTGCCGCCGAAACCGCCACCTATCATTGTGCCTTGGATGTGAATCTTGTTGTGCGGCACGCCCACAGCTCGAGCGATACTGCGAAAGTGCTCCACCACCTGGGTGCACACGCGGATGTTGATCACGTCCCGCTCATCCACCCATGCGACGCCTGTCTCCGGCTCAATGTACGCGTGGTCGATGAACGGCACACGGAACGTGTTCTGCAGGACCATGTCCGCTACGGCGAAACCGGCCTGGATGTCGCCCTTCCGGATCTTCCAGTGGGACACGATGTTGTCTGGCTCGTACACAACCGGCGCTCCGGCTTCTTTCGCTTCGAGGGGGTCGAACACGCCCGGCAGCGGTTCGTACTCGATCTCGATCAATCCAAGCGCCTGCTCAGCGATTCGGAGCGTCTCGGCCGCTACTAGGGCGATGGGCTCACCTGCAAAACGGACCCTGTCCGTAGCTAGGACCGGCGCGTCCGAGCGCTTGCGCCGTTCTTGTCCGGTCTGCCCTGGCATATCGGTAACCAATTTAGCGCCGGGCAGATCCTCGGCTGTCAGGACGCAGACCACCCCGTCGAGTGCCTGTGCCCTACTGATGTCCAGGCGTCTGATCCGCGCAGAGGGTTGGGCGCTGCGGAACACCTTGGCGTGGAGCATATTCCGCATTGAAAAGTCACCGGCGTACACGGTCGAACCGGTGGCCTTGCCCAGCGCGTCCACGCGCCGCAGTGGTTTGCCCACCGTGCGCAGTGGTGGCAGGTCTGTGGGAGGTAATGGTTTGGCTTGGTATTTCATGATATTGGTCCTCTTACTCGCCCATCTGCTCTGCCGCCATCTGGACCGCCTTGACGATCTGTCCATAACCGGTGCAGCGGCACAGATTGCCCGAGATGGCCTCGCGAATGTCGTCCTCGGTAGGATGTGGGTTTCGATCCAAGAGTGCCTTGGCGGATATGATCATACCCGGCGTGCAGAAACCGCATTGGGCAGCGCCAGCGTCGGCAAAGGCCTCCTGTAGCGGGTGTGGGTCTTGGATCGTGCCCAGTCCCGAGTTGGTGACGATCTCTGCGCCCTCGGCCTGCCCCGCAAGCACCAGACAACTGTTGACGGCCTGACCGTCCAAAAGCACCGCGCATGCGCCGCAGTCGCCTTTCTCGCAGCCGCTCTTGACATCTGTGTAGCCCAGGTCACGTAGGGCGTGGAGTAGGGTCACGTTGGGGGCCAGCGCGACGTGATGCTCGCGCCCGTTTACGTTGAGAGTTGTCAGTTTTGGTTCCATCAGTCCTTCTCCCCGGTGTTGCTCATCTTGGTCAGCAGTCGTCTCACCAACACCTCTGTCACCCGTTGCCGATAGTCCGCCGAGCCTCGGACGTCATCGATGGGACTGCTCGCCTCAGCCGACAGACGGGCAGCCTCGGCGATAACCTGTTCGGTCAGCGGTTGGCCGCGCAGGGCCTCCTCGGCCGCGTGCGGGCGGATGGGTTTGGGAGCCACGGCCCCCAGTCCAATACGAGCTTCCTGGCAGTCGCCGTTTCCGTTCCACGTCACCATCACGGCAGCGGTGACCACCGAGCAGGCACCTGCCTTGCGCAGGCCGATCTTTCGGAAACCGCCCGAGCTCTGGGGTGGTGGGATCGGCCAGCGGACGGCTATCAACAGTTCCTCCGGTCGCAAGAGGGTCTCGTTCGGACCAACCAGAAAGCTCTCCAGTGATAAACGTCGTGTCCCTTCAGAACTTGCCAACTCTACTTCCGCATCCAGTGTGAGCAGCGGGGGTGCGGTGTCGGCGGCGGGCGAGGCATCTACCAGGTTTCCTGCCACGGTGGCCCGGTTGCGTATCAGTGGGTTGCCCATCCTGGCAGCAGCCTCTCTCAATGGAGCGCCGTGCTCGGCGATGAGCGGGTGATTCAACAGGCCGGTGATCGTGGTGCCACCTCCTACGACGACGTGGCCGTCCTCCGTCCGGATAGTCCGCAGCTCCCCCACTTTTCCCAGATCCAGCAGCGCGCGTGGGCGGCGGTGACCGGCACGCATATCCACAACTACGTTCGTGCCACCCGCCAGCGGCGTGACGTCCGGCGCGCCTTTGGCCAGCATCTCGAGAGCCTCTGGAAGTGTTGTGGGTCTCAACAGATCGAATTCAGGTAGCATGAGAAACTCCTCTCTTCACTTACCCTGTTTTACTCCCTGTCCCTTTTCCTATCTTCACGCAGCAGACGGGATGAGTTGGCCAGGATGCCCAGATCCGGTAGCGATTGTGCCGCGGCAGCCAAGATAGGTGGAAGAGCGCCCGACGCAGCCAAGATCAACCCGACGACGTTGTACATGGCAGTAAAGGCCAGGTTCATCCTTACCACTCCCATCGTCCGCTGGGCGATCCGCAGCACATCCGGTACCAGCATCCAGTCGTCGCGCATCAGGGCCACGTGGGCAGCCTCTATGGCAGTATCGGTTCCCGCCACCCCCATCGCGATGCCGACGTCGGCCTGGGCCAGCGCGGGCGCATCATTCACGCCATCGCCGATCATAACGACTGTATGTCCTTGGTTCTGATACTGTTTCACGGCTGCGATCTTGTCCTCGGGCAGGAGGCTGGCGCGGTAGGGAATACCAAGCCCCTCCGCCAGGGCTGCAGCGGTGCGTTCGTTGTCGCCCGTGAGCAGTTCAATGTGCTGCATACCCAAACCGCGCACGTTGTCGAGGGCAGTGGGCACCTCGGGGCGCAGTGTATCGGCGGCGGCCAACAGGCCAGCGAGTTCTCCATCCTGGATGAGGAACAGTGTGGTCTTGCCCTGAGCTTCTAGCTCTTCTATCGCCACTAGGGGCAGCGAGGCGTTCGGCGGAATCAACCGGCGATTGCCAACGGCTACGTGGCTGCCATCCACCCTTGCCCGTACACCCACACCTGGGATGGCCTCGAATTCATCGGGATCGGCAAGCGAAAGGTTCCGCTCCTGGGCGGCAGTGCGTACGGCCTCGGCCAGTGGGTGTTCCGAATATCGCTCGGCGGAGGCGCTCAGGTGTAGAATGGCTGCCTCGGATAGCCCATTCACGGGTATCACATCGGTGATCTGTGGCTGTCCGAGAGTGAGTGTGCCGGTCTTGTCGATTAGGAGGACGTCGGCGCGGGCCAGCGACTCCAGGACCTTGCCGCCCTTGATGAGCAGGCCCTGTTTTGCCCCCTTCCCAATGGAGGCCAGCATAGCGATGGGCGTCGCCAAGGCGATAGAGCAGGAGCAGACCACTACCAACACAGCGGCGGTGGCCAATGGATCCCGGCGGATCACGAAAGTGAGTGCGGCCAGTCCAACGACCACCGGAAGGTAGTAGGCGCTGAACTTGTCGGCAAAGCGCTGTACGTCGGCGCGATGGGCCTCGGCCTCCTCGACCAGCCTGATGATGTGCCCAAAGGTCGTGTCGGCACCGGCGCGTGTCACTCGTACACGCAGGCTGCCGAGGCGTATGATTGTGGCGGCCAGGACTGGAGCGCCAGCGCAAAGTTCGACCGGCATAGACTCGCCGGTGATCGCGGATTGGTCTACCGTCGCCTGTCCGGTGATGACCTGGCCATCTACTGGGATCTTTTCGCCAGGGCGGACGATCACCGCCTCTCCGACGCTGACTTCAGCGATCGGCACCTCCCGCTCCACGCCGTCCCGCTCGACGCGTGCGCTCTGTGGGGCCATCGCGGCCAGGTCTTTGACGGCCCGACGCGCCCCCTCGGCAGTGAATCGCTCGACATAGTCGCCCACGTGCATAAAGAGCACGACCACGGCTGCCGTCGCCCACTGGCCCACGGCCAATGCTGCCAGCACCCCTAGCGTCATCAGCGTGTGCGAGATGATCTGGCGCTTTAGGGCGGCCCGCATGACCTTGTAGAAGACAGGCCAACCGCCAGCGACGACGATTATGAGGCCAACCGGAAACGGCACCCGATCGGTGAGTCGCTCGAACAGTCCGAGCCATTCGCCGACGATGGCGATGAACAGGATGACGCCAAACAGGAGGGCCAGCAGCGTTGCGATGCGCCGAGACAGGTCCCCAAGTTGCAGTGGACCGGGCGATGTCTCCGATTCGGGTTCTGGTACGGAGTAACCGGCATCCTCTACCGCCCGGCGGATTGTGGGCAACGCCACCAGCTTGGGGTCCAGCCGGACGACAGCTTTTTCGGAGGACAGGAGGACGTCTACCGACTCGACGCCAGGTAGCCCGGCGATAGCGCGCCGTACGTGCTGCGTGCACTCGGCGCAGTCCATACCAACGACTGGCACCTCCAGGGTCTGGGTTTCCATCACTGTATTGACCACCACTCCGTTATGCGCTGCTGGCTCCTATTGGCTATCGATTATCGGTCGTCGTGCAGCTTTTCACTGCCCGCACAATACTGGCGAAACCGGTGCATCGGCAACGGTTTCCCTTCAGATGATCCCGTATGTCGTTCTCGGTGGGGGTTGGGTTCTCATTGAGGAGGTGCTTGCTCATCATCAGTATGCCCGGCGTACAGTAGCCACATTGGAAGGCCGCGTGCTCGATGAATGCTTCCTGCAGCCTATCCAGTCTGCCATCGGGACCCTCCAGTCCCTCGACGGTGAGCACGTTGCTGCTGTCGACCGTGATCGCCAGCGTCAGGCACGCAAGGGTGGGGCGCCCGTCAAGCAACACCGTGCACGCGCCGCACTCGCCGATGCCGCAACCGTACTTGGTGCCGGTGAGCGACAGGCGTTCCCTGAGCACGTTCAACAAGAGTTCGTTCGGCTTCACCTTGAGCCGGTGTGGGACGCCGTTGACCGTCAGTTCGATTTCGCGTTCAGCGGAACGTGAGACATAATCGACGATGCGCGATGCCTGGATGCTAGGTCCCTTGATCCCTGATCTCTGATCCCTGCTTCCTTCTTCCTTCTTCCTGTCCCCCGCCCGCTCCCACGCCACCTGCAGCACGTCGTGTGTCAGGGCCTTGACGACCTCGCGCCGGTACCATGCGGTCGAGCGCACGTCGTCGATGGGGCTGATCTCCTCAGACGCTGCCTGGCCCGCCTCAAGGGCGAGCTCTGCGCTGAAGGGTTGGTCGATAAGGAGCGTTTCAGCCTTCCTGGCGCGTAGGACCGTGGGACCGACGGAGCCGAATGTGAGATGGCAATCGACAATGTGATCGCCCTCGCGGACCAAAGCCACGGCTGCGTTCACCTTTGCCAAGTCGGCTGCCACGCGCGATATCTTGATGAACGCGCTGCCGCTTCCCGGTCGTGGTCGTGAGACAAGGATCGATCTGAGCAGTTCGCCTCGTCGCAGACCAGTCTGGCCGGGGCCAACCAGGAATTCCTCCACCGGGAGGGCACGCTCTCCATCAGGCCCGACGAGCACAAGCTGCGCGTCCAGCGCCATCAACGCGGGTACTGTGTCTGAGGCCGGGGAGCCGTTGCACAGGTTCCCCCCGACGGTGCCCATCATCTGGATCTGCGTCGAGCCAAAGGCCGCGCACGCCTCTGCCAGGGCGGTATGCTCGGCCTGCACACTTGGAGCGTTTAAAAGGCTTTTGATAGTGGTGAGTGGGCCAACGGTTATCTGGTCATCTTGAGAAGAGACGCCCTCTAGCTCGGAGAGTTTGCCGATATTGATCACGCACTCAGGAGCTACCTGCTCCATCTTCATCCACGTGATCAGGTTGGTACCGCCTGCCAGGATCTTTGCCCGGCCTCCGTACTCACTCAGCACCGAGATTGCCTCATCCAGCGACGCAGGCTCTCGATACTCAAACTCGTGCACCAGGATATGCGAGTTAGTCATCGGGTGATCGTGAGTCACTTTGCTGGTCATTCCTCTTGTCACCTCAGCCGTCCGTCGGTTCATCTGCGCCTCTCAATGCACTCAGAATCCTCTCCGGCGTGATCGGTAGCTCGTAGAACCGGACCCCAATCGCGTTGTAGATCGCGTTGGCATAGGCCGCGGCGACCGGGTTCGTCGCCGCCTCCCCAATCCCCTTGGCCCCGAACGGTCCGCTGGGCTCGTAGGTGGATGCGAAATAGACCTCCAAGTTGTCCGAATAGGGGCTCTCGCCGATGGCCGCCGTTTTGGCGTCTATCCAGTACCCCTTGGACGTGAGCTGCCCGTCCGCGTCCCAGTCATTGCTCTCGTAGAGGGCAAAGCCCGCACCTTTCGATAGTCCACCCTCGAGCTGTCCGGCCGCCATATCCGGGTTGATGACGGTGCCACAGTCGCTGCCCAACGCCGCTTTTACTGTGCTCACCTGCCCCGTCCACGTGTCCACCTCCACCTCCACGAACACGCACACGTAGGCGGGTGGGCAGTTGACCGGGCGGTAGCTCTCCACTGCGGCGATCGTCTTCCAGCTCTCTGACCAACACCGGGTAGCCATCTCCGCCACCGTCATCCGCCGGTCTGGGATCGCCGGGGCATAGATCACACCTTGCTGTTGTTCCTCATCCACCGTGAGCGTCAGCGCCTCTGGCATCACGTTCAGGTATTTGGCCGCCGTCTCGATCAGCTCCTGCCGCACGGTCTGCGCGGCCTTGACGGCAGCGCCGCCACCGGCATACACCCCTCGAGTGGCGTGGGTGACGCAGTCATACACGGTCGAGCAGGTCTCGGCCGGCGCCAGGTTGACCTTGTCCAGGGGCACGCACAGCGCCTCGGCCACCAGCTTGGCCACGGCCTCCAACGTGCCCCCACCGTGGTCCATCAAGGCTGTGATGACGTCCACCGAGCCGTCGATGTTGATCTTGACCATCGCGCCGGAGAAATCGATCACGTCCCCTGGTTGGGGCGCGCCAGCGCTGGAGGTGTGAAAGCCGCGTCCCACCCCAATGCCCTGCCGATACCGCTCTCCCTCTGTCCCGACATCGTGGCCTGGGAAAGGTCTGCGCTTCTCCCAGCCGATGATGTCGGCCCCACGGCGTAGCAGTTCAGGGACCCCGTCACTCTGCACGATCGAGCGCACCAGCGGCCCCTGGCCCCAGAAGGTATCCCCCAACCCGACATAGTTCTTCAGCCGCAACTCGATGGGGTCGATATCCAGCCTCTCGGCCAGCTCATCCATCAGCGACTCGGCGGCGAACGTGACCTGCGGATTGCCAAAGCCCTGCATCGCACAGGAAATCGCCTTGTTGGTGTAGACTGCCGTGCCACGATACCGTACGTTGGGTATCTTGTAGAGCGAGACGAGCCACCCGACGCACACCCCCAGGAAGGAATAGGCCTGGATGTTGTGAGCCCCGATGTCGGCGACCATCTCCATCTCCGCGCCGGTGAGCGTGCCATCCTTTTTGACTGCCAGCTTGAGATGAATCTGGGCGCCGTACCGGGTGTGATCGTGGGCGTCCTCCTCCCGCGTCAGCGCCAGTTTGACGGGCCGACGGGCCTTGAGCGCCAGCGCGGCACAGATGGGGATCGGCGGGTTCATCTGGATGCTCGACCCAAAGGTGCCCCCGATGGGCACGCGCTTGACGCTGATCTTGCTCAGCGGGATGTCGAATATTTCCCCCAGCAGGATACGCACGTTGTGGATCGACTGTGTGGTGGGCCACACGGTCAGACCACCATCAGGCTCCGGCCTGCACACCACCGATTTGGGCTCCATCTGAGCGTGATAGATCTTGCCGGTCTTGAACGTCCCTTCCACAACAACGTCGGCCTCGGCAAAGGCGCGATCCACGTCCCCCTCGTTTACCTCGCGCTCACAGGCGACGTTATTCTCGATCGCGATCTCCTTCTCGCCCCACATCACCGTGTCATAGATCGCTTCAGTCCCTGGCCGTTGTGCCTCGATCGGGTCGGTGATCACAGGCAGGACCTCGTACTCGACCTTGATGGCCCGCACCGCCTTCTCGGCCAGTTCCTCCGTCTCTGCTGCCACGGCGGCTACCGCCTCACCCATACGGCGCACCTTGTCGGCCAGGACGGTGTGATCCTTGTGCAGGACGGGCGGGATGGTGATGATGCGCTCGTTGTAGCGCACGCTTGGCGTGTCGTCGAAGGTGATGACGACAGTGTCCATTGCCTCCGCCGCGCTGACGTCGATGTGCTTGATGCGGGCGTGGGCGTAAGGGCTGGACAGGATACGCCCGTGCAGCATACGGGGCAGGCTGATGTCCACGGTGTACTTTTCCCGTCCCGTGACCCTGGCGACCCCATCCTTGCGTGGGGTCACCCTGCCCAGCGTGTGAAACTCGTCTTGCTCCATAGACTTTTTCTCCAGACCGTCACATCGGCAGACTGGGATCAATCCGGTCCACCGGCTATATCGTCCCCGTGATCAATCCAATCAGCGCCATACGGGTATACATGCCGTTCTGCATCTGGCGAAAGTAGGCTGCGCCGGGCAGGTCATCCACATCGGTGTTGATCTCGTCCACCCGGGGCAGCGGGTGCATGACCGTCAGGTCCGGCTTGATCCGCTCCACCATCTCGCGGGTCAGCACGTAGCTGCCCTTGAGTCGCTCATATTCCGCCGGATCGTCAAAGCGCTCTTTTTGGATGCGCGTCATATACAGGACGTCCGCCTCCGCCATAGCCGCTACCAGATCGCTCGTCTCCTCGACCGGGATGCCCCCTTCCCTCAATCGTGCCGTGATCTCTACCGGCATCTGGAGGGCCTGCGGTGCGACAAAGATCAGCTTACAGTCATAGTGCTTGTAGAGCTCGACGCCCGAGTGCACCGTCCGGCCGTTTTTGAGATCGCCGCACAGGGCGATCGTGTTCCCATCCACTTGACCACGCTCCGTCTGGATGGTGAACAAGTCTAGCAGCGCCTGGGTGGGGTGCTGGCCCGCTCCGTCCCCTCCGTTGATCACCGGGGCCTTTGCTACCTCGGCGGCCTCCCTGGCCGAGCCGATCTTGGGGTGGCGCATGGCGATCACGTCCACGTACTGATCCACCGTGCGGATCGTGTCGGCCAGCGACTCGCCCTTTGCCGTCGAGGAGGCGCTTGCCGAAGCAAAGCCCACGACGCTGCCGCCCAACCGGTTCATCGCCGCCTCGAACGACAGACGGGTGCGGGTGCTGGGCTCGAAAAACAGCGCGCCCAGGACGTACCCCCTCAAGAGGTCCAATGAGTGGTTGTTCTCCAGCCGCTCCCGCATATCGGCAGCTATGTTTATGATGTGCTCCAGTTCCTCGCGGGTGAATTGCGCCCCGTCGAGGATATCCTTATCTTTGAAGTCAGACATTATCACTGTCTCCTTATTGATGCAAGTCCCTTTGACGTATAATGCGCACGTCCCCCACCACCAGCCCCTCCGAGAACAAAAAGACCGGGTTCAGGTCTACCTCGTCGATCTCGGGGTACCGGAAGGGAAGCTCTGAGAAGGTGACCAGGACGTCGGCCAGCGCATCCAGGTCGCGAGGCGCTTGGCCTCGGGCACCCTCGAGCAGGGGCAGCGACCTGATCTCCCGGATCATGGCCTCCGCTTCGACACGATCCACCGGAGCCACACGCAGCGAGATGTCACGCCAGATTTCGGTGTAGATGCCTCCTAGCCCGAAGGCGACGACCGGTCCAAAATTCGGGTCGCGCGACAGCCCCAGCAAGACCTCCTGGGCGTCTCCGATCATAGGGTAGATGATGGCCCCTCGAAAGTCCTTGCCCGCTGCTGCCCGTTCGATGGTCTCGAACGCGGCCCGCGCCGCATCGTCGTTGCGAACGTTCAGGACAACGCCGCCGCCGTCCGATTTATGCAAGATGTCGGGCGAGACGACTTTCATCACCACCGGGTAGCCAATCTCACGGCAGCCCTGCACCGACTCCTCGCACGTGGCCCCGAAGCGGAAATCCGGCACTGGAATGCCCTGCTCCCGCAGCCACGCCATAGCCTCCGGCTCCAGCATCTCGTCCACGCCGGGCAGTCGCCTTTGCTTGTAGGGGAACTTTAGCAGGGACCGGCTGTTTGCTCTGTGGGAGGTCTTCTGTGCCCGGTGGTCGGCCATATGTTTCAGGGCTACTGCGGCCCGCTCGCCGGTGGCAAAGTTGGGCACGCCACGTTCCTCCAGGTAGGGCACGCTCTCCTCTACAACCCACTCAGGTAGGAAGCTGGCCACGACAACCTTGTCGCCCCACGCTGCGGCCTGCTCGGCGGCGTCGCAAATCCCCCGCGCCAACGGCATCGAGTCCAGGTATGGGGGCGCGATGTTCAGCGCCAGCACCGCGTCGAACTCTTGCAGCAGAGCCAGGAGTGTCTCGCGGTACCCCATCTCCGTCCCCTCGACGGTCAGGTCAATGGGGTTTTTGAACGCACAGTGCGCCGGGAGGAACTCGCCCAACTGCGCCTGCACCTTTGAACTGGGCTCGGCCACGTCAAGCCCTACCGCCTCGGCCCAATCGGCAGCCAGGACGCCTGGGCCGCCCGAGTTGGTGACGACGGCGACGCGCCGTCCCTTCGGCAGCGGTACTGACAGGAAGCCTTTGCACAGGTCGAACATCTCCTCGATAGTGCGGACCCGGATGGCCCCGGACACACGCAGCGCGGCATCGTAGACGGCGTCCGCGCCAGCCATAGAGCCGGTATGGGAGAGGGTAGCCCGCTGTCCCGATTGGGTGTGGCCAGCCTTGATGACAACGACCGGTTTCTGGTTGGCGCAGGTTTGCACTGCCTCCATAAACCTTCGCCCGTTGGCCACGCTCTCGATGTACAGCGCCACGACCTGGGTCTCGGGGTCACTCGCCAGGTAGTTCAGGAAATCGATCTCGCTCAGGTCACCCCGGTTGCCGTAGCTGACGAACTTGGACACGCCTAGTCCGTGTTGTTTGGCCCAGGCCAGAAAGATGCCGCCCACGGCCCCACTTTGGGCCACTAGCGCCGCCCCTCCGGCTGGCGGATGGGTCTCCAGTGTCGGGAACAGGCAATTCTCGGTGTTTAGGATGCCGGCGCAGTTGGGACCGACGAAGCGGATGCCGTGTTGTTGTGCGGCACGTTTGATCTCTTCCTCTCCCACATGGTTGCCGACCTCGGAAAACCCGGCTGTGATGATCACGGCTGCCCCCACGCCAGCCCGGCCGCATTCGTCCAGCACGCCGGGCACGGTCGCTGGTGGAGAGACAACGACGGCCAGGTCGACCGGGTGGTCGATCTTGGATATGGCGTCGTAGCCAGGCACGGAGAGAGCACCGCGCGCCTTGGGGTTGACCACGAAGACGTCGCGGTAGCCGCCGTTCAGCATCTGGCGGATGAGTTCGTAGCCCAGCTTGCCCTCGGATGCTGAACCGATGACGGCTACGCCCCGCGGGTAGAACAACTTGTCGATGCTTGTCTTCAACGTCGGATCTCGATTCTCCGTTTGCTCATTTGTCATCGTTCGTTTTTCATTGCCGCCAATCCCGCCTCAAATGCCAGCGTGTTCTGCTCGATGCTTCGGGCCCAGCGCGTACGGACGAGTTCTTGGACCGCGGAGGGGTCGAGCAATTCGTCCAGGCCCATGCCGCCCAGAGCTGCGCCCAGGACAAAGATGTTCGCTGGGACAGGGACACCCTCGTGCAATGGTCGGCGCTCAGGGTCCAGGTGGTGGACGACCGCGCCGGCGTTCTGAACCTGCTCCAGCACCTGCTCCAGCTCCGGATAAGGGGCTTTGCCGAGCATGACGGCCGTCGGCGGCCAGACGTGGCCGTACAGCAAAAAGTCGCCGCCGGGCTTGATAAATTGCACAGCCCTGAGCGCCTCGGAGACCTCCATCGCGATCACCAGGTCGGCGCCTTTCTGCGGGATGATCGGCCCCACCGGCTCGCGCCCCAGGCGGATCCTTGCCTTGACCGTCCCGCCTCGCTGGGCCATGCCCTTGGTCGGGTAGAAGCTTACAGGAATGCTCTGGAGAATCGCCGCCTCGGCAATCAGGTCGCCGATGGTGAGGATGCCCTGGCCGCCGACGCCGACCAGGTACACGTCGTAGAAAGTGAGACCTGAATCGTCGGATATGGAACGAGTCGCATGTTGCGGGCTACGTTTTGCTTGGTTCATCAGACGGCCTCCCTCTCGATCTCTATGGCTTCGAAATTGCAGACCTGAGCACACAGACCGCAGCCATAGCACAGAGCCGCGTCGATAGAGATAGACTCCTCTCCGAGCTGGATAGCGGGGCAGCCGGTTTCGATGATGCAGCGCTTGCACAGGGTGCAGTTCTCGGGGATAACGGAAACACTGCCGGCCTTGAGCCCTCGCCGCTGCGCCTGGATCGCGCACTCTTGGCGCGAGAGTATGACCTTTACGCCGGGAAGCGTCAGCGCCTGCTGAAGCGTCGTCACATACTCATCCAATTGGTAGGGGTCGACGATGAAAAAGTGCTCGACCCCCAGACCCTCGACGAGCTTGGCGATGTCGACCTGGTAGCTGCCGGAAGCCTGGAAGCACTCAGCGGTACCTGGGTTGACCTGCATACCGGTCATAGCGGTCCAGCCATTGTCCATGATGATCAGAGTCATATCTACCTGGAACTGAACAGCATTGACCAGCCCCGGGATGCCTCCGTGGAAGAAGGTAGAATCACCGATAGTGGCGATGACGGGTGTCTTGATCCCGGCGTGGACGTAGCCCTGCGCCAGACTGACGCTGGCGCCCATAGAGATCTCGTTCCAGATGGTGTAAAACGGCGGGTTCATGCCCAGGATGGTGCAGCCGATGTCGCCAGTCACCATCACGTCGTCCTTACCGAGTCTCATTTTCTTGAGGGTCTTGTTGATCGCCATGTAGGTCCCCATGTGGGGGCAGCCGGGGCAGCACGCGATCGGCCTTTGGGCAGCTAGAGACTCAGCCTCCTCCATTCCGCGGAAAAGATCATCAGGAACGGACAGGTCTAGCGCCTCGCCGATGCCCAGAACGACCTGCTCGACGCTGTACTCGCCGACGCGGCTCAGGGCAGCTTGGGCCTGGCCCCCGTCCAGCTTGCCGACGATGCGGCCCTGGAAGCCGAGCCGGTAGGCTTCGATGATGACGCCACGCTCGATGTAGGGCTCCAGCTCTTCCAGAACGAGGACGGTGTCGCATTGATTCAGCAGTTCGCGCACCTCTTCGGCGGGGAAGGGGTTGGTGGCGACGATGCGCAAGACCGAGACGGCGTCTGTATCAAACCCGAAGCGGGCAGCAATCTCAAACCCCTCGTCCAGGTAGGCAGATACCGCGCCCGCGGTGATAATGCCCAGCCCGCCTGGTTCTTCCCCCAGTTGAAGCTGATTCAGGCCCATCTCGTGGATGATCTCACCCGCATGTGCCAGGCGGGCTATGAGGTCACGATGCTGAGTGGTGCAGATCGCTGCGCCGGCCTTGGTATACTTGTTGATATCTCTCTCCAATACCACCTCTCGCTCAGCAGGAGGAACCGGCTCCTCCACTGCAACCGGTGCATGGGAATTAGAAGTCCCGGTTACAAGCCGGACAAAGACTGGGGTTCCTGTCCGTTCAGACAGGTCGAAAGCCACCTGGACCAATTCATATGCATCCGCAACCGAGGCCGGTTCCAGCATAGGCATATCGGACATGATGGCAAA
>CAYUIS010000012.1:0-1829 GCA_964444825.1 uncultured Anaerolineales bacterium | reverse complement strand
GTGATCATCTTTGTTTCCAACCTACACCTCCGCCAAAACCTGAGGGCAGACTGCCATTCTCTGTGCCCAATGGATTTCAGACCGTGTCACATCGCAGGCATCAACCCGCCGAGCTTACCAACTGCTGTCAGGAAGAACGGGACCAAGCCAATCCACACCATAGTCCTCCTCGCTGTTCACAAGGTGTGGGCCGCTCACATAAGCGGCATCGACGATATGCTGTTCAGTCAGGATCGGTTCGCTGCTTACCGCAACTCTTGAGTAAATCGGCTGCTCTGGTAATGCGCTCTGTGAGCTCAGGAATCGGCTGCATCGGGGAGGTTTTGAGAGACATCATCCACCTCTTTTTCTCTCAACTGTAACCTCTCCTGCAATCAAGTGAATTCGGCAGCGGGACCCTTGTAGTGGGGAACTCTGGGCAAGGTTTCGGAGAGGCCCTAGGCGAATCGCGATCGAAGCCCTCAGGCGAGCCGTCAGAACTAGGATAATTCATAGGCTCTGTACAACCTTGGCTAAGCGCCCAATGCCTTCCTCGATCTCCTCCGGCGTCAGGGCGCAGAACGGCAGCCGGACGAACCTGTCGCCTTCACCGTCGGCAAAAAAGCTACGCCCGTCCGTCAGCGCCAGGTTTGCCTCGCGTCCAGCCTGCAGTAGCCGCTCCGCCTTGATGTCGGCGCTCAGCGTCATACCTACAAAGAACCCCCCATCCGGCCTGCGCCAGGTGGCTAGGCCCGCAAAATGTGCCTCCAGGGCTTGGAGCATCGCATTCAGGCGTGGTTCGTAGAGTTCCTTCAATTGGGCGATCTGAGGCGCTAACCAGCCGCGCTCCATATACTCGGCAATTATGGCCTGATTCACAAAGCTGGGGCTGATGTATGTATCCTCGGCCATCTTGGCCATTCCGTCCACGAGCGGATCGGGCAGAGTGACATAGCCGACCCGCAGGCCGGGACAGATCAGCTTGCTGAACGAGGACATCTGGATGACGCGCTCTGGTGCCAGCTCGTGCAGGGTGGGCAGGTCCTCTCCTCGGTACCTCAATCTGCGGTACGGAATGTCCTCGACAAGCCAGAATTCATACTCGCGAGCGAGTTCTGCGATCCGCTGACGCTTGGCGCCGGACAGCACTGTGCCGCTGGGGTTCTGGAAATCGGGAACTAGGTAGAAGAGCGCGGGCTTCTCGCCGCTCCTCAAGCGGGTTTCCAGTGCCTCCACGTTCGGGCCGTCGTTCTCCAGAGGGAAACCGACGACCTGCGCCCCCACTCGTCGCAGGACCACCAGCGTACGGTCGTAGGAGGGTTGTTCGGCGTAGGCGACGTCTCCAGGCTCGATCAGCATCCGCGCGCACAGGTCCAGCAGTTCCAGGGATCCCTGGCCGACGATGATCTGCCCTTCGTCTGCACCGCTGTCCTGGGCGATAGCAGTGCGCAGCGGCGCAAAGCCACGCGACGAACCGTATTGGAGCACCACGTCGCCGTGCTTGGCCAACGCAGCTACCGCGCACTCGGATAGTTGCGAGGTAGGAAAGCTCTCTGGTGGGGGCACGCCCCGCGTCAATTTGATCAATGGTTCGGATGTTGCCATCGTTGACCCGCTCCCTTTTGGAATCTGGATTTCGTTGGCTGTTGGAATAGGACACGGGCATTATATAGCAAATCGCGACGCGTGCAATGGGGGGAGCTATAGATTGAGACGATTCGGGATAGACGCTTGCGCGAAATCACCATAATTGGTACAATTGCGCCGACTTGCGGCAGGGCTGGCGCTTGCTGCCGCAGAGGCCAAGAGAGGCTGCGGCTGTCTAGCCACGTGGTAGTTGGGATAACAAG
>CAYUIS010000011.1:5301-58691 GCA_964444825.1 uncultured Anaerolineales bacterium | reverse complement strand
TGAAAGTGGAGAACGTGGAACGACCGCCAAGAAAAACTGTCTCCGATCTGGGAAACAAGGTCGTGAAGCGCTTTCTTCAGATCGGCTTCCAATTGCTGATTCTGGCAGCAGCCTTGTTTGTCTCGTCGTGGCGTTGGGATTGGGGGATGGCCTGGGCTTTTGTGGGGGTCTCTGCTGCCGTGTTGATCGTCGGTGGGATCGGACTGCTCAGGATCAACCCAGGGCTGGTGGCCGAGCGCACGCGGATGGGAGAAGGCACCAAAGGTTGGGATAAGGTGTTGACCGTGCTCTATGGCCTGATGGGAATCACGACGCTGCTCGTGTCCGGGCTGGATAAACGCTTTGGATGGTCAGGAGGCGTTCCGCTGGCGATGCAGCTTGCCACGCTGGCACTTTTTGCCCTCGGCGACCTGTTTGCTTTCTGGGCGATGTGGTCGAACGCGTTCTTTGCCACGACCGTGCGCATTCAGGACGAGCGGGGACACGCGGTCGCCCAGAACGGCCCGTACCGCTACCTGCGCCATCCGGGCTACAGCGGGTGGCTGGTCTGCAACATCGTCCCGCCGCTGATCCTCGATTCGTCGTGGGCCTTTATCCCGGCGGTCCTGACGGTGGGCATCATCCTCATCCGCACGGCGGCGGAGGATCACACGCTGCGTGAGGAGTTGCCCGGCTATGCTGAGTACGCTCAACGGGTTCACTACCGCCTGCTGCCAGGTGTGTGGTGACATTGAGGTGTGAATATGGAAAACGAGATTCTGTTCCGCGTGGCTCTGCTGGTTATGGCGATTGGGTACATAGCGCCTCGCTTCTACTATCGTTCGCAGGCTCGACGCGCCGATCCCCAAAGCCAGACGATACTGAGGGGCACGACCGAGAGCAGGGTTCGCCTGGCTTTGATGGGCATCAGCGGGCTTGGGACACATGTGCTGTCCATTGCATGGCTCATTCATCCGGCCTGGCTAGGCTGGTCGAGCTTGGCGCTGCCCGACTGGCTGCGGTGGGTAGGGGCGGCGGTGGCGGCAGTAACCGTGTGGTTGGGGTATCTGGCCCACCGTGATCTGGGCGCCAGCTATACGCCAACATTGAGAACCAGGGAGAAGCATCAACTCGTCGTCCAGGGTATCTACCGCTGGATGCGACATCCGATGTACACGTCATTCTTCGCATACTTCGTCGCCAGCTTCCTGCTCATCGCTAGTTGGCTCATCGGCGTGTTGGGACTGGTCTACTCGTTGCTGATCATGGAACGGGTGGGCCACGAGGAGCGCATGATGCTCGACACATATGGTGAGGAGTACCGTCAGTATATACGACGCACGGGACGCTTTTTCCCTCGTCTGATCCAGCGGGAGACAGGGTGATGTTTTCCACTCGAGGTAGAGAGAGTTGAATAGCGAATTCATCTTCAGGGTCATTTTCTTCACCATGTTCGTCCTGCTCCTCGTTGTCAGGGTCTACTATGGCCTAAAGGCGCGGAGAACAGGTAAAGGCGGCTGGGCTGTCAAGGCGGAGGCAATTGAGCGCGAGGGATGGGGGATTATGCTGCTGCGGCTCACTGCACTTCCTTGTGTACTTGCTGCCATCGTCCTTTACGCTGTCAATCCCCCGTGGCTCAGCGCGTTCGCTATACCGTTTCCGGCGTGGGCGCGCTGGATTGGCGTCGGGCTGGCCGTGCTGAGCATCCCCTTGCTCGCTTGGGTTCATCATACGCTCGGGGAACACTGGTCCACCAGCCTGCAATTGCAAGAGGAGCACACGCTCGTCACCAGTGGGCCCTATCGCTGGGTCAGACATCCCATGTATATGGTACTCTTTGGTTTCTTCGTCGGGATTTTACTCATATCGGCCTTTTGGCCGGTCGCGCCGCTGGTCGCGGTCTCTATCCTTATGCTCTACACGCGGATTGGTAAGGAAGAGACCATGATGATCGAGCAGTTCGGAGACACTTACCGCGCCTACATGCGGCGTACTGGACGGCTACTGCCACGCCTTATTCACAGATCGGATTAGACCAATGATCCTCAAGAACCTCTTCCGTCGCAAAGGACGCACGATCCTGACGCTGGTGGGCATCTCCATCGGCGTGGCCGCCATCGTCGCGCTGGGTGCGGTGGCCAAAGGACTAAAGGCTGGCTTCTCCGCAATGTCCCAGAGCAGCCAGGCCGATTTGGTGCTTAGCCAATCCGAGTCGATGACTTCTCTGATGAGCAGCGTCGACGAGAGTATCGCTGAGGAGGTACGCCTTCTCCCGGGAATTGCCGGCGTGGACGGTATGCTCTATTCCAATGCCCTGATCGACGATGAATCCTACCTTTTTATCTTTGGCTATGACCCTGAGGGCTTTGCCGTCGAGCATTTCCGCATCGTCGAGGGGCAGTCGCTGGCGGAGGCGCGTGGCGTGCGGGGCAAGCCCGCCATCCTGGGCAAGCGGGCAGCGCAGAGCCTGGACTTGCAGGTGGGCGATACGCTGCGCATCACTGGCAGCGCTTTCCGCGTCGTCGGCATCTATGAGACCGGGACTGGCCTCGAAGATGGCGCAGCCGTCGTCCCGCTCCAGGAGGCACAGACGCTTACGCTGCGCCCGCGCCTGGTCTCGATGATCTACATCAAACTGGATGACCCGGATGAGGTTGACAATGTGAAGGCGCGGATAGAACGGCGCTTCTCCGACATTTCCGTTTCCACCACGTCGGGATTTGCCAGCGAGGAGCAGTTGCTCGACATGCTGGACTCCATAGGAATAGCGATCGCGGGATTGGCGGTCGTCATCGGCGGCATCATTATGACCAACACGCTCTTTATGTCGGTCTTTGAGCGGACGCGCGAGGTCGGGGTGCTTCGTTCCCTGGGCTGGGGTCGGTGGCGGGTGCTGGGCCTGATCCTCGGCGAGGCGATCGTCCTCGCCCTATTGGGAGGGTTGATGGGCGTTACGCTAGGTGTGCTGTGCGTCGTCGCCATCAGCCAATCCGGTTCGGTGCTGGGGGTGTTCGGGAGTCAGTTTACACCCGATCTTTTTGTGCGGGCCTTGGGCACCATGGTCGTCCTGGGAATAGTGGGCGGCGCGTACCCGGCCTGGTGGGCCAGCCGCCTGCTGCCAATCGAGGCGCTGCAATACGCAGGGGGCGGCAAGGCGCACGTGCCTCGCTTCCTGCCCGGGATGATGCGCAACCTGTGGAGGCAGCGGACGCGCACGGCGCTGACCCTGTTGAGCATCGGCGTGAGTATTGCTGCCGTCGTCGCTCTGGGCGGGGTCGCGCAGGGGATGCTGGGCGCGTTTACGACGATAATGATGGGCAGCCAGACCCACCTGTTCGCCGCCGAAGCGGACATTGATATGGATTTTAGCGCCATCGACGAGCGGGTGGGAGCGCGCATCGCCGCTCAGCCCGACGTGTATGCAGTCTCGGGTATGTTCTGGACCGGCGCTGTTACCGAAAAGATGCCCATGCTGATCGTGTACGGCTACCATCCGCGAGAGTTTGCCATCCGTCGCTATCGGATTGTCGAGGGAGGGCCACTGACGGGTCGCCATCAGGCCATTTTGGGCCGGACGGCGGCGGATCAATCCGGGTTGGGAGTGGGCGACACACTCCGTATGCTGGACAGCAACTTTCGCGTGGTCGGCATCTATGAGACGGGCACCGCCTTTGAAGATGCCGGGGTGGTCATCGGTCTGCGGGAGGCGCAGTCCGTCACCGGCAAGCCGCGCCAGGTGCAGTTCTATCTCATCAGCCTGCGCGACCCCGAGCGGGTCGAGGAGGTGCGGGATGAACTGAAGGCGGCCTTCCCGGACATCGAGTTCTCCCTCACCTCTGAGCTGGGCGAGAGTACGAGCGATTTCCGCATTATGCAGGAGATGGCCGACCAACTCTCGATCATCGCGGTGTTCATCGGCGCGATTGGGATGCTGAACACGATGCTGATGAGCGTTCTAGAACGGACACGCGAGATCGGCGTGCTACGTTCTTTGGGTTGGCGGCGGCGCAGGGTGTTGGGGATGATTCTGCAAGAGTCGCTGGTGTTGGGGGCGATAGGCGGTATCTGTGGCATCCCACTGGGGTTGGGATTGGGGGGCTTGATCGGCCTGGCGGGGATCTGGGGTGGTGCGATGGCGCCGATCTATTCGCCCCAGTTGATCGTGCAGGCGATTGTGGTGGCGACGGTGGCCGGTGTTGTCGGCGGGCTTTACCCGGCCTGGCGCGCGACCCGCATGCGGCCGGTGGAGGCGCTGAGGTACGAATAAGTGGTTTTCAAGAATCTCTTTCGACGTAAAGGACGCACGATCCTTACGCTGCTGGGCATCGCCATCGGCGTGGCGGCCATCATCGCGCTGGGAGCGATAGCCGATGGGCTGAGCGCTGGATACACTTCGATGGCCCGGGGCAGCCAGGCCGACCTGGTGCTCAGTCAGACCGGCGCCATGGACATTACGATGGGCGGCGTCGAAGAGACGGTCGCCGAACGAGTGCTCGCGTGGCCCGAGGTCGCCGACGTGACCGGCATACTGGTGAGCAACGTGCAGGCCGAGGACTCGGCCTACTTTTACATCTTTGGCTACGACCCTGAGGGTTTTGCCATCGAGCATTTCAAGATCGTGGCCGGGCAGGGGTTAGGCGAGGCACGGGGCGTGCGGGGCAAGCCGTGTTTGCTAGGCCGATCCGCTGCCGAAAGCTTTGACAAGGACGTGGGTGACACGCTGCACGTCACCGGTGGCACTTTTCGCATCGTCGGCATCTATGAGACCGGGGATGGATTCGAGGACGGCGGGGCCGTCATCTCACTCCAGGATGCTCAGACCATCCTGCTACAGCCGCGCCGCGCTTCCCTATTCTACATCCGCCTGCGCGCCCCCGAAGGAGAGACTCGATTGCGAACGCGAGTGGAGCGCTCCTTTCCCGACCTGACCCTCTCCACCACCTCCGAGTTTGCCAACCGGCAGCAGATGATCGAGATAATGGAAGGGTTCGCCTGGGTGATCTCTGCATTGGCCATCATCGTCGGCGGGCTGGTGATGACCAACACGCTCTGGATGTCGGTCTTTGAACGCACGCGGGAGATCGGCCTTCTGCGGGCATTGGGCTGGCGGCAGGGGCAGGTGTTACGCCTCATCCTGGGCGAGTCGTTAGCCCTCTCCCTCTTGGGTGGGCTGGTGGGCATTGGCCTGGGCATGGTGTCGGTTCTTTCGTTGGGTGATTCCCTGGGCTTTTTTGGCGTGGTGGGCGTACAGTTCACCCCTGGGCTCTTTTTCCAGGCCATCGTCACGGTGACCGTGCTAGGGCTGGTGGGTGGCGCGTACCCGGCCTTGTGGGCCAGCCATCTTTTGCCGCTAGAAGCACTGCGGTACGAAGGGGGCAGCGGGTCGCGTGGGTCGCGCTTTATACCTGGCGGCATGACGGTGCGCAACCTGTGGCGACGCCGGACGCGCACGGCTTTGACCACGCTGGCGATCGGGGTAGGTATCGCCACCATTGTCGCCCTGGGTGGCCTCTCAGCCGGGTTCATCGAGTCCTTTAACGCCCTGGCGATGGGCGGTGAGGCCGACCTGGTCGCCGTCGAAGCAGACATCTCCGATATGGGCTACAGCACAGTTGACGAGCGGGTGGGGGCACGTCTGTCCACGCTGCCCGATGTGGAGGCGGTTGCTGGCATCGGCATTGCCTTTGAAATGTCGGAAAAGAACCCCCTGCTCGTGATTTTGGGCTACCATCCTCGCCAGTTTGCCATCCGTCGTTTTCGCATCGTCGAGGGCGAGCCGCTGACGGCTAACCGCCAGGTAATCGTCGGTCACCAGGCGGCAGAGGTGATCGGCGTGGACGTCGGGGACACACTCCGTATGCTGGACAGTGGTTTTCGCGTGGTCGGCATCTATGAGACGGGCGCGGCCCTTGAGGATAACGGGGTGGTCGTCAGCCTGCGGGATGCCCAGCGGCTCGCTGGAAGGCCGCGCCAGGTGAGCATGTACGTCATCAAGTTGCGCGACCCGGAACGGGCCGAGGCGGTACGGGCCAAACTGAATACTAACTTTGCCGAGATCGATGTCTCGCTAACCGCCGAGTTTGCCGAAAACCTCCCCGACTTTCAGAGTATGGAGATGATGGTGGAGCAGATTTCATTTCTGGCGATCATCATCGGGGGAGTGGGGATGCTGAACACGATGCTGATGAGCGTGCTGGAGCGGACACGGGAGATTGGCGTGCTGCGGGCGTTGGGCTGGCGGCGGCGCCAGGTGATCGGCATGATCCTGCTGGAAGCACTGATGCTGGGCACAGTCGGGGGCGCCTGCGGCATTCTCCTGGGGATGGGCATGGCCTGGGGGTTGACACAGTTGCCGGGAGTCATCGGGGGCATGTTGACACCGCGTTACAACGTCGAGATGCTTGGCCAGGCGTTAGCGTTGGCGTTGGTGACCGGCGGGATGGGTGGGATCTACCCGGCCTGGCGGGCGACGCGTATGCAGCCGGTAGAGGCGCTGCGATATGAGTGACAGACGATCGATCACGAATGCCAAATGACCAAACACGCGATATGCGATATACAACACAAATGGAGGTAGCGATGATAAAGAGATCTGTTGCTGTAGGATTGGTCGTGTTGGCCGTAATCCTCTCAGCCTGCGGGGCAGGTGCGGAAGAGACGGTGACGCCGGAAGTGGCGATGGATTTTGTGCCGGTTGTCTCCGTCACGGGAGAGGTAGTGCCGGCGTTGTGGGCCAGCATTGGCGCTCAGGCTGGCGGGGCGGTGGTGGAGGTACTGGTGGAGCGAGGGGACCAAGTGGCAGCCGGCGATCTGCTGGTGCAACTCGATCCCACCGACGCGCAACTGGCGGTGCACCAGGCAGAAGCGGCATTGGAAACCGCCCAGGCTCAACTGGCACTGCTTCAAGTCGGCCCGAGGCCGGAGCAGATCGCCGTATCGGAGGCACAGATCGCGGCGGCTCAAGCCACGATTTCTCAGACTATGGCCCAGCGGGATCAGTTGGTCGCCAGCACGACCGAGGCCGAGACCGCCGCCGCTGAGGCAGAGGTGATCGCGGCCGAGCTCGCGCGCAAGGTGGCGGAGGACCAGTATGATCGGATTGAAGACAAGGTCCACGGCTGGATCGAGGAAGAGGCCATTCTCCAGTTGCGGGCAGCAGAACAGGCGCTAGCGGCGGCCCAGGCGCAGCTTGACAAGCTGCAGACGGGCGCGGACCCCTACCAAGTACGCGTGGCGAACGCAGGCATCGTCGTGGCGGAGGCGCAGGAGACCGTCGCCCAGGCGCAACTGGGTGTGACAAAGGCTGGTATCACTGCCGAGGAGATCGCCGTGGCCGAAGCGTCCGTGTCGCAGGCGGAGGCTGCGCTGGCGGTGGCGCAGATGGCCGTGACCCGTTCCGAGTTGCGAGCGCCTTTCGCTGGGACTGTCGGCACGCTGAGCGTGCGGGTAGGTGAGGTGATTGCGCCAGGCCAGCCCTTGGTCACTCTGGGCGATCTGGCCACGTTACGCGTAGAGACGACCGACCTGGACGAAATAGACGTGGCGCGGGTGGCAGTCGGACAGCAGGCAGCAGTCTCCTTTGACGCCCTGCCCGAACAGGTCTTTACCGGTCACGTGGCCCACATCTCCCCGATGGCCGAGCTAGGCTCAGGAGGGGTCAACTACACCGTCATCATAGAGATGGACGAGCTCAATCCTGCGATCCGGTGGGGCATGACGGCGTTTGTGGATATCGAGGTGGAGGACTAGGTCGGCGGATGGGGAGCAAAAAGATGGCAGATGAGATCATTGTTGAGACGCGCGACGTAGTCAAGGTCTACGGCGACGGAGCGCAAGTACGGGCCCTGGATGGTGTGAATATGCGCGTGGCCCGAGGGGAGTTTGTGTCTGTGATGGGGCCATCCGGGAGTGGCAAGTCCACGTTGCTCAATATGATCGGCGCACTGGACCGACCCACTGACGGCACAGTGTTGGTCAATGGGGAGGACATGTCAAAGGTGCGGGATCTGGACTCTTTTCGTGCCCGCACTGTCGGCTTTATCTTCCAGTTGCACAATCTGATACCCACGCTGGTCGCCTCCGAGAACGTGGAGGTGCCGATGCGGGGCCAGCCCATCGGTGCTCGGGCTCGCCGCAAGCGGGCGAAAGAATTGCTGGAATTGGTGGGCCTGGCGGATCGGATGAACCACCTACCCAATCAGCTCTCCGGCGGCCAGAGACAGCGGGTCGCTATCGCCCGGGCGCTGGCCAACCAGCCAGCCATCGTTCTGGCCGATGAGCCCACCGGCGACCTGGACTCGGAGAGCGGCGCAGAGGTTGTCGCCCTGATGCATCATCTCAACCACGAACTGGGCACGACTTTTATCGCCGTGACCCACGATTCAGCGGTGGCCCGACAGACCGATCGCATCCTGATCATGCGGGACGGTCTGATCGTGCACGAGCACGCAGTGGGCACGCCCGCCGAGGAGGATTTGGGTGCGTTCCGTCGCTCTGGTCTGGGGCGGGCGATACTGGCGGGAGATGAGGCGGTATTGGCCCAGTTCAGTCCCGATGAGAGGGCAACGCTGCAGCGCCTACTTGAATGATAGAGGGAATGGGAAGGCAATCCCAACGCCCAATGGCCCGGGAATCACGGTCTGAGCGCTCGCGTGGCGATAAAGGCCGGCATATACCTGTACGGCGGGTCCTCCTCGTCACCATAATCCTCAAATAGATCGACAAGTAAGAAGCCAGCGTCGAGTTGCCCCCCGATCTGATCCTCCAGGGTGTGGCTGAACTCAAGAGGAGCCTCTGACTCGATATACCGCTGTCTCTCCTCAAGGGACAAGCTGGTCAGATCGGAGTAAGGAAGCGCGTACTTGACCTGGAGGATACCAGTGCGGTCGGCCAGATCGTAGTCAAAGAGATACACGGCCGGATTGGTAAAACCGGCCAGCAGCCCTCCTCCCTCGCGCAGCACGCGGAACGCCTCTTTCCACACTGGCCGCACGTCGGGCACGAACGTATTGGATACGGGGTGGACAATGAGGTCAAAGCTTCTGTCGGAAAAGGCGGAGAGATCGGCCATATCACCTTGAACGGTGACGACAGAAAGCGCATGCCGCTCGGCGACAAGGCGATCCTGCGCCAACTGTCCGGGGGAGTTGTCGAGGACGGTCACCCGGGCCCCCGCCGCAGCCAGAGTCGGCCCTTGTTGTCCCCCACCCGAGGCCAGACAAAGAACGTCAAGCTCCCGCAGATCGGGAAACCACGCCCTCGGAACTGGCTTTGTGGGCGTCAAGAGGATCTTCCACTCCCCTTGCCTTGCAGCCGCAATGACGTCATCACCGACCGGTATGGTCCACTGGTTCCCCTGCTCAACTTGCTTGTCCCAGGCAATTCGGTTGTACCCTCGAATGTCCACGTCCACTCTCCCATAAGCCGGTCCCGCCCTCTGGAGGGGTCTAGCGCAACCCGTGTGAGCCTGTTGGCATCCCCCCGCCGGACAGGTGGGATCACCCATCTATAGAAAGCGCAAGACCGAATTGGCAGGCTGGCGATGTTTGAGCTGCCCATACCACAGGCACAGCGGATACAAGATCAGCAAGCCCAATAGCCAGTAGGGATACATGCTCAGCATGCTGGTGCCCCTGGGCACCAACCAGAATCCAAGCCCAGCGTATAAAAACAGATGAGCCAGGTAAAAGAAAAGCGGCACCCGCCCAAACACGACCAGCGGTTGAAGCGATCGCCTCAGTCTCTCATTGGCCCGGGCCAACAGTCCTAGGATCAACAAGTTGACACCCATCGTCAGTAGACTGAAAGTGATACTGGGCGGATACTTGACCACGTTGAGAAAATCGATCCAGGTACTCCCACTCCGCGGGCGGATGTTGCCAAAGCCGTCGAGGATGCGAATGACGAGAAAGGCCAGAAGAAAGGCGCCCCCCAGCCAGAGCGCCCGGTTGAAGGCTCGCTGGGCATCGTCCGCCAGCCAACGCCCAAACAGGAAACCAAGGGTCACCAGCTCCAGCCAGGGAAGCACCGGATAGTTCACCCACAGCTCCAACGTGCCACCAGGGATCAGTAGCAAACGGCTGAGCGGCTGGAACATCTGGTTCCATTCACCGGGATGTGGCGTCAGCAGTTCGGTGCCCAGAACAAAAACGACCGTCAGAGGCAGCAAGTAGAGCGGCTTCAGCCATAGGAGCAAGCTGCCCAAGATCATCGTGCCTCCCAGAGCGAACAACACGCCGATGTACGTCTCCGGTCCCCAGCCGCCCGGCGAAAGCTCCCAGGCGCGGTTGACGACGAGCAACTGGAGAGCAATCAAGAGCCCACCCCGAACGAAAAAATGCCCGATGATGGCGTCTGCACTCCAGCCCTGTTTGCGACGGGAGTTGGCGAACAGGAACATGCTGACGCCCATCAGAAAGAAAAAGCCCGGCGCACACAGGTGGGTCACCAGTCGGGTCAGGAACGGAAGCGCGTCGCGATAGGCAGGGAATGGCCCACCCCAGTACTCGCCCGGAGAGTGCTGTTGGGCGATAAAATGGTTGGCGTGATCCAGGGCCATCAAGACCATAATCAGGCCCCGGAGTCCATCGAGAGAAAAAAGACGCGAGGACTTTTGCCCAGCTTTCTCGGCGATCTGGCTTTCGTGTGCTTGAGGCATAGTTCCCCCCAACTTTGCAGATTATACCCCCGACACATCAAGTTGTCATTTCCTTCTCAACGCCACCCAGTGTGTGAGCGGTCCGGTGTACATCTCCCGCTGGGAGAACGCGATCAGCGACCCGGTGAGCACGTTCTCTCGGGACTTTAGCTCGAGCCATAGCTTGTAGGGCCGCCCTCGGTTCACGTCTGCTGTCTCCAGCTCTGCCTGCACCCACCCTCGCAGGAAGGGCCCGCCGCCTGCGTTCAGAAACTGGGGAAGGTTATCTTGGTAGCTCACGTTTTGGAGAAGGGTACGAGACTGATTGCCCAGCGTGGCGTTTACGCTGCCGGATTCCCCGATCTCCAAGACAAGGGGAGTCTCTCCCTCATAGGTGTGGACAAGCCCTTCCCACAGGCCAACGAGCTCCGGGCCAGGTGCAAACGGCGGCTCGTCCGCCGCCCTATTGGCCGTAGGTAGAGACTCTTCCGGTTGGAGGGACAAGAGCGTGCCCACGATCTCGATCGCTATCGCGTCCGGCCACTGGCTATCGGTGTTTGAGAGAACGGCCACGGCGAGGTTCTCCTCCGGCATTAGGGCGAGGGCAGTGCTCACACCAACGGTGCCGCCGCTGTGCTGTATCACACGCAGGCCATCTCCAGTGACCCCGACAAACCAGCCGATGCCATAGCCACTACCCTCGCGCTCCCATTCCCTCATCGGGCCGGTCTCTGGGCTCGGACACTGCATCTCGTCAACCGCAGCGTCGCTGATGATGGCCCTCTGATCAGGCAGATCATTCTTGAGATGAAACATCGCAAATCGGACGAGGTCGTGGGCGCTGCTGTAGATCACCGAGGCAGCCGGGCTATCAGAATCGTAAGGCGGAATCACCAGGCCGCCGGACGTGTACTTGACCGCCTGGCCTTGTTCCAGACCAGGTCCAACGTGTACCGACGTGTGATCCATTCCCATCGGGAAAAACACCTCCTCGCGCATAAAGTCCGCATAGTTCCTGCCAGAAACACGCGAGATCACATAGCCCAGGAGACCATAGCCAAGATTCGAGTATTGCCAGCGCTCGCCCGGCGCTGTGACCAGGTTGCCGTAGCGGCGGATGGTCTCATCCGGCGACGGCGGGCGGTGTGGCTCTCCGTCGTAGAAATGCTGGGAGTGGAGCGGCAGACCGGCGGTATGGCTGGCGACGCGGCGTACCGTAGCCTCCGCCGCGTCACCGACGCGGGCCTGGAGCTTGGCCTCGCCGAGGTAGTCATTGATTGGACTGTCCAGGTTGACCTGGCCCCGCTCCACGAGAATCATCAGACCAGTGGCCGTGAGTGGCTTGGACATCGAGGCCAGGGGGTACGGAGTGTGTTCGGTGGCGGGGATGCCTCTCTCGCGGTTGACCAGGCCAAACCCCTCCTCCCACACGATCTCGCCATCGCGGGCGACGGCTACGGCCATTGAAGGAACCTGTCCATCGGTTACCAACTGCTCGATGTGTGCCCGGACGGCGCCGAACGGGTCAGCACCAACAGCAGTGCCTGTTGGAGTTGGCGGAGGTGATGTCTGGCAGGCGGTGGCAAGGACCACCAGAAGCAGGAAAAATGCGATGATCTTTCTCATTTCCTAACTCCCGAGCAGACGCAAGATGCCCAGAATGAAATTGAACCGTGGAACCCGCTGGAGATATTGCTCGTAGGGTTCTCCGAGTTGAGCGAGACAATATCTCTCTTCCCTCACGGCTTGGTTATGGAAGAACATCGTTCCTACGGCTGCGAGCAAGACGATCACCAAATGTTGGGACAACAGGGCAAAACCACACGCCAGGAAGATGTAGCCGAGATATTGTGGGTGCCGGGTGATAGAATATAAGCCTTGATCTACGAGAGCTCTCGTCTGCATATAGGTCTTGCCGTCCTCGCCCCGCCCGTACCTGCTGAGCAGAACGAACGGCGTGAAGATGAAAACGCCGGCCAGCAGCAACACAAACACTCCTACCCCACGTAGATATGGATTGTCGCCCCGCACCAGAAACTGGTCGGTCAGGATAAGAGAAATCGTAATCAGTGACGCGAGCCAGGCGAAAAGTTTGGGTGGTTTCAGTGCATTCATCTATCTCTTCCCTACCTCTCTGTCTTTGACATCTACCACATATACTTCCTGTTCCATCGAGGGATCCCTACGGTAACGTTGGGACGGCGCAGCGAAAACCAACGTCGTCGCAGCGGGACCAATCAGGGCCACGAGGATGCTGCCAGTCGGCCCTCCGCACTTGCGGCCACTCCTCCTCCATCGAACCTTCCCTCCAGGGTTGTCCCCAGCCTGCTATCTCCGCGGTGGTCTCGTATCCGGTAGCCTCAACGAAGGTACGGAACATAGCCACGGTCACTTCGGTCTGATCGACCCAGAAGGCATCCAGGTAGACGGTGTGCTGCGGTTGCTCATCGGTGAACACCTGTAAACCCAGGTCGCCATCGCGCAGACTGCCGCCCCAGATCCACTGGATGCCTGTGTTGCCCATATCGAACTCCCCGGCAGGCACGTAGACCATAACCATCCCGTCAGTAGGACGGATTCTGGTATCGATCGGTGCCGCTCCCCCAGCAGGAGGTGTTGCAGGCGTCGCCGCTGCTCGCTCCTCTGTGATCGCTGCCGGGGTCAGGGCGTCAACCGAGGGCGCGAAGACTGCATCGCGCAGCGCCTCGTGCTCGTTGGCCAAGGTCACTAGTACGACCATGTAGACCCCGGCGTCACCTTCGGTCAGCGCTATGTCCCACACGAGCGTTCCTGCATTCGGCCATTCGAGTTCCGCGTTGTACAGATTCCAGGTCAAACTGGCAGTCTCCCTACTGCCGACGTTTTCCGGGAGTTGCCCATGATCAATGACCTGTTCGATGGTCGCGCCAGGGAATGTCACTTGCCCGAGGAGCGTTGGGTCGGCGCCTGGTATCCGCTGAAACTGCCCTGGCTTGACTTCGACCCAGCCCTTTGGCACGACGCCGCTGATGCTGAACTCCTCACTGATGTAAGGCGCGAGGTGATCCCTGCTAGCTCAGTGGTAGTTACGGCAGGCGTTTCCTTTTCACCACACGCCGTCAGTCCCACGAGCATAGCCAGCAATACCGACAGGATACAGTCTTTGAGTTTCATCACGCTTCTCCCTTCCTCACGCCGGCTGAGTCGCGCTAGGCGGCCTGCCTCGTCGCCCGATATGTCGCCGGGTGATCCGCAGGCAGTTTTTCCCACATCCGGTCATACAGGATGGCAAACAACCCTAACGTGATCAGAAGGGCATGTCCGGCGTTCGTTATCGGGAAGACCTCCATAAGCACGTTCGTGGCGTTCATAGATGCGTGGAAGAGCGCCACAGCCAATATGCTTCCTCTCGTGCGGTTATATACCCAGCCAAACAGGATGGTGACAAAAGGCAAGAGAACGACCCTGTTAGTGAAATGCCACTCGCGACTGTACTCCATGAGATCGATGGGCAGATGCCACACCGCCCAGAAGAACCACAGGATAAGATTGGCGATCAGTGGACTGTGGGAAGCCTGCAAACGAGGCAGCGCAAAGCCGCGCCAGCCGCTCTCCTCGTTGATCCTGCCAGTGAAAAAGAAGACGGACAGGAACTCGAGGATCGTCAGCCCGATGAGATCGATCCCCACGCCGCCGCTCGATTGGAGGGAACCGCCGCTCACTAGACGAGTGATTCCGTTTCCGAGCACGTGAATAGCAGGAAAGGTCAAGAGCGCTACCAGGTACCAAACCAGGTTGCCTCTAGGTCTCACCAAGGTCGAGAGATAGCATCGGAGGCTGGAAACTTTGGAGAACACGCTAGAGACAACAAACGCCGGTAGCATTGCCGCCAGAGCAGCAAGGACAATAACCGCAGCCAACCCTATCTCGCCGGACGCCAAGCGCCGTACATACAGACAAGAAACCACCCAGGCCAGGATCCACGTGGCTAAAAAGGCGATCCAGCGGGCGTCGCGGCCCCGCTCGTCCCATTCAGGGGCAGCCACTCGAGTGACGATGATACCCGCCAGGACTGGACCATAAACCCCAATCCGGCCTAGATAGAACACGAGCACCTGGAGGACAACCCGGTTTCGGAGTTCATCGCCATAGCCGGGATCACCGCGCCCCAGGTAATCGCAAATGCAAGCAGAAAAAAGACGGCAACTTGATGTTGCTTGATCCACTCGATCAGCCTGTTCATAATTCTCTTCCTCTTCTTTATCTTTCTGATTGGCCTGTGATCGCTGCCAGTAGTTCCCTAGCCGGACATCCCTTGATCAGAAAACCGTCGGCGCCGGCGGCGAGGGCGTCGGCCCGATAAGATGCGTGGATCGTCAACACGACGACCCTGACCTCGGGCCATCTCTCCTTGATCAGCCGGGTGGCCTCCACCCCGTCCGTCACCGGCATCCTAGCGTCCATCAACACCACGTCGGGGCGGTGTTCCTCCACTAGCCGCAAGGCTTCCTGACCGTCCACTGCCTCGCCGACGATCTCGATCTCTGACCAGAGGGCGAGCACGGCTCTCAGGCCGCTGCGAGAACGGCGACGGTCGTCGGCGATCAGCACTCTCGTTTTTGTCGTCATCTCGTTTGTGTCCTGGGTTATGCACGCCTCTGCTAGACGCTAGGCGTTCAGTCCGCCGGAGGGTGGTCAAGGAAGGCACGCACCTGACCGAAAAAGTCATCAGCACATTCCTGCCAGAGATGCCCACATCCCTCGATCAGGACGAACTCTACCTGGGCGGCCGAGAACGTGTTCCTGGTGGCCTCGGCCGTCTCCAGGCCGAAGGGATCGTCCTCGCCCCACAGGAAGAGCACCGGATGGTTCAGCTTGGCGACCTCTGCAGTAATGTCGTATTCACCCAGGGCGGACTTGGTCTCCCCTTCCGCCCGGGGACTGTACTGGGACTGCCCGAACTCGTCGGGCAGCTCGAAATGTGGATCGGATAAGAAGACGGGCAAGATCTGCTCGAAAGCCGTTGGCCTCGCGGGGATGATGCCCTCCTGTTGCAGTGTTGCCTGCCGCCGGGCCAGGTTCTGCTGGCCCATCGCGACGATCTCCGAGCTCGGCCACGCGCCACCCCAGAGCACGAGGGAGCGCACCCGATCCGGGTGGATCGTCGCATAGCGTACGGCGACCAGCCCACCCCAACAGTGACCGAAGAGATGAACCCGTTCGGCGCCCACGGCCTGCCGCACGGTCTCCAGGTCCGCTACGTACTCTGACAACTCGTACCCGTCGGATGGCTCGGTAGAGCGCCCCGTTCCACGCTGGTCGTAGGTGACGACGGCGAACGATTCGCCCGCGAGTTGTGCCAGACTGGCCATATAGTGGCTGGAGAAACCAGGACCCATGTTGACGGCCAACAGCGCATTTTCAGCTTCGGGATTGCCCACGATCCTGACGTGCAGCATAACGCCGTCAGCCTGTGCCTTCACCTCCCGAGTAGGGATTTCAATGGGCCTGCCGCACGCTGCGAGTCCCAAGGTTATGACCAGCGTCGCCATCAAGATGAGAAATCTAAGCTTCATTGCTTCCCCCCGCCATTTTCTTTGCATGTTTTCTTAGGGGTGGCGTGACGTGAACACGACTTCGGGATAGTCTGGCGAAGGACCGTCCAACAGAGGAGCCGCCAGGCCTTTCAAGTGCTTGTCAAAGAACGCCAAGGTATAGACGTTCTGGATCCTAGTCATGCGTTCCCCACCTATGGCGACCGCTTCTCCAAAATTGCTCAACAGTCCACCCCATAGGCAGGGATCGCCAAAGCTGGCATGCCTGGCTCCTCTGATCTTTATCTGATAGGCATCGCTCTCGGCCCGCTTGTAGAAGAGATCGTTCACGTAACAGTCTTCACACCAGAGTTCCTCTTCATTTACGAACATGAAGGGCTGGACAAGGTTTATGTCCACGATATCGCCGTACATAAAACCCGTCAGGTTGATGCCCGCCTTGCACCTTGCGTCGGTCACGCAGAACTGACCGGCAGCCGCGCCTCCTTTGGAAAAGCCCATAATGCCTATCCGCTCCAGGTCGAGTGTCCCGGCCAGGAATCCACTCCCAGAGTTCAGCTTTTCCAATTCGTCCAGGACAAAGCCGATATCCTCGGCCCATATTCTGAGATCGCTGATGGCTACGGGTTTGAGTTCGTTGTGCCGTCGCTGGGCACGCTCCTGCGCCTCTGTTGTCTTGGCGACCGTGATCTGTGCCTTTGCTTCTTTTACGGTGGCGGTCTCCTCCGCCCACCACGCCTTATAGTACTCGTTCTGTCCATCAAAGGGAAGGACCTCGCCGTCAGCGCCGTAGACGAAGGGATTCCAATAGGGGTGACCGATGCAGAGTACGACGTAGCCGTGACTGGCCAGCTCCTCAAACAGGGCCATGTGAGGTGACATCAACCCCGAAGGCGAATAGGTGATGACCGGAAATGGGATCTGTGTCTGAGCCACGTCGGCATTCAGGTAGGCATGGGTACGAACGAGCGCAAAATGATCGAACAAGGGAAACGGGAGATCGAGGAACTCGGCAAAGGCTCTACCAGCCTCTTTCCGCATATAGCGAATGGGCTCCTCATCCCCGGTCAGCTCTGCCGGATACCAAATCTGTACCGACACTTCCCGATAGTCGTCTGGGGCAGAGGTGTAGGTGTCCGGGTGGCCTTTGTCGATCCAGTAGAAATACCGGGTGCCAACGGCATAGGGTCCGGTGGGTTCCGGCAAGCGGAACACTGGGAGAAGGGCAGGCAGCGCAGCCGCAACAATGAGCACGAGCAGACCCAAGACGGTTCCGATGATTGTGAGTGCTCTGCGCCCGCGAGAAGACGGCTTGCCCTGTAGATCAGTCCCCTGCATGATGACCCGCACGGTTGGCAGGAACGTGAGCACGGTGAGTGCATAGGCGGGAACCATTTGCCAACGATAACCTTCCAGGACGAGGTGCGCCAGCACCAACAGCACGGCCAGGCTGGGAAGAAAGGCCATCCACCGGGGCCTCTTGCCTCTGGGTACAAAGAAACTCAGCAGTGACAGCAAAAGGGTTATGAGAGTCAAAGTCTCAAACAGTCGCATGACGGACACCTCCCTCATCGGGTGATCCTGCCCCAGGCGCTGCCTCGTAGACTGCACGACTAACCGCGGGCAGCATTCGCCACATTCGGTCGCCTACAACTACGGCGATGGCTATCGCGGCCTCCAAGACGAACTGGACCCGCGTCACCGGCAGGAACTCAAAGGCCACATTCGCAGAGGCGTGGAACAGTATGGCCGTCCAGATGTTGCCCCCGCTGCGGTTGTATAGCCACGTAAAGATGAACCGGGCGAAGAAAGTGCCGATGAGCGCGCGTACCAAGGCATCGGCGTCGGGGTTCCACACGCCGGCAAAGTGGAGGGGCATGTGCCAGAGAATCCAGAAGAACCACAGGATCACGCTGGCGACGAGCGGGCTATGTCGCGCCTGCAGCCCCGGCAGGGCGAAACCGGTCCAGCCCGTCTCCTCGTTCAGCCCTCCGGCGGCGATCACGGTGTAGAAGAACGAAAGGGCGACCGATCCGACCAACGCCCAGGTCCCACCGGTCGGAGCCGGCGCTGAGATCGTCTCCCACCCAAGCAGACGGCTGACGGGTACGCTCAGCAGCCGCAGGGCGGGCACAAGCAACAGCGCCAACAGGTACCAGAGGAGCTGTCCCCTCGGTCTCACCAACGAGGCAAGGCGCGCGCTGACGCCCGGGTTTGCGGAAAAGCCGGATGCGACGACAAAGGCCGGGATCAAGCCGACCACGGCGAACACGACAACCGCGGCGGGTGATCGACCGCCAGAGCTGGATCTGGCGTTGAGCACAAAGATGGCTGTCGCCAAGACCCAGGCTGCGAGGAAGGTCATCCGTCGCGCCCTGCGATAGGTGACTGTGGTGCCAGGCTCGACGACTCGAGCGATGGCAATACAGGCCAGCGCAGGCGCAAAGAGCCCGACGAACCCGAGCAGTTCCAGCAGTTCGATGCCGGTGAGCATCCAGGGGATCCAGGCCCCCCACGACAGGGCAAAAGTCAGGGCGAAGAATGCCATGACCTGATGATGTCCGATCCAGTGCGTTGGCGTCCTCATCATTCTCCCTCCTTCACGTGGCTCACGTTAGGCCCCGTGGCCCACGTACCGCTCTGTTGATGTCGGCCCCAGTGTACCAGATACGCGCCCCGCCGTCATCGGACTGGCGCGGATTTGCCATACGCAAAAGGGACCACCCTTGCGGTGGTCCTTCTCAACGATGCGCGTAGGTGACCTACACAGATTGCTTACGGCAGCCGGGCTCTGATGATGATTGACCAGGAAATAGGGCCGAATGACTAACGGAGTTGAGCGTTCGTCCTTCGTCCGCCGTCATTCGTCCGCGTTATCCAGCGACGCAATTCCCTCCCGCAGGGCATACAGCGCAGCCTGGGTGCGGCTGGCCACGTGCAGTTTCCCCGTGATGTTGCTCACGTGGGTACGCACCGTCGCCTCGGTGATCACCAGCCTTTCGGCGATCTCCCAGTTCTCCAGGCCCTGCGCCAATAGCTGCAGCACCTCCACTTCTCGTGGGGTCAGCGGATCGCGTGTCGGCGGGCGCTCCGACGGGCGGGACAGCTCCTCCAGCACCTTGCGGGCGATGACCGGGTGGAGCGAGGACTCCCCTCGGTATACCTCGCGGATGGCCTGCACCAACTCCTCGGGGCGGGAATCCTTCAGGTGATAGCCGAGGGCGCCGGCCTTGATGGCCGGGAATATCTTGTCCTCGCCAGCAAAGGTCGTGAGAACCAGGATGCGGGCCTCCGCCTGGCGATCTTTGATGCGGCGGATGGCCTCGATGCCGTCCATCTCGGGCATGACCAGGTCCATCAAGATGACGTCGGGCCGGAGTTGCTCCGCCCGGTAGACTGCGTCGCGACCGTTCTCCGCCTCGCCGACCACCTCGATGCCAGGCACGATCTCCAGCACGGCCCGGATTCCCTTGCGCACGATGGCGTGGTCATCAGCAACCAGGACACGAATTGAGTTTGGCGCATTCATCCAGTTCTCCTCCCTGAGAGACGAATGACGACAGACGGTGGACGAAGGACCAACGACCTCTTCCATATTGGTCCAACGCCGTTAGTCCATCGCCATTCGTCCATCGTCTACCGTCCTTGGTCCGTCGTCTGGCTCCCACACGACCATCACCGACGTACCGACGCCGCGCGTGCTCTCGATCTCCAACTTGGCTCCCAGCTCGGCTGCCCGCTCCTCCATTGCTGACAGGCCCAGTCCACCCCGTTCGCTGGCCATCGCCAAGTCAAAGCCAGCGCCATCATCGGCGATCTCCAGGGTCACGCGGGAGGGCTTGGCCCGCTCAGGCTCATCCTGGCACAGGTGGATCCTGATGTTGCGGGCCAGGGCGTGTTTGAGGGTGTTGTTCAACGCCTCCAGGACGATGCGATACAGCCCTTCCTCGACGTCGGGCGGCAGCCGCTGCTCGAGGTTCGTTTTGAACTCGGTCCTCAGGCCAGCCCGTCCCTCCACCGCTTGCAGCCGGGCCTGCAGGGCCGCCACCAAACCCAGTTCTTCCAGAATGGGGGGGCGCAACTCAAAGATCAAGAGGCGCATCTCCGCCAGTGCTTCTTGGGCCGTGTCCTGCAGCTCCTGCAGGTGTTCGGCGGCCCGATCCGCGCGCCCCAGGGCCAGATGCCCTGCCGCTGCCTCGGAGTACAACGTGACGCCATATAGCGCCTGGGCTACCGAGTCGTGCAGTTCGCGGGCCAGCCGGTTGCGTTCTTCAGCCACGGCCTTTTCCCGCTCGCGCTGGCGCAGGGCCTCCTCGGCCTGGGTGCGTTGGGCGATCTCCCGGCGCAGTTCAGCGGTGCGCTCTTCGACCTGTCTCTCCAGCTCGCGGCTGCGCGCCTCCAGGCTACGGATCCGCAGGCGGTAGCCACCCACCGCGCCCGCCACCAGCACCAGGGCCACAGCGCCCCAGAACCACCCCGTCTGCCAGAACGGCGGCACGACCGTAACCTGGATGGAGAAACCCCCCTCGTTCCATACCCCGTCGTTGTTCGAGCCTTTGAGCCTCAACGTGTAAGCGCCGCCGGGTAGATTGGTATACCGGCCGAACCGCCGGGCGCCGATGTGGTTCCAGCCCTTGTCGAACCCCTCCAGCATGTAGGCGTGCTGGTTCTTTTCCGGCTGCGTGTAGTTGAGGGCAGCAAACCCGAACTCGAACGAGTTGTCGGGCCAGCGGAAGGTCACCTCCCTCAAATCCTCAGGGGCCTGACCAGCGTCCACTTCCTGTCCGTTCTGTTGCAGAGAGGTCAAGACCACAGGCGGGATGTAGGAACTAGGTTCCATCTGGTCCGGATAGAACGATATGAAGCCGTTGATTCCCCCGAAGAGCAACTCGCCGCTGCTGCTCGCGCAAGCAACGCTGAACTCGTTGATCGGGAGCCCGTCACTGGCATCGTAGCTCGTGAACGTCTCGGTGCGCGGATCGAACCTCGAGAGACCGTTGGCGGTGGCGATCCAGAGAGTGCCGCGATCGTCTTCGAGGATGTCCAGCACCATGTCGTTGGCCAGCCCATTCTGCTCCCGGTAGTGGGAAAAGGTCCCAGTTTCGCTGCTGAAGTGGTTGAGCCCACCGCCAACCGTGCCGACCCAGAGCGTTCCGAATTGGTCTTGATACAGCGACCTAATCCAGTTGTGACTCAGGCTGTGGGGGTCGCTGGGATCGTGGTGGAAAAGATCCCACTGACGAGTCTCGCGGTCATAGATGTTCAGCCCTTCCTGTGTCCCGACCCAGAGATTCCCCGATCCGTCCTCGACGACATCACGGACAAAGTTGCTGCTCAGGGTGTGCTGTTCCGGGAATCCTGTGTCCGGATTCCACCCGTGCTGGTGATAGGTAAACGCCCCTGTCGCCGGATCGAACTCGGATAGCCCGCGCCCGTGCGTTCCCAACCACAGGACACCTGTCTGATCTTGAGCGATGGTATAAATCGTCTCCCGTTTGACGTCCCCGGGGTCTGGAGGGCTGTGGGGCAAACGCTCAAACCGGCCGGTATCCGCATCGAACCGGTAGAACCCATCTTCTGTTCCGAGCCAAGAGATACCCGCCGAGTCCTGGTGAATAGCCCAGATCGAGTTGTCGCCCAGGCTGTTTGGGTCAGCGGGATCGTGCCGGTAATGGTGCCACACCCCGGTCTCCCGATCCAGAGCGTCGAGCCCGCCCCCGGCGGTCCCAATCCAGAGCACGCCGTATTGATCCTCGTGGAGAGCGAGGACCTGGTAGTCACTGGGGCGCTGGGGATCGTCGGTGTCTCCCCGGTAGTGGTTGAACCATCCTGACGCTGGATCGGACTTGCTCACGCCCCCGCCCCGGGTCCCAACCCATAGGAGGCCCGATTCGCCTTGATAGATCGACCGGATGCGGTCGCTGCTCAGGCTGTGCGGGTCGGTCGGATCGTGGTGGAAATGAGCAAAGGTCTCGGTCTCTGGGTCAAACCCATCCAGCCCACCGCTGTAGGTACCGATCCAGAGCACGCCTGCTGGGTCCTCCGCGATCGACCAGAGTTGGTTGTCGCTCAAGCTATGAGGATCTCCAGGGTCGTGCCGGTAATGGGCAAAGCTCTCCGTCTCGGGATCAAACCGCTCCAGTCCCCCACCATAGGTCCCAATCCAGATCTGGCCGGACCGGTCCTGGATGATGTCCGTAATCCAGTCGTGGCCCAGACTGATGGGGTCATTCGAGTCGTGCCGGTAGATGGTGAACGCCTCAGTGGTGGGGTCGAAGCGGTCGAGCCCTTCACTGTGTGTGCCAATCCATACGTTGCCCGACCGGTCAATGAGCATGGCCGAGATCCATTCGTGGCCCCAGAGCCTTGGATCAGCCGGGTCGGGTGCATAGCTGGTGAAGGTCTCCGTGTCGAGATCAAACTTGACCAATCCACCCCCATAAGTCGCAATCCAGAGCACGCCCGCTGGGTGCTCATCCATAGCCCAGACGACGTTCCTGTATTCCTCGGGCTCATCGGTGACGTTCTGGAAATCCCCAGCGTCGTATCGAATGAACTGCCCGGAGTCTCGTCTAAACTGGTTAAGGCCGCCGTCTGTCCCAACCCAGAGCACGCCGGAGGCGTCCTCGAACAAGGACAAGACCTGGTTATCGCTCAAGCTGCGAGGATCATCCGGGGTGTGCCTGTACACGGTAAAGGTGTAGCCATCATACTTGTTGAGCCCGTCGTCGGTGCCAAACCACATAAAGCCCCTGCTGTCCTGGAGGATGCAGTTTACGGTGCTGTGGGAGAGCCCGTGTTCGACCGAGATGCGCTCGAACCTGAGGTTCTGTATCGGGCCTGTCCTGGAACCGACTTTCGCGCGCCCGGAGGAATCGACTGACGGAGCCGGATCCGAGTTGATCAAAGGCGTAGCTGCTGGTAGGGGAGAGGCAGGGAGCGTCTGTCCGCCACAGGCTGTCGCCAGCAGCACGACTATGGTCAACAGGACAAAGAAAAGCGGGGATCGTTTTCTGTACTGCACCGCAAGCACCCTAGAATAGTCGCGGCGGGTCTGCACTCCCCGATGCCCCCTGTTCTCGCAAGCCAGGCTGGGTACCGGTCGGCTCTGCGCCTCCGCTCTGCGACAGATGTGCTGGATCTAGAGAGAGCTGTTGTGGCTATCGGCTTGTGCCCTGACGAATCGGTGTCGCTCCTGGATCTTTTAGGAGTGGTGGCGTGAACTGTATTCGATTATACACGCAGGAAGATGAGCGAGCAAGCACAGGGAGGCAGTGCAGGTTGCGTCCTCCGCTGCCTGTGGTACACTGACGCGGATTTGCCCACCACCGCCAGCCGTCAAAATAGAGGCAAACCAATGAGCTACGCCGTGGATAGCCCCACCTACGAGATCGCCGGCGAACTGACACGCTCCGACGAGAGAGACACGGTCTTTGCCCGGGAGCGGCTGGTGCCAGCCAGTCCGGAGGAGCGGGCCTATCACACCGCCCACCCGGAGCTGATCGAGATCGATCGCCGCATCGCCCGGTTCATTCAAGCGGTTGATCGGCCGGAGGAGAGCAGTTCCCAGATAGACGCCGCCTTCTACAAGGCGACTTTTGACCCCATCGCGGGCCTGGCGCTGCCGGATGTGGTGGATGGAGAATTGGCATCGACGCCAGTGGAAGCCGACCCGGCGTGGATGGCTGCCCGTATCAAGACGGTTGCCCGCCTCCTGGGGGCCGACGATGTACGCATTGGTCCGCTGAACCCGGCTTGGGTCTATAGCCATCGCGGCACCCCACCCTTCTTCGCCGGCTACCAACCCCGTCCACCGCACTATGACGGCATTCCAGGGAGCTATGACGACCTAAAGTGGGGTGATCCCATCGACATCGGTCACCAATATGCGATCTCTATGGCCTTTGCCCAGGGTCTCGATCTGCTGCGCACCGGCGGAACCTCTTTCTCAGAGTTTGAGATCGGTCGAGTCTATGCCCTCAGCGCACTGGTGGCAGTGCAGTTGTCCGCCTACATCCGCGCTTTGGGCTGGCCTGCCCGTGCCCATCATATGCGAAACTATGGCGTGCTCGTGGTGCCTGTGGCAGTGGATGCGGGGTTAGGGGAGCTGGGCCGTTGTGGATATCTGATGCATCCCCGCCTGGGAACCAACCTCCGCCTGGCCTGCGTCACGACCGACATGCCCCTGGCGCTGGACCCCCCGGTCGATCTGGGCGTTCAGGATTTCTGTTCCAAGTGCCTAAAGTGTGCCACTACCTGCCCGTCAGGGGCGATTCCAAAGGGAGATAAGGTGATCGTGCGCGGAGTGCGCAAGTGGCAGATCGACCCGGTCAAGTGCCTGCTCTACTGGGGTCACCTGGGCTCCGCCTGTGCCATTTGCCAGACCGTATGCCCTTGGTCCAAGCCGCCGACATTGCCCCACCGTCTGGTGGCCCGTATAGCATTCAACGTCCCATTTGCCCGTCGATTCCTCGTGTGGGCCGACGATCTGATATATGGTGCAGAATTCCGACCAGCCCCACCACCAGCGTGGGCGAGCTGAGCTTGCCCGTTCCCTTGTCTCGACCACCCAGTTCGGGAAGCTACATCTCTGTCGTCGTCACCACCTGGACATAATCCTTCATTCTCACTGTTCCTCTCCTCCGAACGATGTCAGTTTCGGCCAGGCCAAACAAAAGACAAAAGGCCGCCTCAGAGAGAGGCTAGCACGGCAAAGTCTGCGGGACAAACTGGGAGGGTGCACGACAAGACTGTGGAGTTGACGAAGTAACCGTGTAGAGTATACTTGGGACAAGAGATCGTCGAACTTGTGCAGAGGCCGGTGGCGAGCAAGACGAAGAACCGGCGTAACTGATCATTCGATTTAGGGTTGATACACTGGGATAGGAGGATCGAGGGATGAAAACCAGACACCTGCTGATTCCGGTTGCTCTAGGAGTAGGATTGATTCTGGCCCTGATGTGGGTACTGGCGAGCACCATTCCCAATACAGTGCTTGCGGCAGGATCCGCTGCAAGAGTTGCGGACGAATCCAAGCCCATGGACCGATGCTCCGTGTCGCAGGGCGGAGTGATCACCGTATGCGTCAACGCAGCCTGTGATTTCTCCAGCATCCAGGCCGCCGTGGACACCGCTGGCCCAGGCACCGTCATCAAGATAGCAGAAGGCATTTACAGCGACGTGCACGCCTATGGAACGGCAGGGGACATTATCACTCAAGTGGTCTATGTGGGAAAGAACCTCACGATCCGGGGGGGATATTCGACCACCAACTGGGCCATCTCCAACCCGATCGCCAACCCGACAACGCTCGATGGACGAGGTCGGGGGCGCGTGTTTTTTATCGAACGTGAGACCACCGTGGTCATCAACGGTCTGCACATCGTTGGCGGTGACGCGAATCAGGGTGACGACGCCGCTCCAGGAGCCGTGGAGAGGGGTGGAAGAGGAGGAGGGTTATACGCATCCGACGCCACAGTCACATTCACCGACAATTGGGTCTCTGGCAACGTGGCCACTCGGGGTGGTGGCCTATATCTGAAGGCCGGCACGATCAACCTCAGCGGAAACACGATCGGTTCCAATACCGCTGGCTATGGCGGAGGTGCATACCTGGTTGACTACGGCGAAGGATTGGGTGTGGCCACGGTCGACAATAACACCTTCACTGCGAACGCCGCCACAGGATCCATCACCGTCACTGGCCAGGGAGGCGGGGTCCTATTGCTCCGCAGCAACGAGACAACTCTGAACAGCAACATCATCATCGCCAATTCCGCTGGAAACGGTGGTGGGCTGTATCTGCGTGAGAGCGACACAGCCTTTGTGAACAACGTCGTCGCCGACAATACTGCTACCTCGGCAGGTGGAGGGCTGTATGTTGACGCTTCCTCTCCCAACCTGAAGCACACCGCCTTTGCCCGTAACGGCGGCAATGAAGGTATCTATGTGACGGGAGCAAGTGAGGTGGAGTTGGTGAATACCATTATCTCTACTCACACGCTCGGCCTCAACGTCAGATCGGGCAGCGAAGCGACCCTTGATACAACGTTGTGGTACAACACCCCTAAGTGGGGCGGCAGTGGTACATTCGCCGACAGCAATAGTGACGACGGCAATCCAGCCTTTCAGAATCCTGACGCAGGGGATTATCACATTCGCTTTTACTCGGAGGCTCTCGACTGGGCAGTGCCCGTTGTTGACACAGACATTGACGGAGACAGGCGTCCCCGGGGTGACGGTTTCGACCTCGGCCCGGACGAGTACCCTGATTTCCTGAGCGTGGAGAAAGAGGCCAGCCCTAGTCCGGTACGGCCTGGAGAGCAGCTAGTCTACGCTATCCGTGTCACCAACTACAGCGGCGAGGTCTATACGGCTACCATAAGTGACTATCTGCCTAACCACCTCATCTACAGCGACATTATCACGAGATGGGCCTCTGTAACGCTGATCCCCGAAAAAGAGTTCCCTTGGATTGGCTACATCACCGTCACGGTGAACCCCAACTATCGTGGCCCCCTCACCAACACCGTGGTGGTTACCACGGAACAGGGTGAGACAGGCCGTACTTACACTGTCACCCGGGCTTATGCTGTGTATCTGCCCTGGTTGCTGCGCGGCTCCTAATCAAGACAGGTCGACGTCTGTGCGTCGCCGGTGCATTCCCCGGCGCGAATTCTCGCTCGAAAATTCGGTTGACTTGCATGCCAATAGAAGGTATAATCCAAATTCGGAGATGTTCCTAGAGGTTATTACAAAATCCCTGGATGGATTCTCCTGTGAGTTGGATGGAGTGCTCGGTCGATGCTCTCGATTCATAAGGTGGATCTGATGTGTCTTGGTTGGACGCGTCGGTCACGCATAGATAAGAATTCAGGTCTGCAACCTTATCAGTTGCGGTGGAGGTAAGCATGGCGCTGAAAGGAAATCTACAGGATTTCAGCACGACGCAGTTGCTCAACTTGATCAACTTGGCGCGCAAGACAGGAACGCTGACGATCGACGCAGATAATGCGCGGTCGCGCCTATGTTTCAAGGAGGGCAAGCTTATCTATGCGACAAAGAACGACCAGAGCGGTCACTTGGCGGCTGTCCTTCAGCAGGCCGGCAAGCTGACCCAGGAACAAGCCCAGGCGATCCAGTCCCGGAGTGACATCAAGAATGACAAGGAACTAGGTCAATTATTGGTAAATGCAGGCTACGTGAGCAAGGAGGACATTGTACGCAGCATACAAAAGTTCATTTTGGGCACTGTCTATCCAATGTTCACCTGGGTAGAAGGGTCTTTTCGTTTTGAGGCAAGTATGCTGCCATTCGAAGATCGCATTACCATTCCCATCAACCTAGAGAACGTGATCATCGAAGGCAGCCGCCGTATGCAGGAGTGGGAACGACTGCAGGACGAACTGCCCGACCTCGATATGGCGCTGAGGTTCGTGGACCGCCCCGATGCCCGTATGCGCGACATCAATATGAGCGTTGAGGAATGGCGCGTGGTTTCCTTCATCAACCCACGCAACACCGTCCGACAGATCGCTCAGTACAACAACATGGGCGAGTTCCAGATTCGGAAGATCGTCTATGCCTTGCTGCAAGCGGGGCTGGTGGAGATGATCCAGCCAGAAGGAGCAGCCAGGCGTGCGCCTGGCGCGCCAGGCAAGGCTCCTGCGACTATGCGTGCTCCGGCTGTCAAGCGGGGCGTGGTCGAAAAGTTGATCGGTTTCTTCCAGCAGAAGTAGAATCAACGCATACAGTCAAGAGAGACAGCAGCGATGCAGACAGTCAAAATAGTAGTAACCGGTCCCTTTTCTGCGGGAAAGACACAGTTCATCCAATCGATCAGCGAGATTGACGTCGTGGCAACGGAGCGAAAGATCAGCCGCGATGAGGAGCGCGTCAAGGCACAGACGACCGTGGCGATGGACTTTGGACGCATCAGCGTAGCCGAAGACCTAGTTCTTTACCTGTTTGGAACTCCGGGCCAACGACGTTTCGATTTCATGTGGGAAATCCTTGCAGAGGGTATGCTTGGGTTCGTCGTCCTGCTGGATAGCGTAAAGCCGGAGACCTTCCGCGAGGCGCGCAGCATTCTCGACACGTTCCGCGCTTACGCCCCGGTGCCTTACGTCGTCGCTGCCAACAAGCAGGACATGGAGGACGCATGGGACCCTGAGGATTTGCGTATTGCACTCCGCATTCCCCAGGAGATCAAAGTTCTGCCTTGTGTGGCAACTGACAAAGAGAGCGTTCGACAGGTCTTGCTGGAGCTTTTGTTCTCAGTTCTCGAAGTAATGGATGAAGAAAATCAGGATTACGGGTGAGGGGAGTAGACATATTGTCCCATCGGCTGCCCCTGCACCTTTTAGGAATGCGCAGGCCCTGGCTCCCTCCCCACCCCATAACACTCTCCTGGCGGTCGAACCTTGTGGAATCGCAGATTCGACCGTCTTGTGCCATTATGAATCGTAACTCCATATTAACGAAACTGCAATGGTATCTCAATCCTTCCGTTGCAGTATTCATGATATATTAATGTTGACCCTTTCGGTCCAAGGTAGGGACGACCTTGGACCTAGCAGGCCGATCAATCGCTGAGAGTGATACTAGATGAGTTCCATTGTTACTGATCGCGGACTGGTCCACTATGAGACCATTGGCCGAGGTCGGCCTGTGATTATGCTTCACGGCTGGCTAGAGTCGTGGGACCACTGGCTCCAGACAATGGAGTCACTAAGTCGTGACTTTAAGGCATATGCTCTTGACTTTTGGGGCTTTGGCGAGTCTGGGAAACAGTCGGGTAGCTTTTCGGTCAAGGACTATGTTGAAATGGTGCACCAGTTCATGGAGCGCCTAGGGATCGAACGGGCTCCCATCATAGGCCATTCTATGGGAGGCACGGTATCGCTCAACGTCGCTCTGGATCATCCTGAACGAGTTGAGAAGATCGCCGTGGTGGGTTCTCCCGTGGTAGGTGATGGACTGGCCCTCATCCTGCGGCTGGCAGCACGGCGTTCCTTTGCCAGCTTGATCTACCAGATGCCGGGTGCCATCCCGATCAGTGTGCGCCTCTTTTCCCCATTCCTGGCACACGACTGGAAAACCTGGTACAAGATGTTTGAACGTGATCTCTCACGTACTACGATGGAGTCTTTCCATCATAGTATCGCCTCGTTGCGCAAGACCGACTTGCGCCCCCGACTGGGAGAGATCAAGGTGCCCGTACTCGGTATCTACGGCCAACGAGATCGTATCGTAGATCCCAAACAAGGCGCGGTGTTGGCACGGGGTACACCTATGGCCGACATAAGGGAATTCGAGCGTTCAGGCCACTTTCCTATGCTGGATGAAGCCGAACGGTTTTATCAGGTGCTGCGCGAGTTCCTGAATCACCACTCCGATTGACAGAGCCATGGTGACTCAAGCTCCCGTTAAAGATACCATTTGGCAGGGTGCCTGACGTGGACTGGTCGGCCAGATGATGGGAAACGTTCGTATGAAAGATGAGTCTGTACCCGGGCTTGAGGAAGAGCCACAGTACGCATTCCCCAACAAGATGGGGCAGATTATGCTCTTGGCGATGGAAGAAGTCATGGGGCGTAATGGGGTAAATGCGGTCCTGAATCTGGCCCGGTTACAGAATCGTATCGGGAACTATCCACCCAACAACTTTGACAAGGGATTCGCCTTCAGCGAAGTTGGCCAATTGCTGCAGGCGTTGGATGAGATGTACGGTCCACGTGGCGGACGCGGATTGGCCCGGCGCGCTGGACGCGCCTGTTTCAGGTTCGGAGTCAAAGACTTTGGCCCTATGCTGGGCATCGCTGACCTCACCTTTCGTGTTTTACCCCTAGGGATGAAACTCAAGGTGGGATTCGAAGTCCTTGCCCAGACATTCAACAAGTTCACCGACCATCTGGTGCGGTTGGGAGAGGATGAACAGTACTACAAGTGGATTATGGAACGCTGCGGTACATGTTGGGGGCGCAAAACAGACTCACCCTGTTGCCATCTCGCCATAGGTATCCTGGAGGAAGGGCTCTACTGGGTTGGTGGGGGCAAGAACTTTTACGTTGAGGAGGTATCTTGCATTGCCGCTGGCGACACCAGTTGTACGATCATAATCGGCAAGCAGCCGTTGGACTAGGCCCATTGTTAGGTTCAAGCTAGATGCGCAAAATCATTCTGCGAGACCACTACAAAGTCTTTCCCTTCAACGAGCCTGCCCGTGAGCTGAGGGTGCTAAACAAGCCACTGTGGCTGCACCAGCGAGATCTGTTCGCGCCCTATGACGTCGATGAGCGTGAGGTGGACTCGCTGCTCGAGATTGATTCTCAAAAGGTGGAGACTCTGGTCTATCGAGACAACCTTTTCTTTGACCAGTTCTTTCTTGATGCGTTCGTCGGCCAGGCTCGAGAGTTGGGCAAGGCCTGCCGGGTTGCCTTCGCTCACAACGACCCCGCCATCAGGACCCATGCTATTCAACTCCAGCGAGGTATTCGCCCCGAAGGCGATGTGTATGTTGCTGACATGTGGTACTATCCACAAGGCTTTGAGCCCAATGCGGGCCCCTTGGTCATAGACACCGGCAGCCACGAAATGGGTTATTATCATGTGCCGACGCACATGTCTAATGCAATGGGGGATCTGATATATCAGGTCCCCACAAGAGCATTTTGCTCCATTGAGCACTGGGTTCATACGATCATATCAAATGTCATCTTTGGAGTATTCGCCAACGGCGCTAGACTGGATGGCGAGATTGAACATAGCGTCGGGAAAAACTTGAAAATCCTGTGGCGCGCGCTGCTGGAGCGGAAGCAAGTTCTCTCTTCGTCAGAGGTGGTACACATAGGCCGCAACTGCAGTATCGATCCCTCCGCCGTCATCAGAGGGCCATCGTGGATTGGAGACAACGTCAGTATTGGACCTGGAGCTGTTGTGGATGTCTCTATCATTGGCAACAATGTAGACATCGGAACAGGAGGCCAGGTTCAACTCAGCGTGATTTCGGATCGTTGTTTCCTCCCTTTCCGAGCCGCGCTTTTTATGAGTGTGATGATGGCGGACTCGATGGTGGCGCAGAATACTTGCCTGCAATTTTGCAGCGTCGGGCGTGGCACCTTTATCGGCGCGGGCAACACTTTTACCGATTTCAGCCTGGTGCCCGGCAAACCTATTCGTGCGATGTATGAAGGCAAACCCAGGCGAACCGGCATGCCAGTAGTAGGTGGCTGTGTGGGACATCACTGTTACATCGGCTCCGGTATGGTCGTGCATCCTGCGCGGGCCATTGAGTCAGACGTGATATTGTTCGCCTCGCCTGAGAGGCGCGTGATTAGTCGAACGGTCTACTACGAAGACAGCGATCATTTAAAACTGAAGGACGGTGCAGACACGCACACCAGGATGTATGAGCCATAAGGGCAAGCACAGCAGCAGGCAGATAACAAGTCGGTTCGCATGTGTCATACATCCACTTAGACCCAAGCAGGATGCAGCTCGTAAGTATCCGTTCCTGGCCAGCGTGTTGCCTACGTCGTTGATACACGTCTTTTCGCGCTTCTGGCCTCCCGTCTGCCTATCTCGCATCACGGGCGTACGCTCAGAGGCTACGGGAACAGAAGTCGAGGGCTGGCTGTTAGCTTGCCCTCTCACTGCTGGGCAGATGCTCAAACTGCCCCCGCAGGTAACTTACAAAAAGATCATCCAGACCGGCAGTTTGGCACAGAAGCTGGGAGCCGACATCCTGGGATTACTGGCTTTTGCGTCTGCGATTGGCGACAGCGGAGTGACTGTATCTCAGCACCTGAGTATTCCGCTGACTACGGGGCGAAGCCTCACTGTAGCCACAACGATCGAGGGCTTGGAGGAGGCAGCCAGACTCAGGGGCACTCGGCTACAGTTGGCCAGTCTGGCCATCGTTGGAGCGACGGGCAGCATCGGGTTGGCGTGCGCGCAATTGCTGGCTCCGATGGTAAACGAGCTGATACTGATTGGCCGACCAGGCTCTCGTGCAGCAGAATCTCGTCTAGCGGAAGCCGCCAAACAAGTCAGGGAAGCAGGGGCGCGTCAAGTGCGGGTCTCGACTCACATAAAGACGCTCCGGGAGGCCGACTTGGTACTGAGCACTACCAACGCCACCGAATCCATCATCCAGTCCGAGCACCTCAAACGGGGTGCAATCGTATGTGACGTGGCGCTGCCACCAGATGTGTCGTCACGGGTAGCGAGCGAACGAGACGACGTACTGATTATCGAAGGGGGAGTGATGGATGTTCCCGGCGACGTGGACTTTCATTTCGATTTTGGCCTCCCACCTGGCAAGGCCTACGCATGTATGGCGGAGACTATGGTGCTGGCGATAGAAGGACGATATGAGAACTATTCGTTGGGTAAGCAGATAGAGCCCGAAAAAGTACACGAGATTGCCCAACTGGCCCGTAAGCATGGCTTCAGGCTATCCGAGTTGCCGAGGCCATCGACCGCTGGCCTAAAAAAGGAGGGAACATGCCCGAAGGTAGATTGATGATAGTAGAGGACGATGAGGATATCTCCAACATGCTACGCATCTACTTCCAATCGCAAAACTATGATGTGACGATAGCTGACTGTGGAGAAGATGCTCTAGAGATGATCAGACAGCAGCTCCCTCACATCATCATCCTTGACATCATGTTACCAGACATGGATGGTTACGATGTCTGCCGCCATCTGCGCGGCAACCTTCGCACCAGCCATATCCCCATCATCTTCTTGACCCAGAAGGATGAGCGTTCTGACAAGATCCACGGACTCGAGTTGGGAGCCGACGACTATATCACCAAACCCTTCGATCTAGAGGAACTCAAACTCCGGGTCAAGAACGCCATGGTCCGGGCTCAATACGAGAGTCTGACCAACGCTACGACGGGTTTGCCGAGCGGGCGGTTGATCGAGGATCAACTGCGCAGTCTGATGCGACGGGAGGATTGGGGAGTCGTCTACGCAGGCATCTGGGGATTCACCACGTTCAAAGACGAATACGGCTTTGTGGCAGGCGAGGAGGTGCTGCGTTTTGCCGCTCTGGTTTTGGGCAAAGCAGTAGACAGCGCCGGCACCACCAATGACTTTATCGGCCACATCGGCAGTGATGATTTTATCATTATCACCGAGCAGGGTCTGGTCGATGCTGTAGCAGCAGAACTCACGCAACGCTTTGACGCAGAGATCGAAACCCATTATCCTTGGCAAGCGCGTCAGAAGGGTGTTGATTTGATGAAGCTCTCCGTCGGTAGGATCACCACGGAGGACGGCCCTTTCTATGATATTCGCGAGATCACCGAAGCAGCATCCAACGCGCGACGTACAGCATCGGAGGCATAGGCACCAGCACCCGTTTGGCCGTGCGGGGCGATAGGCCGTGGATGAAAGTGACGGTATGAGCAGGCTAGCGCAGAAGCGTCAAAAGTATTCGAAAGCACGCGGTGTTTTCGGAGCGATGGCATTGATGCTCGTCTTGGCAGTGTGGGGAAGTCGGCATCTACACGCTGCGGAAAGGCTGCTCGTCAGTAGCCTGACTCTCCCGGTGTTCTTGCTAGCTGTTCGATGGAACGAACGAGCAGGCTCACTCGTACTGTCTTCGCAACCATCATCGACAGCGACGACAGTGCTAGGTCACATCGGCGGCGAGGACAACAGCGAGCTTGGTTTCGCCCCTGATCATCCTCCTTGCCTGGAATCAACGCTGGATGCTATCCTGTCAAGCACAGGACAGTTGGTACCATACGACACCGCAGAAATCACACTCTGGGACGAAGAACGGCAATGCTGTGTTACTCAAGGTGAAGCAGGAGATCGAACCTTTGCCCAAGGCACAGAGGGCGCCTATCGCATCGATGAAGGATACACTGGCTGGATAATCCGCCATCAACACTTTTTGTTGGTCCGTGACGTCCAGGCCAGACGGGATGTACAACCCACAGTGGGTTTTTCCAGCTACCCTTTCCAGTCGTACATCGGCATTCCATTACACGCTCGAGGACGTTTCATTGGCACCCTCGAATTGGCTAGTCATCAGATCGACGCATGGTCAGAGAAAGAGATAAGGATACTCTATGCCATTGCTAACCAAGCAATAGTCGCCATTGAGAACGCTCAGCTCTATGCAGAGACGCAGCGGCGTGCCGAGCAGCACGCTGGACTGGCCCGAATCGCTGCTCTAGCTGCTTCGACATTCGATCTGGACGAACTACTGAACCAAGTGATGGATGAGACGCTTCAACTGCTGGAAGCGGAGCAGGGTGTGCTCCTGATCTATGATGAGGAAGAGGACGCCTTGGTGGCGCGATACTTGAAATTGAGCGGGGCCGACCGTGAAATAGTGGATACACTCGTCATCCCTGCTAACGCTGAGAGGTTCGAGCAGTCGCTTTTCGTCCGCGGTGGTAGCTTTTTCTCCAACGAAACTGAGATCGATCCCAACATCGTCCCAGTTTATCACCCTTACATCCAGACACTCGGCTTCAGGAACTTTGCTGGCGTTGCCTTGCGGCTCGAGGAACATAACATTGGGGAGCTTTATCTCGGTGACCTCAAACACGGGTTTGGGCGTGAAGAGGTACGCCTACTGCACACTGTCGCCGGTTACTTGGCCGGGGCCATCGAGAACAGCCGTCTGTACAATGAGGCCCAACGCCGGGCCGCTGCGTTGGCCTCACTCACCGCCATTTCGGCAGCCATGAGTGAGTCTCTTGAGCTTGATTATGTACTCCAGACTATCGCCTCAGCCGTGCTCGAAGTGATGGGTTGCCAGCGCTCCGCGATTTTCGTCCTGGATGAGCCACAACAAGTGTTGCGCCTGGCAATGACTCAAGGGTTGAGCGAAGACTATGCTGCACAATCGCAGACGCTCACGCTGGAACCCGGAGGACGAGGCCACGCCATGGCGTCAGAAGAGCCGCTGATTGTGTCAGACATCCAGGCTGACGAAAGCCTGCTGGCATTCGCATCGATGTCCGTTCGAGAGGGGTTCCGTGCCTTTGCAGATTTGCCGCTCAAGCGCGCAGACCGCGTGATCGGCATGTTGTCGGCTATGTTTGTCAAACCCCATAGATTCTCCAGGATGGAGGTAGAGTTACTATCCGCCCTGGCCGATCAAGCGGCGATTGCGATCGACAATGAAGCGCGAAGCTACACGTCCGAACAGATTCATCTGGCGCAGAGTCTGGCCGTCCAGGCAGCGAGCGCCATTGAGAACGCCCGGCTCTACGACCAGGCACAGCGGGAGATTGCTGAGCGCGCCCGTGCAGAAGAGGCACTGCGTCGTCTCCAGCGCGTGAGCCGTGAGATTAACGCTACCGTCGACCACTCTCACATTCTGGATCTGGTGTTGGAGGAAGCGCTTCGCCAGAGCAATGCCTCTTTTGGTGCGATTGTGCTTCGAGACGCAGCAGAAGGGAAACTGCAGTTGGAAGTCTGCTCGGGCTATTCGAAGGCCGAGGAGACGCACATCCGCACCCTCCTGCAAACCCCGGAGAAACATCCTGCTATCGCAGGGGTGCTAGATACCGGAAGGGCTCTACTCCTGAGTGAGATAGATGATAAGGATGACAAAAACACCATCCAACCAGGAGCCCGCTCTGTGCTTCTGGTGCCGATATTCCACCTGGGAGATCTAGCTGGCCTGATCGCCCTCGAGAGCCCGGTAGAGGGAACGTTTGATCAGGGCGCGCTTGAATTTGTGGAAGGGCTGTCAGCTCAGGCGGCTATGGCTATCGGGAACGCGCATCGCTATCAAGAACAGTTGGAGCGTGGCGATTTGCTGAGACAGCGTGCTGACCGACTTGCTGCTGTTCTGGAAGTCAGTCAAGCACTGCGCTCGGACCGCCCCCTGGAAGAGATCCTAGAGGAAATCGCTTATGCCATTCAGGAGAGCGTAGGGTTCAACCTGGTACTCATCGGCATCCTGGAAGGTGATCCACCGTACCGGAGACGTGTGGCTGCTGCCGGTCTACCCATTGCCGAATTCGAACGTCTGAAACAGGTGCGTGATCCATGGTCCGTTGTAGCGGATGTGATGACTGAGGAGTTTTGCATCAGCCGGAGCTACTACATTCCAGCGGAGCGACAGGCACATTGGCGTGGCCGCCTGGATGTATACGAAGCGCAGGTCGAGGGTGCATCGTGGGGACCTGAGCGCTGGCATCCCCAGGACCTGCTGCTCGTACCGCTAATTGGATCGGGAGGCGATATCCAGGGTCTTCTCTCGGTAGATCAGCCGATTGATGGACTGGCTCCCACGCGTGAGACGGTCGAAGCACTAGAGATCTTTGCAGATCAGGCAGCGTTGGCCATCGAGAACGCGACCCTGATGGACGCACTGCAACGCCGGGCCGAGATGTTGACCCTGTTTAACGAGGTCAACCGGGCGACCACGGCACACCTGGAAGCGGTCGAACTGAGCGATATGCTAGATGCTGTTGCTGAGATGATTCCCCAGCTTCTGGAGGGCGATTACAGCAGCATTTTCCTCCTCGATGCCGAGAGCGGGCACTATGTGGCCCGAGCGGCGTACGGATTTGCGCTTGAGGATATCGCATCTCTCACCTTCACTTCGGGCGAGGGATTGGTGGGTGCAGTAGCTGAGAGCGGAATGCCGCTGGCAATCGACGACGTGCAGGACGACGCGCGGTCCGCTACTGGTTTCTTGGGAGCGGAGAGGGGAGCCGCAGTAATGTCTCCGCTCACAGTCGGCAGACTGGTTGTGGGCGTCTTGTGCGTAGGCCGCTACGATCCGCGAGCTTTCAAGCCAGCCGAGGTAGCGACCCTTTCGGCGCTGGCCGATCAGGTAGCAGTGGCGGTGGAGAACGCCCGGCTGTTCGACGCGGTACGTCGCTTCTCCCAGGAGATGGAGCGACGCGTCGAAGAACGCACCGGGGCATTGGCTGAGGCAATGGCGGATCTCACCGAAGAGCGGGATCGAGTCGAGACACTCTATCGCATCACCTCTCAACTCACCGCCAGCCTCGACCTGGATCACGTGATGAATCTCGCGCTAAGACTGGTCGTGGATGCTGTCGGTGCCGAGCGGGCATCTATTCTCATGTTGGACTCGGAATCCGACAGGTTGATCTACCGGGCAGCTCTGGGGACGGAGGACAGGTTGCCGGTTGGCGGCTTGCCCACCCGCTTTTCCTCTGGTGAAGGGCTGGCAGGTTGGATAGTCGAGAATCGTGAGGCAATCATCGTACCTGACATTAGGCACGACCCCCGCTGGGTAGAGTCACGAAATAGCACCGATCGGATATACCGATCCGCACTGGCGGTTCCCCTCACGGTCAGCGACGAAGTGCTCGGTGCACTGCTTCTGTTCCACACCGAGACCGACCATTTTGACGAGAGCCACCTACGCTTAGTCAAGACCGCTGGCGTTCAGGTTGCCAATGCACTTAACAACGCCGAGTTATACAAACTCATCTTTGACCAGGCGGAGCGGCTCGGGAACACGTTAAAGGCCCAGAAAGTCGAGGCGACCAAGAGCCAAGCTATCCTGGAAGGTGTTGCGGATGGGGTGATCGTTGCCGATGCTGACGGCCAGATCATCCTGTTCAATGCGGCTGCAGAGCGTATCCTGGAGTTGCCGAGAGAGCAAGCGATGGGGCGCTCGATCAACGAGATGCTTGGGCTTTACGGTAGCCGAGCGCGGGATTGGCTGGAGAAGGTGGTAGGCTGGGCAGAACGAGCGGAGACATATTCAGCAGACGAATACCTGGCAGCTCGTCTGGAGATCGGAGCTCGCATTGTCAGTGTACACCTTGCACCGGTGTTGATGGACAACGAGTTCTTGGGCACCGTCTCGGCCTTTCGCGATGTCACCGCCGAGGTCGAGGCCGAACGTGCAAAGACCGAGTTCGTCTCCACAGTCTCACACGAATTGCGCACGCCGATGACATCGATAAAGGGATACGTTGATCTGCTACTAATGGGTGCAGTGGGCGTGGTGACGGAGGATCAGCAGAACTTTTTGTCGGTAATTCGCAGCAACGTGGAACGCTTGACCTTACTGGTCAGCGATCTACTGGACATCTCGCGTGTCGAGAGCGGGCGACTGGCGGTGTCGCCGAAGGTGATACATCTTGAGGAAGTAATAGATCTCACGGTCGTGACAATGCGGGCGCGGGCGATGGACAAGGGGTTGACCCTCCAGTCAGAGGTATCCTCCCCACTTCCCCAGGTCTTGGCGGATCCTGACCGAGTGACTCAGATCCTGACCAACTTGATGGGAAATGCCTGCAGCTATACACCTGCTGGAGGCAGGGTCACGGTATCCGCTTATGCCCACAGCGACGAGGTGCACGTTTCGGTTTCCGATACGGGCATTGGCATCTCGGAGGAAGACCAGGAGAAGATTTTCGACCGCTTCTTCCGCGCAGATCACGACGTAGTGCAGGACGCACCGGGCGCAGGGCTAGGCTTATCCATCGTCAAGTCGTTGACAGAGATGCAGGGAGGACGAGTGTGGGTTAACAGCGATTTGGGCAAAGGCAGCACGTTCACCGTCGCCTTCCCCGCAGCGGCCGCCAGGCAGACGCTCAAGCAGGTATCTGAAGGACAAATGTCTTCGAATTCACCGGTGGCCCGCCCTATGTCAAAGAACCGAGAAAGGCACAACCCAACTGGAGAGTGACACGTTCGAGAGGCCAGCGTTCACTGGTGATCTGAGAGAGAAATGGGAGTAGATATGCCCGACAACAAACCAAAGATTCTAATCGCCGAAGATGACCAGGACATCCGTGAGTTGATCGGCTTCACGTTACGTTTTGCCGATCTGGACGTGACCCTGACCAAGAATGGCGCTGAGGCCGTCGAACAAGCACCGGAGCTACAGCCTGACCTCATTATGCTCGACGTTCGGATGCCCAAAATGACCGGTTACCAGGCTTGCCGAGAGTTAAAGAACAACCCAGAGACCAGCCATATCCCTGTGGTGATACTGTCAGCAAAGGGTCAGGAAGGCGAAATCCAGGAAGGAATCGAGTCAGGAGCAGATCACTACCTCGTGAAGCCTTTCGCGCCAGACGACCTGACCAAACAGGTCAAGGAGATTCTTCGTAATTCGGGAGTTATCGACTAGGAAACTCGGGCAAATGATGAGCCTGTGGAATCTGCCCGATCAGACCCAGCGCCCAGTGCTCAGACTTGCCCATTGGGGGATCATTGGTTGCTAGAGTTAAGAACAGTGTACGCCGAAAGAGTAGACACCCGTTGGCGGGGTACCAGGTGTTGAGACAGCGATGAGTGCTATCGTAATCGGTCAAGGCCTCGTACACTACGAAGCGTTCGGACGCGGCAGGCCAGTCCTGTTCATCCACGGCTGGATAGGATCGTGGCGCTACTGGGTACCGACAATGGAGGATTTGTCGGTCAGGCACAAGGCCTATGCTCTTGATCTATGGGGTTTCGGCGATTCTGACAAACCGGGCAGTCATTATGACATCGACACATACGTTGGGTTGGTAAGGGGATTCATTGACAAGCTGGGCGTCGTCCACGCCACTCTGGTGGGACACGCATTGGGAGGTGTGATCGCGCTCAAGTTTGCCGCCGAGAATCCAGGTTGGGTGGATCAGGTGATGGCGGTGAGTGTGCCATTGCTTGGTGAAACCATCAATCGACCGTTGGCTGGCCTTTCCGGCAATGGCGATGCGTTGGCAAAGTTGGTAGCACGACGAGCCAAGTTCTCCGAGCTGGAGATGGAGGTACGCAAGACCGATGCATCTGCGGTGAGCAGCACATTGGACTCAGCGCTCGAGAGCGACTTTCGCCCCATACTCCCCCAGCTCAAGATCCCAGCGCTCCTGGTATATGGCAGGAACGATCCATTTATCAGCCCGCCTGAGTCGGATTGGCTAGAGGACTGTGATGACAACGTCCGTGTCATCTCACTGGATGACGTCCAGCATTTTCCAATGCTGGAACAGCAAAACCAGTTCAATCGACTATTGAAGGATTTCCTCGACGCCGGAGATGACCTCAGCTCACTGGAGCTGAAGCAAGAGTGGCATCGCCGGCTGCGGTAATTGTATTTGGACGTCTGCTGCTGGCCATTAGCGTCTGGGCACACACTAATGGCCAGCAGTTTTCCATCTCAGAACTAGCTCCGTAACGTCGCCTCCAGTTCCTGCGCCAGTCGGCGGACAATCTTACCTCGCAGCTTGGCGACCTCCCGGTCGGTAAGCGTTCGATCATCTGCCTGATAGGTCAATCGGTAGGCCAGGCTCTTCCGTCCAGCTCCCAACTGCTCTCCCCGGTAGACGTCAAAAAGAAGAACAGAGCGCACGAGTGGTGCACCGGTCTGAGCGATCAGATCTTGGACACGCACCGCGGGCACGCTCTCGTCCACCACGACAGCCAGATCCTCATAGACCGGGGGATGGGCTGAGATAGACGTCATCCTGAGAGCACCCTCACGAGCCGCTAACAGCGTATCCAAATCGAACTCTAGCATACAGACGGGTTGCTCTGGCAGATCAAAAGCCTCGCGCACCAGAGGATGCAACTCTCCCATAGCGCCGATCACGGCGTCCTCTACGATCACCTGGGCACACCTACCGGGATGAAAAGCTCCCTCCAGCTCGCTGGAATCCGCCGAGGTAGCACACGGTTTGAATGTCCCTGCCAACCCCAGGCCAGACAGCAACGTCTCCACCACCCCTTTGAGTTCGTAGAAACCCATTCCTGTGCGATCTTGATTTGCCATCCACGAGCGATTCTCTCGCGGACCGGTCATCACCACTCCTAGACGACGAGGCTCGTCCGGTAGTTTTTGTCCTTCCACCGGAAGATAGACCGCACCCACCTCAAACATAGTCACGTGATCGAGGAACCGCAAGTTCTCACGCGTGGTGTGCAGTAAGGAGGGAAGCAGCGTCCGCCTCAAGTAGGGCCGCTCGGCCGAGATTGGATTGAGCACACGCAGGTACTTGGAGGGATCAGGAGCCGCTCCCTGAGGCTGCAGTTTTCCGTCATCCTCAATATTCACCAGCGAGTATGTGATGACCTCATCCAGTCCACAGCCGACCAGCAGATCGCGCACACGCTCGGCACCTGTCAGACGGAGATTGGTCCGCTGCGGAGGTAGCTCATCCCGCATGAGGGATGCCGGAAAACGGTCGTACCCCCATATGCGCCCCAGTTCCTCAACCAGATCCACCGGCTGGGTGGCGTCGAGCCGGTGTGAGGGAACTGTTATGCTCAAGGTTTCAGCCGCTTGACCATCCGCAGCTCCTGAAACGCCGGATTCTGATACCTGAAATTCAAGCGACGTAAGAATACGGATGATCTCGTCCTTGGGCACCTCGACGCCCAGGATGCGTGCAGCGTAGGACGGATCGAATTCGATCACCCGCTCCGGTTGACGACCAGGGTACACATCACCGACGACGGGTACAACGGTGCCTCCCCCCAGCTCTGCCATCAAGTGAGCGGCCCGTGCTGCTGCCTTCACCGTCAATTCCGGATCGACCCGCCGGCCGAACCGTTGGCTTGCATCGCTCGTCAGCCCCAGCAGGCGAGAGGTACGGCGGACGTTGAGGAAGTAAAAGTTGGCTGCTTCCAAGAGCACATCGGTCGTGACCTTTGTGACCTCGCTATCCAGTCCTCCCATCACGCCTGCTACTGCCACAGGGCCGCCACCATCGGTGATCAATAGCATTTCCTCATCAAAGGTGCGCAATTGGCCATCGAGCGTCTTCATCTGCTCGTCAGCGTGCGCGCGCCGTACGATAATCGCCGGCTGATCCTCGGCCGGCTTGGGCCGAAGAACGTGATAGTCAAAAGCGTGCAGAGGCTGCCCCAGCTCTAGCATCACATAGTTGGTGATGTCCACGATGTTGTTGATGGGGCGCATCCCGGCGCGTCGCAATCGAGTCTGCATCCAGAAAGGTGCCGGAGCTACCTTGACGCCCTGAATGAAAAAGGCCGAATAACGCGGGCATAGATCGGGATCAGCGACCTCCAGAACCAAATAGTCTGGCGTGGCGGTTAGTTCAGCCGGATTCCGATCCAACACCTCGAGCGCATCCCGTCGCAGGGATATATCGAGAATAGCCGCCACTTCACGGGCAATGCCGAATACGGACTGCAAATGCCCAAAGGGTCCTTTGATATCGAACTCTAGTATCGCGTCCCCCATATACTCGACCAGCGGTGTACCCACAGGTGCGTCGTCAGGAAGGTAGATGATGTCCTCGTGCAGATCGGATAGGCCCAGCTCTTTCTCCGAGCAAACCATACACCGCGAGGAGACGCCACGAATCTTTGTTTTTTTCAGCGTCCTGATGCGGGGCTCTTCGGCGTGACCGTCGTAGAGTTTGACGCCCTCCATCGCGAAAGCCACCTTGAGATGCAGATCACTCTTTCCACGGAGCCGCAGCAGGCTAGGAGGACCTGCAACGACAACCTCAGTCTCGGCGCCACCATACGCCACCTCCGCCAGAACAAGCCGATCAGCGTTGGGATGGAAATCGACGGCGTGGATTTCGCCCACAACGATCTTTTCCGGATCCCAGGGCAGTTCAGCCCCGGGCATCCCGACGTACTCGACCGTCTCCACTTCCAGCCCAGCCAACGTCAGCCGCTCGGCCAATTCTGGAATGGAGAGGTTGACGTCTACATAGTCTCTCAGCCAAGACAGTGGGACTCGCATTTGTTCTCTCCTTGTCGTCTGATCGCCTAGAACTGGCGCAGGAATCGCAAATCGTTGCTATAGAACAGACGGATATCGTCAATGCCGTACTTGAGCATAGCAGGCCGCTCGACGCCTGGACCGAAAGCGAACCCACTCCATTCGTCAGGATCGTAGCCACCGTTTGCCAATACAACAGGGTGTACCATCCCTGCCCCCGCGATCTCCAACCAGCCGCTATACCTGCACACCCGGCAACCCTGCCCAGCGCACAGAATACAATCCATATCCACCTCGATGCTGGGTTCGGTGAACGGAAAGTAGGATCCCCGGATACGCACCTGGCGCTCCGGCCCATAGAACCTACGTGCAAACTCGGTCAACGTACTGACCAGGTCGGCCATCGTGATGCCATGCCCCACTGCTAGACCTTCCACCTGGTAGAACTGGTGCTCAGAGCGGGCGGTGATCTGCTCGTAGCGATAGCATTTTCCAGGCAGAATGACGCGAATAGGTTCAGGGCAATACTCGCGCATCACCCGAATCTGCCCTGGTGAGGTGTGCGTGCGCAGGAGCAACTCATCGCTGATCCAAAAGGTATCCCACATATCGCGAGCCGGATGGTGGGGAGGCATATTCAACAGCTCAAAGTTCATCTCGTCGGTCTCGACGTCGGGGGATTCGTAAACCTGGAAACCCATCTCAGCAAAGATAGCATAGATCTGGCGCAGCGTCTTGGTGGTGATGTGAAGATGCCCCGGCCCTATGGGACGGCCCGGCAAGGTGACATCCAGGGCTTCTCGCTCCAAATCACGCTGTATCTCCTGCTGCCGCAGCGCCTCGGCCCGCGCCTCAAGGGCCGTCTCCAGGTGAGTCTTGACCTCATTGGCCGCCTGCCCAAAGGCCGGACGTTCCTCCTTGGGCAGTTCACGGACAGACCGCAGTAGTGGTGGGAGCGCTCCCTTTTTCCCCAGGTAGCGCCGATTCCAGGCGTTCATGCCCTCGGTATCCTCCACGGTCTCTAGTGCAGCCAGGGCTTCCTTTTCCAGTTGTCCTAGTTGATCCAACATAACGATGGTCTCCTCATCAATAATCAAGCACAATGTATCTACAATCAGAAACGCTCCCGTCCCTAGGGACGGGAGCGCCTACTCCCGCGGTACCACCCCGCTTGGCTCCAGATGGAGCCCTCTCAAGTTGCCGGCGGCGTCCGTGGACGCGATCGGCTACCCCGCTAACGCTGGGCCTGCGGAGCGGGCTACTTGCTGGTCACCCAGTTTCACCCGTCAGCTCAGGAGCGAACTTTGGCAGGCTTTCTCCGAGTGGGGATCTCAGTCCACGGCCCCACCTCCCTGGCGGGCTCCCTCTGCCTACTCTTCTCCGTCATCGCCATTTCTAGTATTGAAAGGCATTATCCCGCAGAAGCCCCGTTTTGTCAAGCTACGCGACGATCCTCTGCCTCATCACCTCGTACAAGAGCACGGCCGTCGCCACCGCGGTGTTCAACGACTCGACTCCCTCGGCCATAGGAATAGACACCCGTCCTTGCGCGAGCGCCTCGGCCTTATCGCCCGCCCCAGCGGCCTCACCCCCCACGATAATGGATACCGGCCGCGTCCAGTCCGTATCCGTATAGTGCGTACCACCGCCCGGTGCAGCCAGCCACACATCAGAACCCGCAACAGTCTCAGCGATCGCCTCCCATTTGAGCGTGATCAACGGAAGCCGCAGATGCGCTCCCATAGCAGCCCGCACGACTTTGGGATTGCTGCCATCAACCGTGCCGGGCGCTAGTATCGCCCGCTCTACCCCCGTCGCCAGGGCCGTGCGAAGAATGGTCCCTAGATTACCCGGGTCGCGCACGCGATCAAGAATGAGGGTAAAGGTGGGCCGCTCTGGTTGTGGCAGATCAGGGACAGGGATCACCGCCAGGATGCCTTGAGGGCTTTTCGTCTCAGAACAGGCGGTCATCACCGATTCGCTCACAGCAAAACAGGGAACGCCCACCTCGCGCAGCGACCGCAGGACTTGGCCGATTCGCCCACCCTCAGAGGTATCTGCCCCTACAGTATGGAACACGAAATCGGGGGGAACACCTACTCGGGCAGCCTCCTCAACCAGACGCACTCCTTCAAAGACAAGCAGCCGCTCACGCTGACGGAGACGCCGCCGACTCTGCAGCGCCCGTACATGCCTGACCCTGTCGTTTCTATGGCTGGTGATCATTCCAACAGAGAATAAACAAGGAGCCGTGGGGGGTCCCCACGGCTCTTAACTAGCTATCACAAACTTGCCAGGCGCTACGGAATACGCAATACCTGCCCCACGCGGATGCTGGCGGGATTGGCAATGCCGTTGTACTGAGCCAGGTACAGGTAACCCATATTGTAGCGCAGCGCGATACGAAACAGATTGTCACCGGGTTGTACCACGTAGGTGGTCCCGCCGGTCCCGGTTGTGGTCGGTGGTTGGCTGCCTGCCCCAGGAACGGTCAAGACCTGTCCCACGTACACCAGACTGGGGTTAGCGATCCCATTGGCGTTGGCTATAGCGTCAACCGTAGTGTTGTAGCGCAGTGCAATCCGGAACAGGTTCTCCCCTGCTTGGACCGTGTGCTGTCCCGCACTCACGGGCGCAGGCGTCGCCGTCGGGGAGCTAGGAGCTGGCGTAAAAGTGGCGGCAGCGACAGGGGTGTTTGTCGGGGGAGGAGGTGGCGTGGCTGTAGGTGGCTCAGGAGTAGCGGTCGGCTCTGCCTCAGGTGCTTCCGGCCCAACCGTCGGCTCACTCGCTTCGGCAACCCGAGTCGACTCTGCCATCGCAGTAGCCACCATATCGGGGGTTCCCTCCTCTGGCTGATCAACCTGTGCCTGACCCGCAGGCGTATCCTCAACATCCGGAGCTGCTGCTTTGAAACATCCAGTCAGCAGGCTCAATACGACCAGCAGAACCAGTACGCCCAGAGGCAAAGAGAGTCGGATTCTCTTCATTGTCTCCTCCTCCTTCCTTGATGTAAAAGCCTATATTCTCAATACCACAGTACTGTACCACAATTATGAAGTGGCGTCAAGCGCTCAGACCATTCTTACCTGTACGCCTATTCCTGGCGGGCGAGATTCTATAGACGCCCGTCTATATCTACCTCACTCACCGTACAGATCGCCCCGTCCCTCTACCTCGGAACAACCTGAGGAGCACATAGCCACCGCCCGAGCCGGACTAGGCACGCAGTCGCCGTTCCTCAGGGTCATATAGTGGCCGCTTCTCCACCGATGCAGGGTGAAGCTTGCCCTCTCCGTCCTGGACGACCACTTCGGTGCCGGACTCAGCCAGGCGGAGCGGCACGTATCCCATAGCCAGCGCTGCGTTCAGCGTGTAGCCGAACGCCCCGCTGGTCACATAGCCTACCGGATTCCCATCCGCCAGGATGACGTCACCCGTCGCCGGAACGTACCCGTCTCGGACCACCAGCGACATCAACTTTTCCGTAAAGCCGGTTTCCTTCCGCTCAACCAACGCCTGCCTACCGATAAAGTCGCCCTTGTCGAGTTTCACGGTCCAGCCCAATCCCACCTCGTAGGGTGTCCGCCCGCCAGCGAAATCAAAGCGCATGATGTATCCCTTCTCCATGCGCAGGCTAAAGGCGGCTGTCATACCACACAACGTCAATCCGTATTTCTCACCGGACCCGAGTACGGCGGTCCAAAAGTCGTGCGCATGTTCGGCGGGGAAAAGCACCTCGTATCCAAGTTCGCCGGTATAACCGGTCCGTGATACAAGCGCCCGGATGCCGGCGACCAGAGCTGACGTAGCCCACATATACTCCAACCCATCAAGGTCAGCGTCGGTCAGCTCGGTCAACAGGTCTCTTGAACGAGGTCCCTGAATCGCCACCAGGCCCGAGCCAGAGGAGACGTCGGTAATCACCGCCTGCATCCCCTTGCCCTGCTCCAAGAGAAGCTCGAACTCTGGCCGCTCATTGGCTGCATTGGAGCCCCAGGCTGTCATCAGCATATAGTGATCCTGCCCCAGGCGGTAGACGGTGATATCGGATCGTATGCCCCCATCCTCTCCCAGAATCGAGGTATACAGCACACGATGGATGGGCATTTGGGAAACATCATTGACTATGAGCTTTTGGACAAGGGCAAGTGCGTCGGGTCCTTGTACCTCAAACTCACCCGTAGTCGACCAGTCGAACATGCCGGCCCGTTCTCGCACAGCTCGATGCTCTTCTTCCGGGGTAGTAAACTGGCTGGGCACCTCCCAACCTTGTACGGCCGCCATGATGGGGTCCTGAGCGACGATGTCGTAGAAGAACGGAGAACGTTTCATAGCAACTTTCCTCCTCTAGAACAAGGCTCCGGCATATGCCCCAGACCATTTGGGGATCGGATCGAGCCGGTATCCGCGCGAGAACAAGTTCATCGATCACTCCTGGGGATAGCCCGCATGAGCTTAGCGCATCTGCGAGTTGATCAATTGGGTAATGTCCACTACCTTGAGTCGACTGCGCAACTGGTTGCGTACCTGCTGGAACTGCATCAGACAGGCCGGGCACGCCGTCACCAGGGTGTCAGCACCAGTCGATTCGGCCTCACGCAAGCGATCGGAGCCACTTTCGGCGGCGCTCTCAGCATAATCGTAGCGGATCAGGCCACCTGCGCCGCAGCAGAAAGCATCCTCACCGTGACGGGGCATCTCGACCAAGCGCAAGCCAGGAATGGCCTGTAACACTTCACGAGGAGCATCGTACACACCCAGCCCTCTTCCCAACGGGCAGGGATCGTGGTAAGTGACCACAGCCTTTGGCAGATGCACTTTGAACTCTACCCTCCCCTCCTCCACCAGGGTATCGATCTCCTCCAGGATATGGACTGATTCGAAGGGAAGACGATAGCCGAGCAACTCGGGCGCGTCCGTCTTGAATGTCTGAAGGCAGCCCGGGCAGTTAAAGACCACCTTGTTCGCCCCGAGCGAAACGATCCGTTCGATGTTGTGCTCCATCACCTGGCGGGCCTCGTCCAGCAGGCCAGCTTCGAGATACGGATGGCCACAGCACCATTCGTCACCCAACACGGTAAAGTCTGCCTTGGCCTTGTTCAGTATCTCCCAGGTATCTATGGCCATATTGTGACGCACAAACGCGGCCGTGCACCCCACGAAAAAGACCGTGTCAGCCGGCGCGTCTACCCGAGCTCCGCTGGGCAACCAGTCTAGCCGCTCGGCGTGAGATGCGTCATAGACGTTGTGCTCACGAGCCAGAGCGCTATCCTCAGACACCGCCGCGCCAAAATTGGTCGGCAGCAAGTCACGCTCAGCCAGGTCCGCCTTGAGCGCCCGGAAGACCTTGACTGTGTCCAGAAACTTGAAGCAATAGGCAGCACAAGCCCGACAGTCGGTGCAAGCGTACACCCGCTCGGCGATATCCGCGTCATAGTCGATCACTCCGTCCACCAAAGCCCGAGCGATGTTGAACTTTCCACGGGCTCCATAGCTTTCGAACAACCCATGCTTGTAGGCGGGACAGCGGTCGTACCCCGTGCCCAGCCAGCTCACGTCAAAGCACTGACCACACCGATTGCAGCTATATATGACATCCTCAAACGCATCGATGTGCCGTTTCGTGGTACTCTGTGGGTTCTTTGTATCCATGCTCACTTGGCTATCTCCTGCATTTCCTCAGGCTGCAGTAGCAGCACGCCGGGATTTAGTATATAGTTGGGGTCAAGTTGTGCTTTGAGAAACTTGAGAAACTCAAAACCCGGCCCCAACTTGGGCATAATGATCGGCGCCAGGGCCTGCAGAACACCTCCAGGTGACATAAACTGATTGCACAGATCCTCGGCATAGGTAGCCCGTAGGTCAATCCCGTATTGCCAGGCTGCGGCATCCTGCTCTGGATACAAGGTGTCAATCCACAGAAAAGCACCGTTGCGCGAAAAGTAAACATCATAACACTTGATCCTGACATCCAGACGGGCGAACTCCTCGCGATGGGACTCCTCATAGTCGCGCAGGTAGCGGATCGCGTCCTTCACTTTCAGGGTAGGAACAAAACCAGCCATTTCCGGCGCACCATATGGACGATGGCTGTAATAGGTCTCGGGGGCAAAGTTGCGCAGCCAAGAATACATGTGCCCTACCCAATAGCTCTCAGTAGCGTGCCAGTCCTGAGGCCGTCCCCCAAACGACTCGCATATGGCGGCAGCAATACTCCGCCGCTCCTCGGCAGCCAGTGGATTGTCACGGATGATGATGTGAAGAAATCCATCGCCTTCAATGCCCACCGGATTGGGGCCACCGAACAGACCGATCATAAAGGTAGCCGCATCCTGAGTTTGAACGGCCTGTGCAGCGTCCACGGTCTTGGTATAGTCATCAAAAGCATAGAAGAGGAAACGCTCGGCAGGAGGCACGCGACGGATGCGAAAGGTCACCTCGGTGATAATCCCCAGGGTGCCACAAGCGCCGATAAAGAGGCCCGTTATATCTGGCCCGTTGGCGTAGCGCTCAAAAGCCAGGCCGCCGGCAGCAACGTTGGCTGCTGAGCCGGTTTTGATTGTCTCGCCGTTAGGAAGCACGACCTCCAGGCACACAACCTGGTCACCCGTCATCCCGTACTCGGTGATTCCGTGGGGTACGGCATTGTAAGCCACGCAGCCGCCGATCGTGCACGAGAACATCCCCCCAGGACCAGCCACGGCCAACTCCCAGCCGTGCTTGTTCAACTCGGTATCCACGGCGTGCCACACCGCGCCAGGTTGCACGGTGACAACCTGGTTGTCAAAGTCGATTCTCTTGATCTGGTTCATCAGGTCCAATGCCAGCAGGATACACCCTTCCGGCACTCCCGCACCGATAAAGGTCGTGGAGCGACCCCAGATAAAGATGGGCGTCTCTAGTTCGTTGGCCAGTCTAACAATCGCCGTCACTTCATCGGTATTCTGAGGCCGCACGACCACCGCAGGCACGCCTCCTGGCGAGGGACCACAATCCCTCGTGTGGCAAATCCGGTCTGCCATTCGGTCTGACACGCGACGCGGTCCACAGATTTCCACCAATCGTTCAGTCAGTTCAGTCATATAGGATAGCTCTCCTTGATTAGATTTCAACCGCTTCCCTCACCCGCCGTCAGAGTATCCAGGATGGATCCCTGTCTTGTGGCCGTTTATATAGCTCGCTCTTGAGACTCCGTTCATAGACCCTTTCCCTCATCAACATAGCCTCAGCCACAACCGCTTGCTCGTCTACGGTGAGGATATGACGCTGGTCCATGACCAACCGCCCATTGACGACGACGGTCTGTACGTCGTCGGCGCGGGCGCAATAGACCAGAGTGCACATTGGATCGTGGCCCGGTAGGGTATGGGGCCGATCGATGGCCACTGTGATCAGGTCAGCCAGACGGCCCGGGGCCAGCACGCCAGCATTTATCCCACAGGCCCGGGCCCCGTGGACAGTTGCCATACGCAGTACCTGGGCAGCGCACATAGCTCGGGGATCTAGTGCCAGCCCCTTTGGCAGCAATGCGGCGAAGCGCATCTCCTCAAACATGTCCAACAGGTCATTGGAGGCCGCGCCGTCGGTCCCCAGAGCGACGGGGATGCCAGCTTCCAGCATTCTGTGCAGCGGCGCGATGCCACTGCCGAGCTTGAGGTTGCTCTTGGGGTTGTGCACCACGGTCACGCCACGTCGGTGGAGTGTATCGATCTCTTCTTCCGCCAGGTGCACACAGTGCACCGCAGAGACCCGTTCGTCCAACAAGCCTAGGCTATCCAGGTACTCGACCGGCCGTTTCCCAGTACTCTCCGTAATCATCTCGACCTCATACTGGGTCTCCGACACGTGTATCTGGACGCCAATATCAAGCGCAACCGCCTGCTCACGGGTCCACTCCAACAGGTCGCGCGAGGCCAGGAATGGCGTCGATGGAGCCAGCACAGTGTAGGTGAGCGGTGAATCTGCGGGTGTGGCGTGCCAGCGCTGAACCCGCTCCACCGTCTCCCGGCGGAGCAATTCTTCGTCGCGCTGGAGCCTGGGCGGAAGCCACTGGTTGGACAAGGTCAGCGCCCCCACGCCGCGGATACCGATGTCGCACCACGCTTCAAAGATCGAGTCCATCACAATGTCCATGTCAACGCAGCAGGTGATCCCACCACGGATCATCTCAACCGCGCCCAGCAGGGCATAATGATAGCCCGCCCGCTCGTCGTTCTCCTCCCACTGCATGATGTGAAGTACGTCGGCAGGTGGAAAAAGCACCGCGGCACACCACTCTACTAGATCCAGAGTGTCGTCGAGCCCTTTGAGAAAACTCTGATAAAGATGGGTGTGGGCATTGATCAACCCAGGCAGCACAACCTGTCCACGGGCGTCAATGATCCTTGGGCGCGGCTCAGAGCCGGCCTTGTCCGTGCCCTCCAACAGGTATGGCGGAGGGCCGCCCTGCAACAGGTGTGGCGGAGGGTCGCCCTCCTCCACCTGAGCAATGTGCGCTCCCTTGGTCAGCACGTAACCAGGGGACAGGACGCGCATCGTCTCGTCCATTGTCAGTACCGTGCCGCCATAGATCAACAGAGCGTCATCTTGCACAGGCAGTTCTCCTATGATACCGGCATAGAGAATACGCGACAGGCACGGAGGTAACTATGATCAACTTGGATCAACAACACTTTACGCCCCCGCCTCGTACCGTTCCAACACCGCCTGGGCGGTGACCGTATCCGTTATCAGCGTATTCAGGTAACCACCCCGCAGCGCGCTCAGGATAGCCATCACCTTTTCCTCTCCTCCAGCGATGCCAATCACCTGATCCAACGCTCTCAACTGCTCTAGCGAGATACCGATGACGCCCGGCTCGACCAGGCATTGCTCCCCCTGAGCATCGAAAAAGCGCCCACACAAGTCTCCCATAGCACCTCTCTCCGCCAACGTTTGGAGCAGGCGTTTGTCCAGGTATCCGGCGACAAACATGGAGGAGTGATGGTGAAGAACAAAGTGCCCAATGCCGATCACGGCTACATCCAAGTGATCCCAGGACCCCACAACTTTGCCCACGTCTGGATGACGGAGCAGCACGTCCCGGGTCTGGGGATCGGCGACAAAGGCCGGGGCATAGAGCGCCTGCCAGTTACCGCCAAAAGCCTCTGCCGTGCGGCGCGTCAGATCATTGACCTGTAAGGAAGGAGACACCTGACCTATGCCGCCAATAAGGGGAAACACCTGGATGGACACGCGTCGCTCCGCGTCTAGGGCTTCGACGACCGCGTGCAACGTACGACCCCAACCGATCCCTACCCTGAGATTGTCGACCAGGAGGTTTCGCAGATACTCTGCTGCTGCCAGACCAATATGCCGCCGCAGCGTCTCCCCACTCAGCCCTTCGCCGGCGGTGACCACCGCTTGATCCAGCCCGAAAACCTCCACCAACCGGCCCTCAATCCTTTCGCAGGTGGCAAAGGGATCCACAACATTGATGCAGACGATCCCTTCTGCCCGCGCCAGGGCGAGCAATCGGGAGACCTGCGGGCGTGAGACCGCTAGCTCATCGGCGACCTGCCGCTGTGTCAGGCCATCCTCATAGTACAGACGAGCAGCCCGCAGCGCTATTCTCAGATCCTCACGTAGACTCATCGCACACTCAGTCGCTGGAAAAGTGGGCGCAAGGTTGGATACAGCAAGCGCCAGGTAGCAAACATCCTTTCGTAGCAAGAAACGTGGGCGGCGATAGGATCAAAGGTCTCTCCTACGCGAACCATCGCCTCTGACGCCTGCTCGAGGCCGTCAAAGAGACCGACCCCGGCAGCAGCCAGCACCGCTGCACCCAGGCAGGCAGCCTCAAGAACTGCTACTCGTTGGACCGGCAGACCGATGATGTCGGCCTTGACCTGATTCCAGAAATCGGAGACCGAGCCGCTGCCCGAGACACGCACAACTTTAGGAGCAGCCCCTGCAACCGCCTTGCAGCGCTCCAGCAAATCACGCACAGCGTAGGCTACCCCTTCATAGACAGCGCGAGTGCAGTGGGCGCGTGAATGGAGGTCAGTCAGGCCGACAAAGGTCCCTCGGGCTACTGGGTCCCAGACAGGTGCACGTTCGCCCCTCAGATATGGGAGGAAGAGCAACCCCTCTGCTCCCGGGGCGACAGACATAGCCTCCGATTCCAACAGGCGAAAATCTGGCGATTCCTGCCCGTAAAAGCACCTCGATAGCCAAGTGAGCGCGGCGCCGCCCACCTGCATCGGCCCGCCCACCCAGTAGCGCCCGTCCGCCAAGGGCGCGCCGAAAACACCATCTCCATTGACCAACTCGGCCGTAGTCAGCGCCACCACCTCTGAGGTGCCGGCCACATCTACAGCGCCTCCCGGCGCAATTCCCACGCACCCGATGATATCGCACCAGGCATCTACCGTGCCAGCTATGACCGGTATGCCTGTCCGCAATCCAGTCACTGCAGCAGCCTCCGGCCTAATGTACCCCGTGATGGCGGTTTGCTCCAGTACGGGGGGCATCTTGCTCGGCTCCACACCCAGCAACCCCAGCAGAGCAGGCGAATACTGGCGACTCCGGGGGTTGTACA
>CAYUIS010000011.1:0-5201 GCA_964444825.1 uncultured Anaerolineales bacterium | reverse complement strand
CCACGCCCGCCAGCGCTTCGCCCAGCGCGGCGCAGGTGGACGCCCACCACTCCTCCGGCTCTTGCTCAGTCCAGCCGGGGTGAGGTGTGTAGAGAGGATAGCCGCGTCGCGATCGACGCAACAGGTTGCCCTCGGTATCAAACACACCCACCTTGACCGCCGACGTGCCCAGGTCAAGCCCGACAAGCAGACTGCTCACTTTAAAGACTGCCTTTTGAGAACACTCCCCACCATCACGGTATGATGCTTTCGCCCCCCTAGGGGCTCTTGACAGCTCTTCGCACGAGGATGGCCAACACGGCAACAATGCCCAGGAACGCACCGATCATACTCAATATCATGGTGGTCCGGTATCGCTTTGTCTGGCTGACATACGATTCCAAGATCCGGTTGATCTCTTCATCCTCAGCAACTTCTGAGGTCACCAGAAGTAGGCTTGCCTGAGCCTCCGCAAGGCTAAACCCGTCTGGGCCCCTCTCTATCGTCAGATCTACCTTCCCCACCTCCCGGCCCCAGGCGGAAGTCTTGGCTATCAGCGTACCATTCCGCATCAGACCGTGTTCGAAAACTATGTCGTGCTCGTGTGCAGCAAGCAGGATGTCTATCCCCTCTGTCTTCTCGACAATCTCATAGTCTCTGGCCAACATCTGATGGGTCACGACCACCACAATGTCAGCCTGTTCCCTTATCCGCGGAACGTACTCCTGGGCCATCTGGACAGTATCCTCTATCTCGATGCCAGAGAATCCATGGAGGGGCTGGGTCAGTCCCAGAAACCCGATTTTCACCCCTGCCACCGTGAGGATGGTATAGGGCTTCATCCGAGAGGTCAGGTCCAGGGCAGCCTCAGTGGGCTCCTTGGCAGGCACAATGTTGGCCGCCAGGTAGGTACAGTCGGCCTCCCCTATCCTTTGCGCTAGAATGTCCAATCCGAATTCGAAATCGTGGTTCCCCGGCACAGCCAGATCATACGCCATCTGGTTCATAAGCCTGATTACGGGCTCGCCCCGAAAGTAGTTAGCCATCAGATGTTGGTCTTCCATGATGGTATCACCTGCATCAACCAGAAGGACATGCTCCTCTTTCTGACGCACCTCCTGGACGAGGGTAGAGATCCGGCTGAATCCTCCTACCATGCCCCCTTCCTCCTCAAAAGGGAGCATAATGCCGTGAAGATCATTAGTATGGAGTATGGTGATCGAGATCTCATCCTGAGCCGGGACAGGAAGAATCAGACCAAGGGAAAATAAAAGAGTGATAAAGGAAGAGAGTGCCGCAAATCCCTTGAGAGGATCCAGGAACCTGCGTTTTGTGCAGGGCGCTTTCCGGCGTATTGGCTCATTTAGATCAAAAAACATTTTAGCCAACCTCCATTTGGAACATCCAAGGTAAGCCCTTCGTCTTTTCTCACGTGCGTTTTTGCTCACATCTCCGAGTCGGACGGCACAAGTGATCGAGACCAAAGATCGGCCACAATCAAGGATTACCTGCCCCCTCTTGTGAACAGAAGGGGCAGGTAGTGGAGCAGGTCTACAGTCCGGTTAAGAGGTCGACGATGCTGATCAGGACAACCTTGGACGGACCGACCGGCTTACGGTTAATGGCCAGCTCTTCGTCCCCGGCAGTGACAGGGTATGATCAACAAATGAGCCTAGTCTTCCAGCTCCTCGTAGCCCTTGAGCCCGATCCTAGAGACAATGCCGGTTCTGTGGAGAGCCTGAACAACCAGCCAGCCCACGAGACCTCCCAGAATGGCTCCGCTGATAAAGGCCGTAATGGCTCCCACAGTGATTGTGTAGGCAGACTGCATACCAAACACGAATATGTATACTTCGCTGACTATCAGGCTGCCTAGACCACCGCCTATCAGGGCGCCGAGCAGTTTGGGCTTCCACCGGAATAGGCCCATCCCGATGTCCAGTCCTATGCCCTCTACGCCTGCATACACGATGGCCATAGCCCCAAAGGGATTGCCGAAAAGCATCTCCACGAATCCCTGAAGGAGGGAGTATAGGGTGACCGCTCCGGGCTTGCAGATCAGCAGTCCGACAATGACCGGCCATATCATGTAGACACCGGAGGCTCCAATCCAACCTACTGGCCCCAGGAAAGCAAACACGGGAGTCATAACGCCCATCAAGGCGTTCCACACGTAGGAGGCAAAGAGAGCGCCTACTACAGCGATCGCTGCCATGGTCAAAAGATCCATAGTCGTAAAATACGGTTTCTTGGCTGTCCCTTCAGACATGATCTTGTCTCCTTTCATCTATCAATGGTATCAATCTTTCCAACGATATTGCCGAGACCCTTCCCAGTATCTTGCTGTTCTGCTCTATCTGTGGCTCTCTATCACCTCCTTCCCGGGGCGTTTCGTCAGACTCAGGTTCGCCTTTGTTGCTACGCCCGTTTTATCCCAGATGCTGGCTCCCGTGTCTCAAGATAATAAAGTAGATAAAGGCAACTGCCCCAAAAACGATGTGGAAAAGAACAAAGGCCATCGTTGATTTGGATACTCGGATCTCACGGAGGTTGGTCCTTTCTGGAAAGGCCCCAAACCCCCTGCTGTCCATAGCAATGGAAGCAGCCTGAGCTCGACGTATGCCGCTTACCAGGAGCGGTATCAGCATACTCCTGTACAGCTTGGCCCTTGACCAAAAGCTCTTCGCGGTCTCACCTACCCCGCGGATCTGATGGGCGTTTATGATCACCTGGGCCTCGTTCTCATACAGCGGTATGAATCTCAGGACGGCGTAGGCGGTGTAACCTATTCGATAGGGTATCTTGGCTACCTGGATAAGACTCTCCACCATTCTGCCGGGATCGGTAGTCAATGTGAACATAATAGAAAGGCTAGCTATCACGAGCACTCTAAAAAACACGCCGGTGCCCTCAAGGATGCCCTCCTGCGTAATGTTGATGGGGCCCCAGGCAAGAAGAACGTGCGCTTCTTCCGCATAGTATATCGAGTCCCACACGCCCATAAAAACGGCTATCCCCAGAAAGAAGAGTATCGATCTCGCATACTGCTTGAAGGGTATTCCGGCAGCGAACATCGCGAGGAGAAAGACATAGACCAACCACGATGCTGAATACAGGATGGCAAAATTGAGAATAACAGTCCCTACCGCCACAAAATTCCAAACAAATTTCCAGGTAGGATCCATCCTGTGAAAGAACGAATCCCCCTTCAAATACTGAAATCGGGCCATCATTTCACCTCTACTGCGCTGGCGAAATCCTCAACCGTAGAGATTTCCGGCAGTTGACAGATCCCTTTCTCTTCCAAGATCCGAGCTAACTCATAGATCTCGGGCAGCACCAAAGTGCTCGACCTGATCGTGAAAAAGTCCCGGAAAAAGTCGCTCTTTGAGCCATAGAACACGACCTCTCCCTCATCCATGACCAGGATTCTGTTAGAGTACTTGGCTACCAGATTCATATCATGCGTGATCAGGATAATGGTGGTACCCAGCCTGTTGGAATCCATCATGATCTGCATGATATTGTCAATGTTCTTCCTGTCCTGCCCGGTGGTGGGCTCGTCCAGAATCAGTACATCAGTGTTCAGAATGAGCATCGTCGCCACGCTCAGCCTTCGTTTTTGCCCCATGCTGAGCCTCAGGGGATGCTTATCCCTCTCTTGCTCCAGTCCCAAGAGTTCAAGAACCTGACATACCCGGGTATCCACTTCCTCTTCAGGTCGTTTCTGCGCCTTTAGACTAAAGGCCACCTCCTTGTAGACGGTGTCTTCAACAAATTGGTGCTCGGGGTATTGAAAGACATAGCCAACCTTGCTTGTTAGCTCCCGAATGGATGCTGTGGCAAGATCAAGGCCGCAGACCATTCCCTTTCCAGAAGTGGGCTTGTTCAGCCCAACGAACAAGGAAGTCAGCGTCGTTTTTCCAGAGCCGTTCTTACCGATTACACTCACCACGTCTCCCCTATCGATTTTCAAGGACACATCCTTGACGGCGTGCGTACCATCGGGATAAACAAAGTGGAGGTCGCGGGTCTCGATCAGTGGCTCATTTTCATTCGGCCTGGGGATGGCAGACGGTTTTGGCAAGAACTCGAGCCGATCCCCTTGTTGGCTGATGGCTTCAGCGGCCTCCTGGACAGTCAGCGGGAAGGGCCTGAGCGAGATGCCCTTCTTTTCCATCATCAGCCCCAGCTCGCAGACCTGGGGAATACGGAGACCCAGATCATCAAGAATGAACTGCCCCTTTTCCTGCATCAGCTCCCGCGGAGGGCCATTGTACCGAATGGTCCCCTGTTCCATCAATACCAGGCGGTCCGCGTGGCACATGACGGAATCGACGTTGTGTTCGATCACAATGATCGTAATGCCCAGCTCCTGGTTGATCCTCTTCATCAGATCAAAGATCTGGACCGCACCCAGGGGATCCAGGTTTGCTGTAGGCTCGTCGAACAGGAGTATCTTGGGCTCCATAGCCAAAACGGAAGCAATAGCCACCCGCTGCTTCTGCCCTCCCGAGATCTCGTAGATGAGTTTGTGTCGAATCCCACGCTCACCTACATCTCTCAAAGCGCTTTCCACCCGTCTCAGAACCTCATCCTTATCCATCATCAAGTTGGCAGGGCCAAAGGCCACCTCCTCCTCGACGTAGAGGTTGCACAACTGGGCATCTGGATCCTGGAAGACGATTCCGATCTTGGTCCCCAGCTCAAAGACGGTGCTCTCGCGGGTGTCTATTCCTTCTACATAGACCCTTCCCTTGATCCTGCCCCCAAGAACGGTGGGGATGATGCCATTCAAACACAGAGCCAGCGTACTCTTACCACAACCGCTGGGACCGATAATGAGGACGAACTCGCCCGGATGGACTTGCAGATCCACGGCATCAAGAACTCGCTCTTCCTCTCCCTGGTAGCAATAAGCTAGATCAGATACTCTCACTATAGGTTCTGTCATATCCCCTTCCGCTCTATGGACAGGGCCAAGCTATTCGGAGTGTCAACAGTTTCGACGCCCGATGGCACGGGGAGGTCACGACCAGTTGACGCGATGTGATTATCTTCGGTGGACAGACGCACGTCACGCTTAACGCGGCAGGTATCTTGCAGGAGGTAGATCGCCGGGTAGATTGGCAGAGTCACCCCAGTCCCCCAATAACAGGTGGACGAATGTCACTGACATTGGTTCAGACTGTACCACACTTCAATTCGCTTGTCAACCGCCT
>CAYUIS010000010.1:0-59412 GCA_964444825.1 uncultured Anaerolineales bacterium | reverse complement strand
CTGTCGGTCGAAAGGAGACTCGAAATGGACGAATCTATGCTGTGGGTCGTGGCCTTTGGCACCGGGGCTCTTGGCCTGTTGCTCCTGGTCGTGGCAGGTGCGGTGGCGATAGTGCTCAAGACTGTGGCGCGCGCACCCCGGAGGGTGTCCCCCGTCGAGGGACCTCACTCGCGAGCCACCGGTAAACAGCCGTCATCTACCAGCGATGCCGAAGCGCCGCCGCTGGTCTCCAGTGGTCCCTGGCTGTGGATAAAGGCGTGGCTCTTTGCCGTGTTTCACGCCAGCATCGTCAGCCTGGTGTTGGGTGGGATCACGTTTTTCGAGGACCTGGCGAAAGCCAGCGAAGAGATCCAAAGCACTGGTAGGGTGACGTTCCCCAAACAGCTTCTTCCAGGACCGCTCTCTGGCTCTGTGTCTCGAAATCGCCTCACCCAATCCTCTGGCGATTCTCCGCAGACCGAGAGCGACGACGTCAAAAAGCTCGATGGTCCCGACGCCTCTGCCCCTGGGGTTGTGGGCTGGGAGGTGGTCAACCTCGTAAGCGACGTCGGTGCCGAGCGGAGTTGATCAACGGTCACCTGTTCTGGCTGGTTTTGCAGCAGCCTTCGACTTGATCGTTCAGGATCAAGCCTGAAGGCTGCGTCTGTTTTTCCTCTACCGGTGAGATGCTCCTGGTGTTATGCCCACTCGACGGAGAGATGCTCAAAACCGCTCGTTTGCAGGCGGATGGCGTGGTCCTCATCGTCCATACAGAGCTGCTCGATCGACTCCCCGTCCACAGTCGCGCTGTGAGGCAACCGGGTCACACCGTGGATCACGACCTCAAACTCTTGGCACGCGCCTGCGTATCGTCCGGTGGCCCGACGGTGGATATCGAGCCGTTTGGGTGGTGCGCCCTCGGTGGATAGGGCGAACCTGCTGACGGTATAGTCACCGCTCTCGAAAGCTCGGGTGTGACCGTCGTCTTCGTACAGATAGCTTTGCCCATCGCCCGGGTAGACGTGCAGGCTTAGCGCCTCCGGTGGCCGCTCACCGACATATTGTCTCACTGGGGCCATCGCCACGACGGCGCCGGCCCGTACAAAGAGCGGCAATATGTCCAGGTGGGCCTCCACCTCGACGCGGGTTGGACCGATATACAGTTCGTCGGTCCAGAAGCTGTACCACTTGCCGGCCGGCAGATAGACAAAACGGTGGGCCACTCCCTCCTCGGTCACGGGCGCTACCAGAAAGGCGTCGCCGCACAGAAACTGGTCGTCGAGCCAGTAAGTGGCGACGTCGTCCTGGAAGGCCAACAGCAGCGGGCGCACCATCGGCTGGCCGGTCTGCGTGCACTGCCACATTGTGGTATACAGATAGGGCAGCAACCGGTAGCGCAGCTCGATAAACTGGCGGTTGATGCTCAGGTAGGGTTCGCCCCAGCTCCAGGGCTCCTGATCTGGACTGTCGGCGACGGTGTGGGCGCGGAAGAAGGGGAGGAACACGCTCATTTGCATCCACCTGGTGAAGAGTCTCCCGGTGGCAAAGCCTGCAAATCCGCCGGTGTCGGGTCCCGTGTTGGCTATGCCGCATAGCCCCAGGTTCATCAGCATCGGCATCGTCAGCCACAACTGGTCCCAGTTTGACTCGTTGTCGCCGGTCCAGCCCATCGCATACCGCTGCACCCCGGCCCAGCCGGAACGGGTGATGCAGACGGGACGCTCCTCAGGTCGCAGCCCTGCCAATCCCTCAACCGTCGCCCGCGCCATCTGCATGCCATAGACGTTATGGGCCTCGACGTGATCGCCGCCGCGTCCCTCCAGGTCGTGGTGCACGAAATCGGGAAAGGTCGTCCCCATCTGCCCAAAGACAGAGGGTTCGTTCATATCGTTCCACACGGCGTCAACGCCAGCATCGGTGAGATCCTTGTAGAGTTCACCCCACCAGGCCCGCACGCGGGGGTTGGTAAAATCGGGAAAGTAGCAGTCGCCGGGCCAAACGGGGCCCTTGAACGGCGTCTTGCCGTCCGGTAGTTTGCAAAAGACGTCCTCCGCCAGGCCACTCTTGCAGACCCAATAGTTGCGGTCGACCTTGATGCCGGGGTCGATCATTGTGATCACCTTAAAGCCCTGGTCATGAAGGTCCGCGATCAGACTGGCCGGGTCAGGGAAACGCTTCGGATCCCATGTGAAACAGCGATAGCCATCCATATAGTGAATGTCGAGGTGGATGCAGTCGCAGGGCACCTGGTACTGCTCACGAAAATCAGCGGCCAGTTTGCGCACCCGGGTCTCGGGGTAGTAGGACCATCGGCATTGGTGGTAGCCCAACATCCACATTGGTGGGAGCGTCATCCGACCAGTCAACTCGGTGTATCGCTCCACAACGGTGGTGAGGGCTGGGCCGTAGAAAAAGTAATAGCACAGCTCACCGCCCTCTGCGCCAAAGGAGGCGACGTCGGGGTCGGCAGCGCCCAGGTCAAAGTAGCCGCGAAAGGTGTTGTCGAACAGGATGCCATAGCCTTCGTGGCCTTGGCTGTGCAATCCCACCAGTACCGGCAGACACATATGGATCGGATCCTGATCCAGTTGATACACCTGGGGGTCGACGTGCCACGTCTGGTAGCGGCGGCCGCGCCGGTCGAGGGGGAAAGCGCGCTCCCCCAGGCCGTAGAAGTGTTCGTTGGGCTGGATGCGCTTGTGGCAAGCGATGGCTCCGGAGGAATCGATGGAAACGCCGGTAGCATCCTCGCTGACGACGTCATCTTCTAGGTTGAGGAAGGCTAGCCTGCCCGAGGATTTGGCGACCCGGCAGACGAGGCGTGGGGTATGGATCTCGATGGCTGCGTCCGTTTCGACGACGTCACAGTCGCATGTGGGCCAGTCGGCGTCAGGTTTGGCGATGGCGTAGGAAGCGGTTGGCTGACCGGTTGCCTGATCGGTGCCGGAGAAGTGGACGCGGACCAGGTCGGGTGCCAGGATGGTTAGGGCGTAGGAACCGGCGGCACACGTGATGGTCACGGTCTGCCCCCGGCGCGTGTGGCCGGTGGCGGGACCGGGGCCGACATTTTCTATCTCGGCCAGAGGATCGGGCCGAGATGTCTTCCGAGACGGGCCGAATCGGGCCTCGTAACGCCGGCGGCGAACCTGGTACACGACGCTATCCCAGGTGGTCCGCAGACCCAGGTCCCGGATGCCGCGCTGGAGCAGGGAGAGAACATCCAACGATAGCCTCCTCAACGGTCAGAGTAGTAGGGTAATTGTACATAAAAGACGGCAGGCGGCAAGCAAGCGGTGACGGAGACTCATTTGCGGCACGCGTCGTACCGTGATACAATGCGAGTAATCATGGTACGAGTCGTGTTCATGGGCACGCCCGATTTCGCCGTACCGACGCTGACGGCGTTGGCCGACGCGTCCGCCGTGGATGTCGTCGGTGTCGTGGCGCAGCCGGACCGTCGGTCAGGGCGGGGACAGCGACTGATGCCATCCCCGGTCAAGCGGGCGGCGCTGGCGCGCGACTTGCCATTGTTCCAGCCTCGTTCGCTGCGCACAGTGGAGGCAATGGCGCAACTCGTGACCTGGGAGCCGGACGTTATCGTCGTGGCAGCTTTTGGCCAGATCTTGCGCCAGGACGTGCTCGATCTGCCGCCTTTCGGGTGTCTTAACGTTCACGCTTCCCTCCTACCCCGTTGGCGGGGCGCGGCCCCGATACCAGCCGCTATACTGGCCGGCGACGAGGTCACCGGTGTGACCATCATGCAGATGGACGTGGGACTGGATACCGGCCCTATTTTGGCTCAGCGGGAGGAGCTAGTTGAGCCTGGCGATACCTGGGAGACATTGGAGCCCCGGCTGGCGCAGTTGGGAGCAGAGTTGCTTGTGGAGACGTTGCCGCCTTATCTGGCGGGAGAGTTGCTGCCCCGGCCCCAGCCGGCGGAGGGCGTCACCTACGCCGGGCAACTGTCAAAGGACGACGGTTTGATCGATTGGTCGCGTCCGGCGGTCGAGTTGGACCGGCGGATTCGCGCCTTCCATCCCTGGCCAGGCGCGTTTACCACGCTGCGAGGGGAGCGGCTAAAGCTGGTGCGGGCCGTGCCTCTGCCGGGCTGGCGGGGAGATGCACCGCCAGGCACCGTGTTCGCCCTCAACGGCGAGACAGTTGTCGCCGTTGCCACGGGCGAGGGGGCCTTGCGCCTGGACGAGGTGCAGTTGGCTGGCAGGCGATCGATGGATATCACCTCCTTTCTCTGCGGCCAGCGGGATTGCATAGGGAGTTGTCTGGGAGAGGGGGGTGAATAGAAAGCGTGGAGCAGAAGGATAGTTTGCTCCACGCTTGCCGTTGGTGTAGGGCGCGGCGGGCTGCGTGTCTTTGGACTTGGTCTGGCGCTTGCCTAACCAGGCTGCCCGGTGGTATAATCTACGCTGTGGCACACAGCGGGCGGCGTGTGCGGGGCAGCCCCCAGATTCCATATTCACCGCTTAGGAGAGAGTCATGTCCGGTCATAGTAAATGGTCCACCATCAAACACAAAAAGGCCGCCACCGATGCCCGGCGAGGCCAGCTGTTCACTCGGCTGGCGCGGGAGATCACCGCTGCTGCCGGCGAAGGAGGAGGCGACGCTGAGATAAACTTTAACCTGCGCCTCGCAATTGACAAGGCCAAGTCCTCCAACATGCCCAAGGACAACATCGAGAGGGCTATTAAACGCGGCACCGGTGAGCTCAAGGGGGAGGAGCTTCTCGAGATGACCTACGAGGGGTATGCTCCCAACGGCGTGGCCCTGTTGATCAAGACCCTCACGGATAACAAGAACCGAGCCGTTGCCGAGATTCGCCGTGTGCTCACCCGGCAGGGCGGGACGATGGCCGAGGTGGGAGCAGTGGCCTGGCAGTTCGACCGCAGGGGCTACATCGCCATCGCGCCTAACGGCATTGATAAAGAGGTCATCTTTGATGTCGCTGTGGACGCGGGGGCTGATGACGTCGTTTTTGGAGACGATCTGATCGAGGTGTACGTGGTCGTGGAACACTTCCAGGCCGTGCGACAGGCGTTGGAGGACGCAGGCGTAGTTTCTGAGACGGCGGAGTTGTCCATGATACCCAAGACCACGCTACAACTGGATGAGAAAGAGACCTTGCGGGTGATGGGGATCATCGACGAGTTGGAGGATCTCGACGACACTCAGCAGGTCTATTCTAACTTGGATATCTCCGACGAGGTGATGTCCAAGTATGAGGCGTTGTCCTGATTTCTTGGAGCCTAACTAGGCGAGAGCATTAGTTGATTGCTTAAGGCCCTGCGCCAGGCGACGTTGACGTGAGTGAAAGGGTGCGCGTACTTGGCATTGATCCCGGAACCGCTATCACGGGCTATGGCGTGGTGGAGGAAGTGCAAGGGGGCACAAGGTCGGTGGCTTTTGGGGTGATCAAGACGCCGGCTGGCCAGCCTCTTCCATCCCGTCTGCAATCGATATACCGGGCGGTGCGGGAATTGGCCTTGGAGTGGGAACCGGGTGCAGCCGCGGTAGAGGAGCTATTCTTTAGCAGCAACGTACGAACGGCGATGAGTGTGGGACACGCCCGAGGGGTGGCGCTCCTGGCCCTGGCCGAGGCAGGGTTGCAAGTAGCTGAGTACACGCCATCGGCGGTCAAGCAAGCGGTGACCGGGTATGGAAATGCGGACAAGGCGCAGATGCAGGAAATGGTGCGGCTGTTGCTGGGGCTATCGGATGTGCCCCGCCCGGATGATGCCGCCGACGCTCTGGCCGTTGCTATCTGTCACCTTCACTCGGCCCGCTTGAGCGCCCTCTCTGCCGATCCCCAAACGTCGTGGCAGGGGAACGGGTAGACGATGATCGCCAGGCTCAGTGGGACGGTGTGGAGCATTGGAGAGGATCACGTGGTGGTCCGCAACGGAGGGATTGGTTTCCAGGTGCGTACGCCCACCGATGTGTTGGGGCGGCTAGAAGGTGCGGGGCAGGCCGTAGAGTTGTTCACCTATCTGCACGTCCGCGAGAACGAACTGGCTCTCTTTGGGTTCCTGACCGAGGAGGAACTGGCGCTGTTCAAGCTCCTGTTGAGCATCTCTGGTGTTGGTCCCAAGGTCGCGCTGGCGTTGCTGGGCACTGTCTCACCAGACGCGCTGCGCCAGGCTGTGGTGCAAGAAGAGCCGGGCTTGTTGTCGCGGGTGCCGGGCATTGGCCCCAAGACCGCGCGGGCCATTATCTTTCATCTGAAGGACAAGATCATTCCCAGCGGGGTAGGAGCGGTACCCTTGCTGGGTGATACGGATGCCGAGGTTATCGCTGCATTGACCGGGCTGGGGTTCAGCTTGGTTGAGGCACAGGCGGCGCTTCAGAGCGTGCCGGGAGACGATGGGTTGTCCGTCGAAGAGCGAGTGCGTCATGCATTGGCTTACTTCGCCGCACCCTGATCGGAGTGAGACGGGATGCAAGCTCAACGATTGGAGGAATCGCCTGGAGTGTACGAGCAGTTGCGTCGTTTCTTCCTTTCTAGTATCCGGACCAAGATCATCCTGCCCTATCTGGTCCTCACGATAATCGTGGCCGTTATCGGCGTATTCGTGGTAACCAGGCTGGTTGCCAGTTCTCTGGACGAGCGGCTGTCCAATCAGTTACTTGAGGCGGGGCGGCTTGTTTCGGATGGCATGGCGCGTCGGGAGATCGAGCATTTGGAGTCAGCCCGGGCGATAGCCTTTACGGTGGGGCTGGCTGAGGCGCTGGCGAATGGCGATCGGGAGAGAGCGCAGGCATTGGCTCAGCCGGTAGCCTATCTTCGCGGGCTGGAATCATCGATCGTCGTTGACGCGGCTGGGCGGGAAATGCTGCACATGTTGGGCGATGATGGCTCGTACGAGTTTGTGGAAGAGTCATCGGATACCTCCGAGCTCTGGATGGTGCGGTCGCTGCTGGAGGATGGCGATCCAAACGCAATGCCAAAGCGCGGTCTGGTGTTTTATTCAACAGATGAACGCTACTACTACTTTACGGCTGTCCCTGTTGGGTTGGACGATGGGGTGGTCGGGGTGGTCGTGGTAGGTACATCACTCGACACGCTCCTGTCCCATTTTAAGGCCACCGCGCTGGCTGATGTGGTCATCTATCTCGACGGGGGTCGCGCGGTGGATACGACCTTTGCGTTTGGCGAATCGTCGGATGCCATTGATGCCCTGTTGGAGGAGCTGTCCATCACCCCGGCGATATACCAAAGTGCGCTGTTCAGTAGCGAGTACGTCTCGGGCGAAGGAATACAGGTGCGGGGCCGCTTGTATCGCCTGGCCCGGGGATCGCTTCGTGTGGGGCCTGATGCTATGGGCGTCTTTGCCGTGGCCCTGCCTCTGAATTTTGTCATCGAGGGTTATACCATCGGCCGCAACACGTATACGGTGCTTTTTGCTGCCGGGATGCTGGGCACGGTGTTGCTTGGTTATCTGATTTCGCAGCGCATCACCAGCCCGTTGGGCCGGCTGGTGCGCACATCTCGCGCTGTGGCGGAGGGGGATCTGGGGCAGCGTACGGGCATCGAGAGTGCGGATGAGATCGGTATCCTGGCTGGCACTTTTGACGAGATGACGGGGCGACTGGCGGAGCGTACCGCTAGGTTGGAGGAAACACTCGGCCGGATGCGGGCCATCCTTTCCAGCATGGGCGATGGTGTGATGATGGAGGATTTGGATGGCCGCCTCATCACGCTAAACGCAGCAGCAGATGGCCTGCTGGAGGAGATGGCGGAGGGCTTTTTGCGTGGACCGCTGCGGGACTTGGGCGTCGATGAGTACGATCAAGCCGTGGACGGCCAGTCGAGTCCCTGGCTCATGGATAATCGACGCTTTGAGGTGGGACAAAGGGTGATCAGCGCTCACTCCGCGGTCGTCCGTACGGAGGATGAGACGGAGCTGGGCACAGTGATCGTGATGCGGGATGTGACCGCCGAGGTAGAAGCGGAGCGCCTCAAGGATGGATTCATCACCCACGTGTCCCACGAGTTGCGCACGCCGCTGACCGCCATCAAGGGCTATAGTGATCTAATGCTCTCTGGCGTCGGCGGCACGCTGGAGGAGGCCCAACAAGAGTTTTTGCAGACGATCGGGCGCAACGCTGATGATCTGATAGCGATGGTGAACGAACTGCTCGACTTTTCCGAAATGGAGGCCAGCGGGCGCTTGGGCGTGGTCACGCGCCCCATGGACATATCGACGCTTGTCGAGGAAGTCGCTGATGAGTGGCATCTGAGGATGGAAGAGAAGAGCCTGGGTTTTGAAGTGGATCTTGCCGCCGATTTGCCCCTGGTGCATGCCGACAACAGGCGTTTGCGTTGGGCCATTATCCACCTGATACGTAATGCCCTGCAGTATACGCCGTCGGGAGGCAATGTGGCGCTACATCTTGTCGAGCGGGATGGGCACGTGGTTCTCGACGTTGTGGATTCGGGGATCGGTATCTCGGAAGAGGATCGGGATAGTCTCTTTTCGCGTTTCTATCGGGTAACGAACATGCCTGAGGACGAGGTGCGAGGTCTGGGAGTGGGGCTGTATCTCGCCCAGGCCATCGTTGAGGCGCACGGAGGGGAAATCGTCGTTGATAGTGAGCTGGGGGCTGGCAGCACGTTCAGCATTATTCTTCCAGCGTTACCGGAGAACGAGGTGGCGTAAGATCAGGGTCGTTATGTCGTAGCAGAGAGACCATGGGTATGGTGGCCAGCGAACCTCCCGGCAGTGGTGACAGAGATGGTGACAGGGATCGAGGACGGCGCGATCTGCTGGTTCTCCTGCTGATACTGCTGTTGGGGTTGTGTTGCCTTCTGACGACGGCGCAGATGGCGGTGCGCCCTGATCGCTCCTGGGAAGTCGCCGCCAACATGTTCTCTGAGGTAGATCCGTTTGAGGGTCTAGAGGCATTCAAACCGGGTGAGTTGGAACTCCAGCCGCTTCGTCCAGAGGTGATGACGCCGCCGGCGTGGCAACTGACCCTCATAGCGCCCGTGGGGACGCCCATCGTCGTCCCGGTCGTGACACTTGGTCCTGCGCCGACGAGCACGCCCACGCCCCGGCAGGTGGCCGTGGGCCCGACCTCCTCTCCCACCCCGACCGGGCCTCCCGGAGAGACGCCGACGCCTGCCACGCCTACGCCGACAACGGCTGTTGTCACGCTGACACCGTCCCGAACGCCGACCCCCTCCCGCACGCCAACGCAGACTGGTACTCCCACGCCTACGGCCACCCGCACGCAGACTCCTACGCCGACGCCGACTGGAACGGCCACACCCACAGGCACGCCCACAGGCACGCCCACTTCCACTCCCACCGCCTCTGCAACGCCGACCGGCACGCCGCCTTCTATTACCGACACGCCAACGCCAACGCACACCCCGACGCCGACGAACACCCCGACACCGACGAACACCCCGACGAATACACCAACGCCCACCGACACGCCTACGCCAACCCCCACGAACACGCCCACGCCAACCTCCGTGCCGCCTCCAACTGTCCTAAGTATCATACCTGATCGTGGGGTGAACAATTTCCCCGTCCCCGTGAACATCTTGGGGGCCAATTTCCAAACGGTGCCTGCACTTCCTAGAGCATGGCTGGCGAGCGACGAGATTGTTATCTCTGACGGCACCGTCGACACGCTCACCGGGACGGTGCCGGCCGGCCTCGTGCCGGGGGTGCGCTCGCTTGCCGTCCAAAACCCCGATGGACAGCAGAACGGGCGTCCGCCGTGGGTCTATTACACCGCGCTCAACCCCTCCAATCTGAATACGACGTTGGATACAGGGCTCGCGACCGGATACCTTTCGACCTTTGGTCCTGGCCCCGGCTCGGGCGGCCAGGGGGACGATGACCGGGCGCAGGTGATATTCTTCGAGGTCCCCGTCAGCTATGCAGGGCCCCTGTACATCCGTATCTTTGACGCCGACACCGGCGGGACGATAGATGAGCAGGTGCCGCCAGTTTGGGATGGGTCGATGAGATATACATTGCGGGGCGGCGCAGATGCATACACCACATCCGACGCCCGTTCGGCGCATCCAGGTCCAGTCGGGATCAATTCCGGTTTTCAACTGGCGCAGACTGTGATCGGGAACGATCCTGCATACGATTCCAACTGGGACTTGGTCTTTGGCTTCAATGCAACCGACGGGGAGCTGGTGGGAAGCAGAATGGTATTCAAGCTGGTGGTGGAAGGGGTCGGCGGCGATGACGGCAACCTGTACAACGTGGCATTGAGTACGGTGGATAACGCCAACACCCCGCCGTCAGGCAGCCGGATTTTCGCCTATTCTTGGACTTTTCCGTTGCCTAGCGCTGTCGGGCAGCGGCCGCCCTTGTATCCGTACGTGCCAGCAGGGACGACGACCTTTGAGCAGCATAACTGGGATCTGGACTATGCTGGCGCTCCAGATGGGGTTGCGATGACGCTGTATACGCCGGTGCGTCAGCTTGACGTGTTGGGCGCGGATGCCTCTGGCAATTCCACAGTCTTCCCGAATGACGCGGCGTCTTCTTCCTACTCGGCGGTGGACGGAGAAAGAGGGGCCACGTGGACCGTGACCATGGATTTTGCCTCTCCAAGTGTGTGGAACGATCTCACGTTCTGGGCGCGCGGTGATGGGGTTGATCTGGCCCTCTTTACGTTTCCGACGCTCTCACCGCCCCCATAGCCTCTACGCAACCTCAATCCACCTTTTCCCAACTCATTCCCGCGAACAGGTTTGGTCACGGGCCGCCCGTGGCTGGCTATAGACTGCCTGCCACTTGCTCTATTCGGTGGGCGTGGGGGTCGCTGGTGGCGCCGTCGTGGCGGTCGGTGGTTGTTCAGTCGGCGGAGGGGTGGAGGTGTTCGTGGGCACAGCAGGTTCGGTTGGCGTAGGCGGCGCCGTAGATATGGGCGTAGGGGTCGGGGTAGGAGTGGATGCCGGTGTGTGCGTGGGTGTGGGCGCTTCGGTCGGTGTGGACGTCACGGTAGATCCCGGGGGTGGCGTGGGTGTGGGGGTGTAGGTTGGCGTGTAGATGGCGGGGCTGGTCGGGGTTGGGGTGGGGGACGGTGTAGGCGTAGATGTCGGCACGGTCACTATCGGTCCGGTAGGGGTTGGGCTTGGCGTGGAGGTAGATACGGGCGTCCCTGTGGGTGTATAGGTAGGTGCTGGGGTAGGAGTGGAGGTGCGGATGGGTGTAGGTTTCGGCGCTGGGAGGTAGAGTTTGGTCCCAACGTAGAGTGTGTTGTCAGCCAGGCAATTGGCGCGACGGATTTCCTCCACACTGACGCCAAAACGCCGGGAAAGAGAGAACAGCGTGTCGCCGCGCTGCACGATATACCAAGGATCCCAATCGAGAGGGGGACCGCAGACGAAGGGCTCAGGGGCCGGGCTGCTGGTCAAAGTAGGCGCTAAATCGGGTGACTGGGTTGATTCTGAGGTTGGCGATGTTGTGACATTGGGCAGAGCTTCTGCTGTCGTGGTCGGCGCTGACGCAGGTGGAGATGGCGTGCGGGAGGGCGAGGGGGTAGGGGTGAGCGTGGGGGAGGGCGCGGCGGGGAGTGTGGGAGAGGCTGAGAACACGGCAGCGACGGCGGGAGAGGGCGCGATCTCGACAACCGTCGTAGGGCTTGGACGAACGCTTGAAGTGTCAAGTTGGCTTAATAGAAAGCTGCCCAGCAGCATGCCAACACTGATGAGCGTGAGGGCCAGGCTTCTCAATACGTGCCCTGTGTCGGTGGCTTGGCCAGCCGGCTCTGTGTGCTCAAAAGCTTGAGGGTTGCTCCCTGAGGGTTGGGCCGTATCCGAAGCTTGGGCTGGCGCCGGACCGAACAACTGGTGGGCGCTGTCGCCCAGCCGTGGCTGCTTCACTGGTCTCCCTCGGCTGACTCTATGATTCCGGCGAAGGGGCCTGGGATGGACAGAGATGACACAAGGTCTTCTTCAGCCTCGTACGAGAGTGGCAGGATGAAGCTAAAGGTGCTGCCGACCCCCGGTTCGCTTTCTACCCAGATACGTCCTCCCTGTGTCTCTACCAGCGCCTTGGCGATGGATAGACCTACGCCCGTATCGCCCACTCCTGCAATCGTGGGGTTGTCCGCTCGATAGAGACGTTGGAAGAGCCTGCGTTGATCCTCTGGCGCTATGCCACCGCCAGTATCGGTCACCGACATAAACAGGTAGCTGGGCACTCTGTCCATCGGCGTGTCGTACTCTTCAACTCTGGCGTGGATTCTCACCTGGGTGCCTGGTTTCGAACACTGACGGGCGTTCGATAGCAGGCGCAGAGCGATCTGGTACAGGCTGTCGCGGTCCGCGTGGATGGGGGGCAGTTCGGATGGCAGGTCCAGGTGCACGCCTATGTCGCCCTCGCCGAACTGGGTGGACATGGACATGATTGCATCCTCGATCACGCCGATCAGTTCGACCGGCTCGGGGGAAAGCGAGAACTGGCTGGCGTCTACGGACGCCACCTTGGCCAGATCCTCAAGCAATCCTCTCAAGCGTTCGATGTTGGCATTGATCCGGTGCAGGAACTGGCGCTGTGATTCTCCTAGAATGCCCACAGCCTCGCCTAGCAACAGGTCGGTATAGCTGGTGATGGACGTCATGGGGGTGCGCAGCTCGTGGATCAGTGATGTGATTGCCTCGTTCTGGGCTGTTTGTGATACTGCCTCTGCGGGTTGGAGCATCACGGCGAGGGTTCCGACGCCCCCGGCGATTTTCGGGATGCGGGTCAGTTCAGCCCGTATCATCCGTCCCTCAAGGTTGAGTGTGGCTTTGGCCGTATCGCTGTTCTCGGGCTCCTGGCTCAATAGCTCGTTGACCGCCTCAACCCAGGAAGGTTCGCTGAAGAGAGCTTGCAGGGACGTACCCTCAAGTGCAGGCCTGGCCTGACCAAGGAGATGCCGGGCCCCCTGACTGGCCAATATGATCGTGCCTTCCTCATCACTGATCAGTATGCCTCGGGGACCAGCCCCTCGGTGAGGCGCCTGCTCTTGGGAAGGTGACTGCGGTGTCTGGCTTAGGGCTGACTTTAGTTGGGACTGGGCCTGTGCCAGTTGCTTTAGCAGCATGTTCTTTGAGAGAGCGAATTGCTCTGCTTTCTCTCTCCACTCGCTCATCTCGCCCTGTAAGCTGTCCCGAGCCTGTGTCAGTTTGTGCACTTCTTCCTGCCACAGGGTGGCTTCGATCTTGGCGCTATCCTCGGTGGCCCTCTCTTGCTCTCGCAGGCGCAGTTTTGTGTCGAGTTCTTCGGCTCGCTGGTGCTCCTGCTCCAATTCGGCCTTTAGTGCAGATGCGCGCTGGGCCAGGCGCCGAGCCTCGCTGATGGCTTTGCGTAATGCCTCGTTGTTTACCTTGGTCTCCTGACTGGCAGCACTGATCCAAGCCGTGGTTATCGCGGCTCCTGTTGCTTTGAGGATCTGTTCGCTTCGCGCCGTCCAGTCCCGTTGAGATACTGGATTGCCGGCCAATAGAACGCCCAGCAGGCCCTTCTGACCCGTCAGCGGCAGAGCGACCAGGGGGCCCGGTTGTTCAAAGCCCAGGCGGCGATAAAGACTGGCGATAGCTGGATCCCTTCCTGGTCCGTTTGAGCGTTGGATGTTGTTGGTCTTGATGGCTGTGGCCATTAGGGGGTGCCTGGAGATGAGCAGTGTCGGTTGATCTTGTGCCAACATCACATCGGTGGGCGGGTGGAGAGCGACGATGCGTAGTCTCCTTGCTCCCTCCAAGTTTGATGAATTGTGAGTCTTTGGATCGGTCTGAGGATCGACTGAACCTGCGACTGGCACGCCGACAGCGATCATATCGGCCTTCAATGCACGTGCAAGGGATGAGGTCACCAAGCTGAGCGTCGCCTCGACATCTTGGGCTGTCTCGATTCTCTGCACGGCTCCCAAAAGATTGGCCATCTCCAGACTGGTATCGCTACTGTCTTCCGCTGATTCTTTGAGTGCGCGCCGATACACGAGTCCTGCAAGCAGTGGCAATGTGGCCAAGTTGCCGAGTCGCACCCAGCCGGGAGCGTGAGAATCAAGAGGTGTTGGGACGGCGAGTTGCAGGACGTGCCCTAGAAACCAGAGCGCGAACAGGAAAACGCTCAGACCCCATTCATCCTCGCGCCATATCAATGTGACCAGGATAGCTGCTGCAGGGACCGCCGCGGACAGGAATTCCCATACCATTCCCTGCCAATAGCCATTGTAAGAGATGAACTGAGTTTCAACCGGGGACCAGAGAATAGCAAACGCCAGATAGATACCGCCTGTTATCACGAGGGAGACCGCCAGCGACATCGTGCTCAGGCGAAAGTAGCGCGTTGGAATTGGTAGGAGAGCCCAGACAGCCAGCAGTAGGGTAGCCAAATCGAGGAACCGTTCGAGGGGAGGCATGATCACGCTGGGCATTACCACGCCGATCCGGACCAGCACAGCCACGAACATGAGCAAGGCACGGGCGAGGGTCAGTCCCGCCCCGAGCGCTAACAACCGTATCCCAGTCGGGTCATGCCGATTCCGGTCCCAGTGTCCGAAGGCTATCCCCAGGATGAGCTGGATCGCAAAGAGCGTTACCAGGTGGTAAACCAGACCCCCGGGTGAGTTCGTGATCAGGTCAATAAAGCTCTCTAGAAATGACATACGCCGTTTGTCCGTGATTAGCTATATTAGGATTATACCACATAATTGGCTGGCGCGAGAAATCCCCGCCAGGCCGTCTGCTTCGAGCGCTCTGTTGCACAAAATGCACCTCTAGTCGGTCTGGGCGGAACGCGGTTCTAGCACGAGACGCCAGGAGCCTACCATCGGCTTCCTATCTGTTTCGAGAGGGCAGGGCTCTAGACGTAGATCGGTCACTAGCGGCCTCCCCAGTTCGCCTATGCCCAGCGAGTAGTCGATGCCCCATTCAGCGTGGAAATCTGCGTAGCCAGCTCCCTCCTGAGGCTTGAGGCCGGTCACGGCCCGATCAGCTCCGCCCGACCACATCAACCACACCTCCACGCCTGCTATCCCTCGGCCGCGTTCGTCCTTGATCACAATCTCAATGTGCTGATCCTGCTCCTGCTGGCATATCTGTTCTTGCCCTGTCACCCGTAGACGTGCCAGGAGCGTGGGCGTGGGTGTTGGAGGACGGGGCGTGTCGGTAGGTTCGGGTGTAGGTGAGACGGGAGGGGGAGGTGGTGTTGTCGGGCGAGGCGTGGGTGAAGGTGTACTGGTAGGTCTAGCGGTAGGTGTGTGTGTTGGCGTCGGAGTCCGGGAGGACATCGGCGTAGGTGAAGGCGTGTGAGCGGACGTTGACGACGGCGAGGGTGGTGTGCCCAAGTATACGAGCATCGCTGGGGTGTGTACATCCATCACTTGGGCTAGCAAAGCCAGACTGCGCAGGATCTCAGCCGTGTGACCGGCAGCGGCATACTCCTCGATCAGCACAGGTATCACTTCGGCTATGTCTCTGTGTTCCAGCCCGTCAAGTCGTGCGCGTACCCGCTCCATATCACCGTTGGCGGCGTACGAGAGGGCTGCCAGGCGCACCCAATCTCTGCGGTAATCGGTGCGCATCAATGCTGGATATGTATTCACAAGTTCGACCGGGTTGACGACCCAGGTGTACACGAGGCCCAGGGCCAATCCGATTCCCAATCCGATGATGATGGCTGCGTAGCGTGCTAGAAAGCGGCTCATCTTTTCATTCTCACCATCTCACGGTTGGGTGTCAGCGTGCGGGGTCAGCGTTTCAGGGGCAATGCCGAGTGCCTGGGCTAGATTGGTCAACCGGGTGATGTCGGCGGAGCTGCCGCCCACCTCGTTGAGCCTTGCTGTCAGCTCGATGAGGGGAGCAGTGGGCTCTTGAGCGTCGAGTAGACTAAGCTGTCTCTGAGCCTGTTCTGCATCGCCGTCGCCGAGCTCGTAGGCGGTGGCGACCATCAGGATATAGTCATCCCGATAGTCCCGGCGCAGTGCGCCGGGCGACGTGTTTGTGTACTGCACTGGCCAGAGCCACCAACCGACGGCGAATCCCAGTGCCAAGCCAACCAAGATGCCCAAGCCTACCTGGGCAACCCACCTCGGCAGGCGAGGCGGACGATATGTCTGCTCATTCAAGGAGACTTCTCCCCGCCCTATTGATCTTAGAAAACCGCGGCGCTTTGGGCACGTCTGGCCCGTTGACGCCGCGGCGGGGCTTGGCAACCCACTTTTGGTTGAGACGATGCCGGAGGTGGGAATCGAACCCACATGGGCAAAGCCCACACGATTTTGAGTCGCGCGCGTCTGCCTGTTCCGCCACTCCGGCGCAATGGGAGTATACCAGAGAATAGGGTTCTGGTCAATCCTCCGCCTCCCGGCATAGCCGGATGCCCTCTAGCGCGTTTTCCTCTTCTGGATCAATCTGCAAGGCGGCCTCAAAGAGAGGGTACGCCTTGTCGCATTCCGCTTTGTAGAAATAGGCCAACCCCAGGGTGTAGAGATAATCGATAGCAGGTCCCTGGATCCACGTCGCTTCCAGTTCCTGTTCGACACTACCGTCAGCTTTCTGATGCAGTGGTCCCGTGCTGAGTGGATCACCCGAAAGGGTGTTGATCCCATCGAACCACCCCACGTATACCTGATCGGTGGGCAACGGCAGCAAGCCTCGTAGGGTAACACGATACTGCCCGCTAAGTGTGTTGAGGGTCACCTCGCCGCGAGCATTTGCCGGGGCGTCAAGCCCTGCTGGCTCTAGTGGGGCACGCAGGGTGGTCTGATTGTCGGCGGTGGGGCGCTCAAAGTCGCCGCGCACGATTATGTCCAGAGAGGGGCCGGCAGCCTCGTTCTTCAGATCCTCGATGGTGACGGTGAACGATTTGGTCCTGCGTCGTGCCCCGGCGGATGTCAGTTGGATGGCCCGCTCGAAATTGGGGATAGCGTCCTCATAGTCTCGGCGGTGCCAGTAGGTGATGGCGAGACCTCCAAACGCTCGACCAAACAGAGGATCTGCGCTGGTTGCTTGCTTGAAGTGAATCTCGGCCTGTTCATAGTCTCCCAGGTTGGTGAGATAGGTCCACCCTAGCTCAAAGTGAGCCTGCGCATCACCTGGGTTGATCTCGATGGCCCGTTTGAAGCTGTTCAGCGACGATTCAATATCACCCAGTCTGCGATAGCTCCTCCCCGCGGCCACATGGATGTGGGCCAGGTTGGGGTGCAGTTCCAGTGCCTGCTCGTATGCCTCCACGGCTCCCCAGTAGTTTCCCTGAACCTCCAGCGTATATCCATAGTTACGATGTGCATCCACGCTGTGTTCGTCCAATTGTAAGGCGGTCTGGGCGGCCTGAGTGGCATCCGCCCATCGCCCGGCGTCGGCATAGGCTTCGGCCAGATATGCGTAGCCTTCTGGATAAGTGGGATCGAGGTCTACTGCCCGCCTGCAGGCATCGATTGCCTGTACATAGTTGCCGTTCCAATCGTGGGCCATCCCTAGAACCGCCCACGCTGCCGCGTTCTCCGGAGCAATGATGATTGCCTGCTCGGCAGTCTGTGTGGCTTCGATTAAACGCCCTTCCAAGATTAGGAGCCGCGTCAAGGGAATATACAGCAGCACGTCGTTGGGCTCCAGTGTAATCGCTTGTTCGTATGACTTGATCGTCTCTGTCAGCCTTCCCTGGGCGTACAAGTCCTCCGCCTCAACAGCGTACGACAGCGCCGAGCGTGTCGGCGTAGGAGTAGGTATGAATGGACTCTCGATCTCCTCCTGCTGGATGAAGGTATAGACGTATATGCCGACGCTGATCAGAAGCAGCAGCACCACCACGCGCAGTGGAGACGAGCGCCGCTTTCTCTTCCTGGGTATGGTTGGCTCCAGATACATAAGCAAAATCTGCCCGTATAGCTAGGGGCGTGACGTTATGATAGCATTTTCGCCAGGCAAGTCAAGGTTGTACTGGCTGTCGCTTGTGGTAAAATTAAGAATCCCAGTCCCGAGCCCCATACACTGCTCTAGATTCAGGAGGTCCTACGTGCGCAATCTGATGGTCACTGGAGGAGCTGGTTTTATTGGCTCCAATTTCGTTCGCTATATGTTGGAGAAATATGATGACTATCATATCATAGTCTACGACAAACTGACCTACGCCGGAAACCTGGACAATCTCAAGGATATCGCTGAACGATTCACTGGTCGGTATGCTTTCGTTCGGGGAGACATCTGTGATGCTCTCACAGTGCGAGAGACACTTTGCTCTCACAAGGTGGAGGCCATCGTCAACTTTGCGGCGGAGACGCACGTTGACAGATCGATAATGAACCCTGATGCTTTTATCAAGACGGACGTCTACGGTACATACGTGCTGTTGGAGGCAACCCGAGAGTTCGAGTTGGAGCGCTTGCATCAGGTGTCTACCGATGAGGTGTATGGTCACGTACCTGAGGGTGCTTCGAAAGAGACCGACCCTGTTGCACCCCGCAGTCCCTATGCTGCAAGCAAGGCCAGCGGTGATCTAATGGTGAACGCCTATTATATCACCTATGGTTTGCCGGTCACCGTCACCCGGGGAGCGAACAACATTGGGCCTTACCAATACCCCGAAAAAGTCGTGCCGCTGTTTGTCACAAACGGGATGGATGATCAACCGCTGCCCCTATATGGTGATGGCCTGCAGGTGCGGGACTATCAGTATGTGCTCGATCACTGCGAGGCGATCGACATTGTCCTGCACGGGGGTGACATCGGCGAGGTTTACAACATCGGCACCGGCACCGAGATGCGCAACATCGACATGACCCGCCTGATCCTGGAACTCTTGGGAAAGCCGCAGAGTCTCATCCAGCCAGTGCGCGACCGTCCTGGGCACGACCGCCGCTATGCCCTTGACGTGACCAAGATCTGTTCTTTGGGGTGGGAGCCAGCGCACAGCTGTGAGGAGGCTATCGAGAAGACGGTGCGTTGGTACGTTGAGAACGAGTGGTGGTGGCGGCCGGTCAAGAGCGGCGAGCATTATCAGGAATACTACCGCCGGCAGTATGAGGGCCGAGAGGCCAAATGACCTCCGTCTAGACTCTATCTGGGGACATACTGCAGAGGCTCTGATCGTGATTCAGCTTTGAGATGCGGGTGAGTGTCTCGATGAGCCGATGAGTGACCTCGAGCGTATCTCTTCGTTTCTTCTAAAGCCCGTAGCTCGGGCCTGCAAGGAGTTCGACTTGCTGGCAGAGGGCGATCGGGTGGCGGTAGCGGTCTCTGGTGGGAAGGATAGCCGCGCGCTGCTTGAGCTGTTGCTCCGCTATCAGCAAAGAGTGCCCTATCGATATGATCTGGTGGCTCTTCACGTCGTCGGCACGCCGGTCGGTTTTCCAGATCTCCGTCCTGAGCTTGCCCCCTGGTTTCAGCGTCTTGAGGTTGAGTATCACTTTGTCCCCCTGGAGTTGCCGTCACAGGAGCCCCTGCCCCTCGATTGCTTTCGCTGTTCGTGGAATCGACGCAAGTCGCTATTCTCCGCTGCGGTGGGACACGGATGTAGCAAGTTGGCTTTTGGTCACCACGCCGACGACGCGGCTGCCACCGTGCTCTTGAATCTGATGTATGGTGGAAGGTTGGAGACGATAGCGCCTCGCATCGAGTTCTTTGACGGTGCTGTGACCCTCATACGTCCTCTGATCTATGTTCCAGGAAAGGAATTGGCCCGGTACGGACGGGCAGCTGGTTTTCCCGATCTATCTGATCTGTGTCCGCAGGGTCTGACCTCCAAACGGGCAGAGATGAAGGCAGTGCTGCGCCAGTTTGGTCGGGATCAGGATCAAATCCGGACCAACCTCTGGCGCGTCGCGCGCCAGACGATGGGGTTCTGAACCAGGCGCATGGCCAGTTTGTGCTCACTTTTTCCCCCTGCCGGGGCTTTCGCTCCTGCGTTGCTTGTGGTATACTATTTGTGAACTTCCTCTGGAGGCAGGCAATGGACCACTTTATTGGCTTGGCGGATCTGACGCCCGATGCGTTGGGCGGATTACTCAGACTGGCTGTTGATCTGAAGGAAGAGTGGATGGATGGGGGCAACCGTCCAATACTCGAGGGTAAGACATTGGGTTTGGTCTTTCAGAAGCCATCGCTGCGCACCCGGGTGTCCTTTGAGATGGGCATGATTCACCTGGGAGGGCAGGCGCTCTATCTCTCTCCCTTCGAAATCCAGCTTGGAAAACGGGAAAGCGTGGCCGACGTGGCCCGCGTCCTTTCTCGCTACGTGGATGGTATCATGGCCCGTGTTTTTGGCCACAACGATATTGTCACGTTGGCCCAGTACTCTCGCGTCCCTGTGATCAACGGGCTCTCGGATTACAATCACCCGTGTCAGGGCCTGGCCGATTTCCTCACCATAATCGAGCACAAGGGGTGGAATCTGGAGGGGCGTAAACTGGTCTATATAGGCGATGGGAATAACGTGGGAACCTCCCTCCTGTTCGGCGCGACCTTGCTGGGGATGGACTTTGCCATCGCCGGGCCGCGGGGCTATGAGCTCCCTCCGGCTGTGTGGGCGTTGGGTGAGCGATTCGCCGCGGACAGCGGGAGTCGCTTGTTGGCAACTTCTGACCCGCACAAAGCCGTCGACGGGGCCGACGTTGTGTACACTGACGTATGGGCCTCAATGGGCCAGGAGGCTGAGGCAGACGAGCGGGCTCGCTTGTTTATGCCGTACCAGGTTAACGAGACACTGCTGGCAGAGGCCAAGCCGGATGTCATCGCTATGCATTGTCTGCCAGCCCATCGAGGGCACGAGATCACGGATGGTGTCTGCGATGGCCCTCATTCGGTGTTGTGGGATCAGGCTGAGAATCGTATGCACGCACAAAAGGCGATCTTGGCTCAACTGCTAGCGCGCGACATCTAGAGTGAACTGAAGCAGGCAATTGGGGTCGGAAGGCCCATCTCCAGCAAAAAGGCTGTATCATGGCAGGAAATCGCAAGATATTCGAAGAGGCAATGCGTGAGGGGGCCGAGGCCGCTTGGAAGAAGGACTGGCAGCAGGCCATCACAGCCTACCAGAGTGCGTTGGGTGAGTTTCCCACGGATGCCGACGCACTAACCAGTCTGGCATCGGCGTATTTCAGTGCGAGCCAGTGGGAAGCTGCTTTGGGCGCTTACCAGCGGGCCGTTGAGCGTGTGCCAGATGATCCTATGTTGTATGAGCGCATTGGTCAGATACAAGAGGCACTGGGCCAGGGTCAAGCGGCCGCCCAAGCCTACGTGGCTTCGGCTGAACGGTATCTGAGCCAGAAGCAGGCCTCCCATCTCGCACTGGAGCGGTGGCACGACGCTGTTTCTGTCTGGCCTGATAGCGTGGAGGCCCACGTAAAGCTCCTTCAGCATTATCAGCGCCAGGGCCAGGCGCGCGAGGCAGTGGGTGAGTGTTTGACACTGGCGCGCATCTACAATGCTCAAGGTCAGAATGACTATGCGATCCGGATTTGTCAGCATGCTCTCAAGTTGGCTCCAGAGGATGCCGAGGTGACCCTCACTCTCGAGAGGCTGCAGCGTGGAGAGGAGATCACCACAGAGCCAGAGGAGACGACCGCGCAGCCGGAGCAGCCGGCATCGGCATCGGAGGGATTTGATCTCTTCTCTGGCATCGAGGATTCGATGGATACCAGCATGCTGGATTTTGAGACGGCGCAGGAGGCAAGGGATTCCGGGGAACGTGGCACTCCCATCGACATTGCTCGCCAGAAGGCGCTCGCTGATCTGGCGGAGAGTTTTTTTCAGGACGAGGTGGCAACCGGGTTGGGGCGGGCAGCTCAACTGACCAAGGCCGAGACCGACGCGCTGATCGGGAAGGCTATCGATTTCCAAACTAGGGGAAAGGTGGACGAAGCGATTCAGGCCTATGAGAAGGTGATCGAGGCTGGTGCAGAGAGACCTGCCGTGAGTTTTAACCTGGGCTTGCTCTATCAAGAGCAATTGCGTCTTGATGAAGCCGTCTCTCAGTTTGAGAAAACGCTGCCTCATCCCGAGTATACGCTAGGAAGCCATTTTGCACTAGGTGAATGCTATCGCGCCCGAGGGCGGGTTGACGAGGCCCTCGAGCATTTTGTTGAGGTGGTCAAGATCGTTGACCTGGCTACAGTCCAGCGTGAACAAGCCGACGATTTGATTCAGCTCTATGAGAGCCTGGCTGACACCTATATCGCCAAAGGGGAGCGGGAGCAGGCATCAGAGTTCACCAACGCCCTAGTTGAATTGCTCAGTGACAAGGGTTGGGAAGACAAGGTTGTTCAGGCACGCCAACGGCTCGATGTGTTGGCGCAAGACGGACCGACCTTGAGCCTGGCTGAGATCTTTGTTATGCCAGGCTCGGAGCGCATTTTGGAGTCTGTGTCCTTGGCGCAGGAGTATGCCAAGCGAGGCATGTTCTATTCTGCGCTGGAGGAATGCTACTATGCCCTGGGTCGCGCTCCCGGCTACCTACCTATCCATCGACAGATGGCCCAAGTGCTGGTGGGTATGGGCAAGGTCGAGGACGCAGTGTCCAAACTGGTCGTCATCGCCGATACCTATCAGATGCGAGGTCACGTTCGTCCGTCGATGTCGACCTACCAACAAGCCCTGCGTCTTGCCCCGATGGACACCAAGGTGCGGACCAAACTGATTGACAGTCTTATCAGTCACGGAGAGATCGATAGTGCATTGGAGCACTATTTGATCCTGGCTGACAGTCACTATCACTTGGCGCAAATGGATCGAGCCCGTGAGATCTATCAGGAAGCGTTAAAACTGGCGCCGCGAGGGGCCTCTGGGCAGCGGTGGCAGGTTCGGATTCTGCACAAAATCGGCGACATCGATATGCAACGCGTGGACTGGAAGCGTGCCATCGAGGCGTATGAGCAAATCCGCGCACTGGCTCCAGAGGATGAGCGAGCCCGCCTGACGTTGATGGATCTTTACTATCGTTTCAAAAAACCCGAAGTGGCGATCGCTGAACTTGATAGTCTCCTCGAAGTCTACCGCGAGAGCGGCAAGACACAGCGTATCTTTGCTATACTGGAAGACGCTGTCGGCGAGCGACCTGATGATATTCCCTTGCGCACCCGCTTGGCTCAGACACATCTGGACACCGGAAACGTTGATCAGGCCTTGGTTCACTTGGACAAGCTGGGTGACTTGCAGATAGAAGCTGGGCTTACCGAGGATGCGAAGGCGACACTTCGAGTCATCATCAGACTTAATCCGCCCAACGTCGAGGCCTACGAGCAGGTACTGGAGCAGCTCTAATCGGGTGACTCCAACTTATCGAGTACGTCGCGGCGTAGGATCTGAGATTGCTGAGCTTGGCGGCCGTGGCAAGTGCTCTTTGTGGTATCCTAGGGTTTGAATAGTGGCTGATCTACTCTGGTATCTGCAACGGCTGGACTGGGTAGATGCCCTTGACATCTTGCTCGTAGCCTGTATCCTCTTTTGGATCTTGTACCTCGTCCGTGGCACCCGCGCCGTTCCCCTCTTGCGTGGTGTGGTCATCCTCATTATCGTTGTCACGCCCCTGAGTGGCCTGATACAACTGAGTGCTTTTGGCTGGTTGACGCAGAAAGCGCTGCCGGCATTGCTCGTGGCCATCCCGGTGGTTTTCCAGCAGGAACTGCGCCATGCGCTAGAGCGGCTGGGGAGGGCCGGGTCGTTGTTTGGGCACTCTACTGGGGATCGTGCTGTTCTGGAGCAGGCATTGTCTACGATTGTAGAGACCTGTCTGATCCTTGCCGAAAGGCGGCATGGTGCTCTCATCGTGTTGGAACGTGAAACAGGGCTACAAGAGTTGGCAGATAGCGGCGTGATCCTCGACGCTGTCATCACGCCAGATTTGCTAAGGAGCATCTTTGATCCTCACACCACGTTGCACGATGGAGCTGTCATCATCAGGCATGGACGGGTCTTGGCCGCCGCTTGCGTACTTCCCCTCTCTACGGCCTTTCTCGCGGACAGGCAATTGGGACTGCGCCACCGGGCTGCGCTCGGTGTCACTGAGGAGAGTGACGCTATCGCCATCGTCGTTTCCGAGGAGCGGGGGGCGATCTCTATTGCACACAACGGTCGCATGATCCGCAATCTTGACGGGAAACGCTTGGAGGCGGTGTTGCAGGCATTTTTCCAACCCGTGCTTGGACGGGCGTGGCCGCGTTGGAGCGCCTGGCTGCGACAGTCGATAAGGAGGCGAAACGGGTAACATGAGGCCTGCGCTGCGGTGGATAACGAGCAACTCGCCCGTCATTGTTCTGGCTCTGATTCTGGCTGTGTTGGCCTGGATTGTGTCTGTGGAAGAGGGAGACCCGACCCTGGAGAGACGCTTTCCCCAGGATATACCCGTCACACTGTCCAACTTACCCGACGGGATGATCATCCTGGGGACCTTTGACGAACGAGTGGAGGTCGTGGTCCGTGCTCCCACCTCCATCTGGAATTCCCTCGGGATAGAAGACTTTGACGCCAAGATTGATTTGACCGGTTTGGGTGCGGGGGTTCACGAGTTGCCGGTCCAGTTGACGCTCAACAAGGGTCCCGCGCGAGTCGTACAGTTTGAACCCCAAAGCGCTACGCTGTCGCTAGAGTCCGAGGTGGAACAGATCGTCCCTGTGCGCGTGCGAGTCGAGGGAGAGCCAACTCTGGGCTATCTGAACCGAACGCCGGCCATCAATCCATCCCAGGTGACGGTGAGCGGCCCCAGCAGCTATGTATCGCGCGTTGTCGAGGCGTCCGTTCGAGTCTCTGTACAGGATGCTACTGCTGACGTGTTGGGTGAGTACCAATTGCAGCCCCTGGACCTTGACGGTGATATCGTACCTTACGTGATACTGGATGTCGAACGAGCCAACGTGCGTGTCCCTGTTGAGCTCTCCGTCTTCTATCGGCCTCTGGTGGTCAAGGTTACGCTGGAGGGACAGATTGCATTTGGCCATAGGATCACGGAAATCGCCGTCGATCCGCCTAACGTTACAGCATCTGGCCTTCCCAGTTTGATTGCTGGCTTACCGGGCTTTATTGAGACTGAGCCCATCAGCGTGGAGGGTGCAGCGGAAGATGTCGTTGAACGACCTGCGCTGAGTATACCATCAGGTGTCTCTATCGTGATGGAGGAGCAGCCTGTGGTGACGGTCTCTATTGAGGCTATTCAGAGTAGCCTGACGTCGGTGATCACACCAGAGATCCGGGGTCTTCAGCCAGGTTTCACGGTCACCGTATCTCCAGAAACGGTTGAGGTCATCCTGAGTGGTCCATTACCTTTGTTGGAGGGGCTTGAGGAGGACGACGTGCGCATTGTGCTAGATGTATTCAATCTACCGGCGGATGTGCACCAGATTGAGCCGCAAATCGTGGTGCCAAGAGGGGTGACCGCCCAGAGTGTCAATCCCGCCACTGTTCAGGTCAGGATTGGGATTGCACCAACTGTCACGCCCACCGAAGAAGCGGAGACCGGCTGAATGGGGAACCCGATTGTCGCTCTCGTAGGCCGCCCCAATGTTGGCAAGTCCACCCTCTTCAACCGCATCGTCGGGCGGCGGCTTGCCGTGGTGGATGACCGACCAGGTACCACTCGTGATCGGTTGTATGCCTCTGCTGAATGGAACGGTGTCGTTTTTAGTGTGGTGGATACTGGCGGTATCGAGATATTGCCCGAGACTGTGGTTGCAGGTAGGCGACCTGGCCCGGCACGCGTCTTGACCCAGGACTCTGCCCCCTTTATTCCTCTGATGCGATCTCAGGCTGAGTTGGCCATCCAGGAGGCGGATGCGATCATCTTTCTCACCGATACGACCGGCGGCCTGACCACCGGTGATGAGGAGGTCGCCGAGATCCTGCGTCGATCCCGGTGCCCGGTATTCTTGGCTGCCAACAAGGCTGATAACGTGCGCTTGCGGGAAGACGCGCTCGAGTTCTATGCCCTGGGTCCAGAAGTGGTATACCCCATCTCCGCGTTGCACGGCGCCGGAGTGGCCGACCTGCTGGATGATGTGGTTGAGGCCCTGCCTCCAATCGAGCCGGAGGTCGAAGATGAGAGGATCAAGATTGCCATCGTTGGACGCCCAAATGTGGGCAAGTCATCACTCCTCAACAAGCTGCTGGGTGAAGAGCGCGCCATTGTCAGTCCTATTGCCGGTACGACTCGCGATGCCATTGACACCTACCTGGAGTGGGAAGGAACGCCGCTCACGTTGATTGACACGGCGGGCATTCGACGGCGGGGCAAGGTTGGGAAAGGCGTGGAACACTACAGTGTATTGCGAGCACTCCGGGCCATTCAGCGGGCCGATGTGGCTCTGTTGCTGATAGACGGTGCGGAGGGGGTCAGGGCGCAGGATGCGCACGTAGCCAGTTTCATCCTCGAAGAGTGGGCCAGCGTGGTTGTGCTGATCAACAAGTGGGATGCGGTCGAGAAGGATGCCGATACCACCGTGGAGTATACCAAATGGGTCCGCGATGCCCTGCGTTTCCTCGACTATGTGCCTGTGCTCTTTATCTCTGCTCTCACAGGACAGCGGGTGCACAAGGTCGTGCCCACTGCGCTGGCTGTGCACGAGGCTCGTTTACAGCGTATTCCCACTGGGGAGCTCAACCGTCTGGTGCAAGATGCGCTAACGCGTCACGCTCCCCCCAGCAAGCGAGGTAAACGGCTCAAGATCTATTATGTCAGTCAACCGGGCGTAGATCCACCGACGTTCGTTTTTCATGTTAACGATACAGAGTTGGTGCACTTTAGCTATGAGCGCTATCTGGAGAATCGATTGCGCGATGCGATCCCCTTTCCGGGTACGCCGTTGCGGTTGATCTTTCGCCGGCGGGAGGGTAGGGAGAGCTAGCTGGGAAGGGGTGGGTCTGGGGTGTCCAAGTGACCTATTGTGCTGGGATAGGGCGATAGAGTCGCGCATTTGACACCTTGCACGGAGCGAGTAAAATACGGCCACTGTGTCCGGCCCAATGAATCTTGGTTTTCTTGTTCCATAGAAGACAACCATTGGGGCTTGACTCATTCTGCTAGGCTTTGGCCTGCGGAACTATGGCGGCGGGATCGCTAGTGTGGTATGTTCTGTTTGTTGCATAGACTAACGATATAGGAGGAAAGCCCAATGTTTGATCTTGGCACATTCGCTGACCTGGTCAAAATGATCGATTCGGTGCTGGGTACCGTACGTTCGTTGGTACAGAAAAGCACGGGCACGAAGCGCATGCTGCTCTTGGAGTTGGAGAGCAACATCGAGCTGATATTCTCATATGGCCGATCGGACCTACCCATCGACTCGGTCATCGCCAAGCTGGAGACCAAGGAAATGGAGGAAGCTCTAAAATCCGGCTTTGATGTCAATTCGTTGAAGCGGTCCAAGATCAGCCAGGAAACCGTTGGTGATCAGAGTCAGTATAAGCAGTACGTTGGCTGGACAACCGAGAAGCTGTTTTCAAACATCATCGTAAAGATGCGGGATCTAAAGACCACCGTTGAAATGGATCCCGACAACGTGAAAATCCGCAAGAGAGTGCGCTTGATCAATATCCTCAAGCTCACGCTCTTGTTGATCAAGCACATCAATTCCTAATCGATCGCCTGTTGCCCCGTCATATCCAGGCTGATGGAGCTCTATGCTCCGAATGCTTTGGATGACGGGGATTCCCTTATCCAACCGCCGCGGGTGTTGTGTGCGGCAGGCCTCTCTTGTGGCTGCTGAGACGCGGGGAGCAGGGTGCTATCTGCGACTCTGTGGCACGCTGGCAGCAGGCGAGCACACACGTCAACCACAAAAAGGGGAAGGCGAGAGCGCGACAAGAACATATGCACGGCTACCTGTCCAAGTCTGACTTTATAGTCGCCCAGTCCTGTCCAACCAAGCTCTTTTACAAAAAGCTGGGTTATCCCTCGACGAAAGATGAGGGCGAGTTCCTCGATCTGATCGCTAGAAGTGGCTATGTGATCGAGGGCATCGCCAAGCTTCTTTACCCTGAAGGGCAGGACATTGGCCACTATGGCGACGTCCAGGCTGCCGCACAAAAGACGATGGAGGCTTTGGCTACCCAGACTGCTGTGCTGTTCGAGGCTACGCTTATCAGCAACCACAAGCTTGCTCGGGTCGATATTCTGGTCAAGCGTGGGGACGAGTTCGAGCTCATCGAGGTAAAAGCCAAGTCCTACAATAGCGCCACGGGCGATGGCTCTTCGGGTGCGGGACGCCTGGTTGGGCCTGAATGGCAGGAGCCCCTCCAGGATGTGACATTTCAGGTATGTGTCTTGCAGGAGATGTTCCCCCATGCCCGGATCCGTCCCTTTCTGGTGATGCCAGACCGGTCCAAATCAACCGGGATCGATCTGCTGCCCTCTCTATTCAGATTCGTCTATCCTGAGGGTTGGGACGAGGATCCCGGGTCCGGCTTCACTCGAATGGCGGTGGACTATGTCGGTGATGTGAGAGATTTGCGCCGAAATCACTTCCTGACCAAGGTGGATGTCACGGCGGAGGTCGAGGATTTGAAACCCGACGTTCGATCCAGGATAACGGAGTATGTGAGCAGTCTTGTACCGGAACTGCGGAGGATCGAACCATCGATTTCAGCCCACTGCAAAGACTGTGAATACCGCGCGAGTGAACAGAACGGGCGTGATGGATTCCAAGAATGCTGGGGTGAATTGGCAGACGTAACGCCGCACATCTTTGATATGTATTCTGTTAGCCGCATCGGTGGACGAGGTTCTCTCGTCAACGAGCTTGTCCAGCAAAGAAAGGCCAGTCTGTTCGACATTCCTCGGGAGCGGCTCGTCACAAAAGACGGCCGGGTTGGTGCGCTCAACAGACGGCAGATCATTCAACTTGAGCACTCCCGCTCCAACACAGAGTGGATGAGCGATGAACTGATAGCCACGTTGCGCTCCTATGAGTATCCGCTGCACTTTGTCGACTTTGAGACGTCGGTGCTTGCTGTGCCCTGCCGGTCGGGCCTGCATCCTTACGAGCACATTGCTTTTCAATGGAGTTGCCATACGCTACGCCAGCCGGACGGTGAGTTGGAGCACGCCGAATGGATAGACCTGGAGAGTTACTTTCCGAACTTTTATTTTGCTGAATCCCTGATGCAGCATATCGGCACAGGTGGGACGGTGTTCACCTGGGCGACGCACGAGAAGACGACACTGCGGCGCATACTAAAGCAGATGGATGAATACAAGTATCGGAATCCGGGCCTGGGAAGTTGGCTTGAAGCCATCGTAGGATCGGGTCAAGACGGAGATAGCCGCCTGGTGGATATGCACCCCCTCACATTGAAGCACTATTTCCACCCGCTGATGAAGGGCAAGACATCTGTCAAAGCGGTGGTGGACGCCGTTTGGAAAACGGATCCCAGTTTGCGAGCACGCTGGCCCGAATATGTGAAAGAGGCGGACAGCGAGATCCTCGGTCCATATGAATCGCTTCCGGCGCTCACCGTTGCGGGAAAAGATTTTGCCATCACCGAGGGGACGGGTGCTACGTATGCTTACCAATCGGCGCTCTATGGTTGGGGACGCACAGATGGACTGTCACCGGAACGTTGGAGGCGGCTGCTACTTCAATACTGCAAGCTCGACACACTGGCGATGGTGATGATCTGGTACCACTGGTTGCACAACGGCCCACCCTAGGCCGAAATCAGGGTTAGCCTGGGTGGTCTTTGTACTGGAGAAGAGCTAGATCTGCGTTCGTGCGGCCTGCGAAGGAGCCGCCAGCATTAGGAGACAGAATGGGTACGTACAGCGATGTAGTCAAAACACAATTAACCAACGGTCTGAGCGTCTTGATCAAAGAGGTGCATACCGCACCGGTGGCCAGTTTCTGGATCTGGTACCGGGTAGGTAGTCGCAATGAGCACCTGGGGATCACGGGCATCTCTCATTGGGCGGAGCATATGCTCTTCAAGGGGACACCCACGTTTCCCAAAGGAACGACGGACAAGGCGATCTCCCGGGAGGGGGGTGTGTTCAACGGGATGACGTGGTATGATTTCACCACTTACTATGCCACTCTGCCTGCGGATCGTATCGAGTTACAGGTGCGGATTGAGGCTGATCGTATGGCCAACGCGCTCTTTGATCCAGACGAAGTTGCCTCCGAGCGCACCGTGATCGTCAGCGAGCGACAGGGAGCGGAGAACGACCCAGAGTTTCTCCTGAGTGAGGAGTTGATGGCGGCGGCTTTCCGCGTGCATCCCTACGGCACTGAGACCATTGGCCATATGTGTGATCTAGAGACCATGACACGTGACCAACTCCTCTCTCACTATCGCACCTACTACACCCCCTCCAACTCGGTGGCTGTCGCAGTGGGTGACTTTTGTTCAGACGAAATGCTTGGTCTGGTGGAGCGACATTTCGGTGGAATCGCCAGTGGACCGGATATTCCTCCGATGACGGCTGTCGAACCTCCCCAGAAGGGGGAACGGCGGGTGACTTATGAGGGGGATGGGAACGTCGCCTACTTTCACGTGGTTTTCCGGGCTCCTCCTGTCCACCACCCCGATTTCTTCGCCCTGACCGTGTTGGACGCCATTCTGACCGGAGCCAGCGGCTTGGCGATCTTTGGCGGCGGCACCACCAACAAGAGCAGCCGTCTTTACAAAGCGCTGGTGGTGTCCGAACTGGCGACTGACATATCAGGCTCTTTGCTTCCGACGATCGATCCCTTTGTTTATAGTTTTTCGTCTGTGGTGCGCACCGGGCATACGCCGGCTGAGATAGAGGAGGCGCTCGATGTGGAGTTGACGCGAATAGCCGATGAGCCGATCACACAGGAGGAGCTGCTCAAAGCGATCAAGCAGACCAAGGCGCAGTTCGCTTACTCTAGCGAATCGGTCACTGGTCAGGCACTCTGGATGGGCTTTAGTGAGGTATTTGCCGACCACACTTGGTTCGAGAACTATATCGCCAAGCTCAGCACGGTCACCGTCGACGATGTGCAACGTGCGGCACAACAGTATCTCAAGCCGTCCAACCGCACTGTTGGGCGTTACGTGCCCAAGCAAGCATAGCCCTTGTTCATTAATAACTTCACTTTGGCACAGGAATCAGACGCAAGACAGCCGTAGAAGCACGGAGTTGTTTTTGAACAAGTCAATAGTGTAGGGCTGCGCGGATCAGCGATGAAGCACTCGATATTGAGATTGTGAGAGGAGAGTAATGGCTATCCCTGGACCTGACGACATCACACGCTGTGAGTTGCCGAATGGCATTGTCGTGCTCGTGCGTGAGAACCACAATAGCCCCTCGGTGGTTATGAATGGATATCTGCGGGTGGGCGCCTACGACGAAGGAGCGGAGCGGGCAGGGCTGTCAGCTTTCACCGCCAGTGGACTGATGCGCGGTACGACCAACCGGTCGTTTGAGCAGATCTATGAGGAATTGGAGTCGGTTGGTGCCAGTGCCAGTGTCAGTGGGGGCACCTTTACTACGGGTTTCGGCGCCAAGAGCCTGGTTGAGGACTTGCCGCTGACACTTGGTATCTTGGCCGATGTGGTGCGCCATGCGGCTTTTCCGGATGAGGAGATCGAGAGACTGCGGGGAGAAATCCTCACTGCTCTGGAAGAGCGGGTCCACGACACTCGCCGAATGGCCAGCCTGGCATTCAATGAACTGGCGTACCCGGCAGCCCATCCCTACGCCCGTAGCCTCACTGGCTATACCGAGACGATCAATGCGCTGAGCCGGGATGATTTGGCCGAATTCTACGCTGGTGGTTATGGCTCTCAGGGGATGGTCATTGTGATCGTGGGCGCGATAGAGACCGCCGACGCACTGGCACGGATCGAGAACACCTTCGGTGACTGGCAGGGCCGAGGATACGCGCGTGCACCACTTCCTGAGGTCTCCCGAATCACCGAGGTTCGTGAGCGTGTCGTCCCAATCCCTGGCAAGACCCAGTCGGACATCATCTTGGGATATCCCGGTCCTCCTCGGTCTTCACCCGATTTTCTGGACGCTGTCGTGTGTAACACTATCCTGGGCGTCTTTGGCCTGATGGGGCGTCTGGGAGAGAATGTCCGTGAGGAGCAGGGATTGGCCTACTACTCATACAGTCGTGTGGACGGTGGGCCTGACCGTGGTCCCTGGCGGATCATCGCTGGGGTGAACCCGGCTAGCATCGAGCAGGCCATTGATTCGATTCGGGCAGAGGTTCGTCGCATCTGTGAGGAGTTGGTCGACGAGGAGGAATTGGCGGATAACAAGGCGTTCATCACGGGTAGCCTTCCTCTTCGGCTGGAGACGAACGAGGGAGTGGCGCGGTCCATCATCAGTATGGAGCGATACGGCTTGGGATTGGATTACCTCCAGCGGTACAGAGACCTCATTGGTGAAATTGACGCTGAGTGCATCCGGGCGGTCGCACAGCGGTGGCTTGATCCCGAAAATTATGCCCTAGCCATTGCTGGACCACCTGCCGGGAACCAGTCCGGGGTTGATGGCTCGGGTCTGGGAAGCTAGGGTTGTGTCCCAATGGTAGTCGGCGTTGACCTGCTCGAAGTAATTCGCGTTGAACGGGCACTGGCGCGTCACGGCGCTCGTTTCCTGGAGCGCGTGTTCACTCCGGCCGAGATTGTCTATTGCCGGGGCCGGACGCCGGAATTGGCAGCCCGCTTTGCAGCCAAAGAGGCCGTCTCCAAGGCATTGGGCGTCGGCATGCGAATGATGTCCCGTGATGGGATAGGTTGGCAGGAAGCAGAGGTGATCGGGGACAGGCGGGGCAAACCGCTCATTCGTCTTTATGGGCGCGCTGCCAAGTTGGCTGAGACGCTTGAGCTCACCGAGTGGGCGGTCAGCCTGTCACACACACGGGAAAATGCCATCGCCGTTGTGGTGGCCCAATAGACCACCATCTGCATACACGAGTTGGGCGCTGCCCATTTGACCGTTTTTGCTTGCCCCTCTGCTGCTCCTGTGGTACACTACACAACACACTATTGTTGGAGGAGTATCTGACACAATGAGCACACAGGCGAAGAAGGGCCGCGTTTTTTCTGGCGCCCGGCCCACTGGCCGCCAGCATCTTGGCAATTACCTAGGCGCGATCCGCAATTATGTGGCTCTGCAAGCGGACTATGATTGCGTCTACTGCGTCGTGGATCTGCACGCGCTCACCACGCTCAAGGACACTGACAAGTTGCATGATTGGACCCGCGATATGGTTCTGGATTGGCTGGCTGCGGGAATGGATCCAGACGAGGGTACGATTGTCTTTGTCCAATCTCACGTCCCTCAGGTGGTCGAACTGCATCTTTTGCTCTCTATGGTGACCCCTCTGGGCTGGTTGACTCGGCTGCCCACATTCAAGGAGAAGGTGCGTCAGCAGCCGGATAACGTAAACTATGGCCTGGTGGGCTACCCTGTGTTGATGGCAGCCGATATCACGATGTACAAGGCAGATACGGTGCCTGTGGGTGTGGACCAGGCCCCTCACCTGGAATTCACGCGGGAGATTGTGCGCCGCTTCAATCGCCACTTTGGCGACGTGTTGATCGAACCGCAGGCCAAGCACACCGAGTTCACCAAGGTATTGGGGTTGGATGGCGAACAGAAGATGAGCAAGTCACTGGATAACCACATCGAAATCTCTGCGTCGCCCGACGAGATTGAGCGGCGTGTGATGCAGATGGTCACCGACCCGTCGCGCCAGTACCGCAGTGACCCGGGTCACCCCGAGGTTTGCAACGTTTTCACCTTGCACGGGTTCTTTTCTGCCGATCAGGTGGGGCAGATCGAGGAGGACTGTCGGGCTGCCAAAATCGGTTGTGTCCAGTGCAAGCGTATGTTCTCCAAGAACCTGAGTGATTACTTTGCTCCCTTCCGCGAGCGGCGGGCGGCGCTGGCTGCAGATCCTGATCGCGTGTGGGACATACTCGCCGATGGCGCTCGCCGGGCCGGCACCATCGCTGCCGAGACGATCGCTGAGGCCAAAGCCGCCGTAGGCCTTCCGTAGCCGCGATCCATGATACGGCTGGCGTCTATCAGCGCCAGCGTGGGCGGTGTTGTTCCTCTGCAGGGCGGCGTGGATGGCCCAGGGAGTCGGAGATGCGGGCGGTCGTACAACGTGTTAGTCGTGCTTCTGTGAGTGTCGATGGCAGTGTTGTCGGTGCCATTGGCCGCGGTGTGGTCGTTTTGGTAGGTGTGACCCACGATGACACGGGGGATCAAGCTGAATGGCTAGCCCGGAAAACCGCAGGACTGCGTATCTTTGAGGATGCTGAGGGCAAGATCAACGCAGGGTTGCTTGAGGTAGATGGTCAGGCCCTGGTAGTCTCTCAGTTTACGCTCTACGCCGATGCTCGCAAGGGGCGTCGCCCTGGTTTTACCGATGCTGCGCCGCCCAAAGTGGCCGGGCCGCTGGTTGATCGCTTCGCCGAGGTCTTGCGGGATCACGGAATCCACGTAGAGACAGGTGTTTTTGGCGCACATATGCTGGTCGAGATTCACAACGACGGCCCAGTGACCATACTGCTGGAGCGATAGATCACCAAGGGAGGCGTCCGGACGTCGAACCGGGCGCATCTTTTTTATCAAGTGGGTGTTGAGATTATCGACGGCAGGTCGCTCATTTGCTGCACCGATTCCCTACAGCAAGACGGTCCTAATGGTCAGAATTGTCACTGATACCACCTCTGGTCTCCCCCTTGAGTTGGGCGAGGAATATGATATCCCAATCTTGCCCCAGATCATCATCTTTGGGAAAGACTCTTACCGGGATGACGTGGAGCTGGACACGCGCACGTTTTTGGGAAAGCTGCGTGCAGCTCCTGTGCTGCCCAAGACCGCTGCACCTCCTCCAGCCCTGTATCATCCTATCTTTGAGCGACTGACAGGGGAAGGCGATCCGATCATCTGTTTGCATCCCTCGGCTGATCTGAGTGGCACCGTCCGGGCTGCCACCGTTGCAGCGCGCGACTTTCCCGATGCCGACATCAGGATAGTGGATACCCGCACCGTCGCTGGACCGTTGGCGACGATGGTCCTGCTGGCAGCCCAGTGGGCGCGGGAGGGTGTGGACGCAGATACCATTATCGCGCGAGTGCAGGATTTGATGGCCCGCCAGAGGGTGTACTTTGTCGTGGACACGCTAGAGTATCTGCACAGGGGAGGCCGTATTGGGGGAGCGAGAACGCTGCTTGGGAGCTTGTTGCAGGTCAAACCCATTCTCACGCTCCGACAAGGTCGGGTGGAGCCCCTTGAGCAACAGCGGACGGCTAGACGGGCATTGGCCCGCTTGCGAGAATTGGTGCTGAGTGAATGCCCTGCTGACGCTGAGGCTCACCTGTGCGTGATGCACGCCGATGCAGAGGCGCAAGCCCGTTCCCTGGCGACAGAGTTCAGTGCCAAGTTGGGACTGCCGGATGTGCCTATCTATGAGCTCCCTCCTGCCATCGTCGTACACGGCGGACCAGGGATCCTGGCGACCAGTTTCTTCGTCACTTCACCCTGAGGAGGGCAGAGACATGGTGGAGATTCACAAAATAGATACTGCTGATCCACGAGACGTGGAGCAGTTTATCCAGTTTCCGTTTCGCCTGTACCGAGATTGTCCTCAGTGGGTTCCGCCGGTGGTCTCTAGCGTGCGCAAACAACTGGATCGGGATCGACATCCCTTCTATAGCCACTCGGATGCCGACTTTTTTCTGGCTCTTCAAGCTGGCGAGGTGACCGGCCGTATCGCCGTCCTCGAACCGCGAAAGCGTAACGCCCATAGAGATCGGAGTGGCGCTTTTTTCTACATGATCGAGACTGTGGAGGATATCGAGGCCGCTCGCGCGCTTTTTGCTTCTGCCTTCGAGTGGGCGCGAAACCGTGGGCTGGAGACTATTAGCGGTGCGGATGGGTTTTTGGCTGGTGATGGTTTGGGCATCCTGGTCAAGGGCTTTGAGCATCGTCCGGCGATGGGCATCCCGTACAACTATGCTTACTATGATGGTTTTATCAAGGATTCGGGCTTTCGCAAGCAGACCGATTACTACTCCGCATATCTACCGGGGAACTTTCCGGTGGAGGAGCGGATTCGCCGCATCGTGGAGAAGGTGAAAGAACGGCGTGGGTTCCGAGTGCTCCGTTTTCGCAGCAAGGATGAACTGCGGGCGATCGCTCCCAAGCTGGTCGATGCTTACAATGCCGCCTTTGCCGAGAACCGTGAGTTTGTGCCCATTGCGGGTCGCGATGCGGAGAGAATCGCCCAGCGACTCATTGATATGACCCGGCCGGAGTTGATCATCGCTGTCGTCAAGGGGGAGGAGATCGTTGGCTTTGGCTTGGGCTTCCCGGACGTTTCGGCAGCGTTGCAACGTTGCAGGGGGAGGCTTTATCCCCTCGGTTGGGCTCATCTTTTGCTCGAGTCGCGGCGAACCCGATGGATCAACATGAATGGCGGAGGGACTCTTCCCCAGTACCAAGGGCTGGGGATAGATGCGATCATGTTCTGTGAGATGCATAAGATCATTCAGGAATATGGTTTCCAGCATATTGACGTTGTGCAGATCAATGAACAGAACACAAGGATGAAGCGCGAGGCAGAGACCTTGGGGGCAGATTGGTACAAGACGCACCGGATCTATGAGCGTGAGTTATAGGTGTGAGTGCAATGGACGTTGTTGTGTCGCCGGTTAGGATCGTACCGGTGCGCGATCAGCGGGAACGAGAGCGCTTTGCGCGCTTCCCGTGGCAGGTTTACCGCGCCAAGGGAAGAAACGATCCCCTCTGGATACCCCCGCTTGTGCGTAGCCAGCTCCGTCAATTGGACCCGCAGCGAGGGCCGTTCTTCCGCTATGGGGAGGCCGCTCTGTTCCTGGCTCAGCGCGATGGGCAGGATGTGGGCCGTATCGCCGGCTGGATCAATCACCGTTCGAACGAGGCGCTGTGCGAGAAAGCAGCGGGTTTTGGTTTCTTTGAGACCTTTGATGATTACGAGGTCGCCAGGCCACTGCTCGACGCCGTAGTTGACTGGGCTCGCGCGTCAGGGATGGAGACCCTTCGTGGCCCATTCTACTTTTCGATGGATGACTCGCCCGGTGTGCTCATCGAGGGTGTGGACTATGCTCCGGTGCTGATGTGTGGCCACAGCCCGCTCTACTATGCCGGCCTCTTGGAGCGGTATGGTCTGGTCAAGTACCGGGATGCCTACGCCTATCGGATGGACCTGGCTCGTTTTGACGGGGATGCTGGCAACCTGCCGCCAAAGGTCATACGTGTGGCTGAGACAGTGCGCCGGAGGACCGATGTTCGAATCAGGGCTGCTCGAATTGAGGATTGGGACGCAGAGGTGGGGCGGGTGATGCATCTGGTTAACGTGGCGATGGGGCATATGCGTAACCACGTGCCCATGGATGAACAAGAGTTCACACGCTTCACCGACGAGTTACGTCAGTTCGTCGATCCTGACCTGATCCTGTTTGCCGAGCTGGACGGTCAGCCGGTCGGGTTCTCGGCGGCGGCACCGGATGTCAACCAAGCCCTTGGGCGTGCCAATGGGTCTCTCTTTCCGCTGGGCTGGCTGTGGTTGTGGTGGGCTGCACGCCGCATAGACGTGGCCACCTTCAAACTGGTGGCCGTGCTGGAAGGGCATCGCTTGCGCGGACTAGATGCGCTGTTGTATCTGGAGACGCTGAGAGAGCTTCTGCGCAAGGGGTATTCGTGGGTCGACATGTCGCTTGTCGCTGAGCACAACGTGATGAGCAATCTGCTGGCCCGGCATATGGGCGGGGAGCGATACAAGGTATACCGGACCTACGAGATGTCTCTGGTGTCGTAGCATCCAGCACGTCATCAGGCATATGTCGGGCACTCGGTTTGGACTGGGCGCCCGTCCCTGTTTTCGCTCTTCCGCGCGCGCTTCGCAGGGAGTGGAACGTTTGCCTCTGCTTGTGGCGCTCTTTTTGGGCTGGGCCTCCGGCGTCTTGCCTGGAGAAGGTATCGCTGGTATAATTAAGTAGAAGAATATCAGAAGAAAGGTGGGATTGTCGGATGCCAGGGCTGCGGGAGATACTCGCTGCCAATCAGTCGTTGTTGACGCTTGTACATGGGCAGGCGTTTTTTGCGTTGGGTCTATCGATTGTGTTTCTAGCCCATCGTGCGGCACGACTAGAGATCTCACAGGGCCTGACGTCCCTGGCGATCTTTGGGTTTTGCGAGGCGCTGTTGGCCTGGAGCCCGGCGTGGCTTGTGGATTCAAGCGTTGCGGCTCACTGGTTGCGGGCGATCCTGATGGGGGTCGGCTACGCTTACCTGTTGGCTTTTGGTCTACACACCCTGATTCCGATGGGAGGGAAGTGGTGGGTCCAGGCGGCGCTCGCCGGTGGGCTTGTTGTCGTGTGGCTCATAGGTCTCACGGTTGTTCGCTTGAGCGGCCTGCCGCTAGAGCAAGGATTGCTCACTGGCGAGATTGCAGCGCGGTATCTACTAGTATTGCCAGGCGGGTTGTTAGGGGCTTGGGGCTTGCGTCGTGAGACGTATCGGAGCATTGGACGCGAGTTGCTCCCATTGGTCAAAGTGCGCCTGCGCATCGCTGGGCTTGGTCTGGGGTTCTTTGCCCTGTTTGGGGGAATGATCGGGCCGGAGGCTCGGTTCTTTCCTGTCAACTGGCTCAACCAGGAGATGTTCCTCCACCTAACGGGGATTCCGGTCTCGCTGTTTCGAGGTTTGTGTGGAATCGCGATGACCTATGGGTTCGGACGTGTACTGGGGATGGTTTCCACCCAGGTTGAGATGTGGTTAGAGAGCGTGGAGCGAATACAGGCCCTGGATCGTGAGCGGGAGCGTATTGGGCGAGAGTTGCACGACGGCACTATCCAGTCCATCTACGCGGCGGGCCTTATGCTGGAAGGCGCCAGGTACAGCATTGCCACCGAACCGGAGGCGGCACGCGCCCAACTGACGCGGGCGATCGAGAGTCTGAATCGCACCATTCAGGACATCCGGCGCTATATCTTTGATCTGCGGGGCGAGATGCCTGATGATGACCTGGAGACAGGTCTGCGCAAGCTGCTCAAGGATTTTCGCATCAACACGCTGTTGGAGACCAAGCTCATCGTGGAGGGTGAGGGCGTGAGAATGCTGGGGGCTGAGAGGCGGCAGCACATCTTTCAGATCGTGCGCGAAGCCTTGACCAATGCTGCCAGACACGCACAGGCCCGGCGCGTTGAGGTGCATTTGCGCCTTGATGCAAGGGATCTGCGGCTTCTGGTTTCTGACGATGGCGTCGGCCTTCCGGCGCTGCCCATTGATGGGAAGGGACAGGGACTACGGAATATCCGCGAACGGACGCGGCTGCTTGATGGCGAGTTGGAAATGCACACAGCACCCGGTGAGGGCGTGACCCTGATTGTCACAGTGCCCTATTGACGCCAAGCGGAACAGATTGTCTGATGCTCAAGATTATTATTGTAGATGATCACGAGGTAGTGCGACTTGGCTTGCGCACGCTCTTGGACCGTCACCCTGACTTTACGGTCATTGATGAAGCGGCTACGGTCAGGGAAGCTGTGCAAAAGACCATGCTTCTTCGTCCAGACGTGGTCGTCATGGATATCCGGCTTCTCGGGGGCAGTGGTATCGATGCCTGCCGGAAAATCGCTGAGCAGGCACCTGATGTAAAGGTAATCATGCTCACCTCGTATGCCGAGGATGAAATGCTCTTTGATGCGATCGCTGCTGGGGCGTGTGGCTATGTTCTCAAACAGATCGGCAGCGATGATTTGATCCGGGCCGTAGAGGCGGTGGGAAGGGGAGAGGCCCTTCTTGATCCTGCGCTCACCCAGCGAGTCTTTGCTCGCGTGCGGGAGGCAGCGCGCAAGGAGCACGAGGAAGCATTCGCCACTCTCACCGACCAGGAATTGCGGGTGTTGGCTCAAGTGGCCGAGGGAAAGACGAATCGTGAAATCGCCGGAGTCCTTTTCCTGGGTGAGGGTACGGTGCGCAACTATGTCAGCAGCATCTTGAAAAAGCTGAACTTGACTAACCGCGCTGAGGCAGCCGCCTACGCAGTGGAGCACCATCTGAAAGAGTTTCTGTGATAGCCGAAGGGCTGGCTTGTCGGCCCACAGCACTGGTCACCCGCGTTCTCGTTCGGCTGCGCCGGGGATTCTCTGTCTGGCCATGGACCTCAAGGCGCGGCTTGTTCCAGATACTCGTTACAAAGCTCGACTGCCATATCGAGCTGTGATTGGACATCCCCGCCCTTTAGGACGACGCTTAGCATCTCCTCAATGATCGGTCGGCATTGGTCGTACCCGGCCACAGGTGGTTCGATACCATAATCCGCTGACAAAAGTGTAAAGGCAGCCTCATAGGAAGGGTGCCTGGCAAAGTAGTCAGCCAACAGGTCGGCCGTCGACTGCCGGGTGGGCAGAAAACCTGTCCCCTTGACCCATACAGCTTGTTGCTCGGGCTCGTTCATCCATTTGATGAACAGCCAAGCAGCCAGTTGTGCTTCCGGTGTAGTGCGGAAGATGGACTGGCTAGCCCCATAGATTGTCATCCGCGGGCCGGCAGTGGTATGGGGTAGCGGGGCGATGCTCCAAGCAAAGGCCGCGCCCTCGTTCACCGCACGACTATAGTTCCGTAGTTTCCGGATAGAGTCAGTGGCAAAGAGCGTGCGGCCAGCGCCAAAGTCATCGCCTCCGCGAATATCGGTCTGCTCCCCAGCGCAGCCCTGTGCCACCAGATCCTGCCACAAGCTCAGGGCCTCCAGGCCTGCCGGGCCATTGAAGGTGTAGCCGCTACCGTCTTTGTTGGTCAGGTTGCCACCACGGCTGATGATGAATGGCGCGAGACTGGGAGCGTTCGCTCTGTATACGTATCCGTAGGATGGCGCTACATCCAGATTGTTCGAGAACGGTTGCGCAGCAGCGGCACAGGCCGCTGCTGCGAACTCTTCAAAAGTCGCGGGCGGGTTGGCATAGCCTAGTTTGGCCAACCAATCCTTGTTATAGTACATTACTTCCATGGACTTGCCGATAGGCCAACCATAGCGAGCTCCGAACTGTGGTAGTATGTCGGCCGCGAGTGAGACAGGGAAAAAGTCATCCAGTTCCGTATCTGAGTAACCCCAACTGGGGCTCTCCACGTAGGGGTCAAGTGGGATCAAAGCGCCCCGTGCCGCGTAGATAGCAGCTCTGTCCTGATAGGTAGCAGCCATAGTGGGCAGTTGGTTTTCTGGTAAACCGTCCATAATCCTCTGGTGAAGATCATCGGTGCTTTCCAGAGATTCGGCCAACACGGTGATTCTCCATTCGTTGGTCCGGTTGAACTCATCGATCATGCCGAGCATAAGCTCCTCGTCGGTGTCTGCGAGCTGGTGCCAGTAGATAATCATCTGACCGCTCGGATCTAGAGTCTCTAGATTGCCATACAGCGCTACATCATAGTCCACAGGGCCAATCGTTGGGGTTGGTTGGGCTGTCGGCATCTCGCTCGTGGCGGTCGGCTCATCGTACACCTGTGTCGGTTGTTCAGGCACTGCCCTTGATTCCGTGGCTGTTGGCTTTGTCGATGTGGGAGATTCTGTGCGTCTGCACGCGGTCGTGAGCGATAGGGCCAAAAGTATAACAACCAGCACGATAGTTGGCTGCCGCAGTCTCATTTTGTCTTTCTCCATATGATGTGCCAAGTAGGCCGCATTATAGGATAAAGAAGGGACCTGTCAAGAAATTAATCGATTTGTAAGGAGCTCCCATCTCCGATCTGCAGGTCGGCGACGTCATCCTGGGTGAGGGAGTGGTCGAGGGAGACGGCATTAGGCGGGCGTCTGTTGTTGTCGTGTTGCCAGAGCAGGCGGCGCGTCTGACCGGCGCGCTGGTCGGCACCGAGGATTCCGCTCTGGAACTTGCCACACAGGGAGGGAGAGTCGAGGTGCTCGTCGACGATGGGACAGGGAAAGCACAACAGGCCGGGCACTAGGCCCGGCCTGCAACGTGTAAAAGGCAAGAGGTGTTTGTTCTGGTCCTACTCAATCATGCCAACGTACTCAAAGGGCCAGTAGGAAAACCACGCACGTCCCACAATGTCCTCGATCAGCACGGGCCCAAAACTGCGCGAATCGTTTGAGGCCCCCCGGTTGTCCCCAAGCACAAAAACGTGCAGTGGCGGGGTGGTCTTGGGACCATAGTCGGATCCACCTTGATTGACTGTCCACGGTTCTTCTAGTTCTTCACCATTGATGTAGACCGTTCCCTGATGTACACTGATGGACTCCCCTGGCAGCCCGATGACACGCTTGATCAGCATCTCAGTCTGGTCCGGCGTATCGATGACGACGATGTCGCCGCGTCTTGGGCCGTGAACGAGCCGATACGTCACCTTTTCCACCACTACCCGCTGTTCCGTATGGAGGTTCGGTTCCATACTCTGGCCCAGCACCTGGGTGGCCTGAGCCAGGTACAAGTTGATGACCAGGGCAATGATGACTGCGGGAATCACCGTCTCAGCCAATTCCCGCAGTGCCCGCAATACCCACCGCAGCACCGGGCGTCTAGGATAGAGAATAGGCTGTTCGATTTCTGGTTCGAACTCTTGGACGGTGTCTTCCGTAAAGGTCCCGTCTGTGCTCATTTCTTCAAATCCGCTCAGCTTCGTCGAGGTGGGCGACGGCCTCGGTTGCTTCGCCCGCCGCTTGGTCTATCCGCTTCCTGCGCTTGCTCCAGCGTCCAGCCCTCTAGAACAGCTCGACGCGAGAGGCGAATCTTGCCGTCAGCGTCAATGCCGGTCACCATCACCATGATCTCGTCACCGACCTCTGCCACATCCTTGACCGTATTGACCCGGTAGTCGGCCAACTGGGAGATGTGTACCAGTCCGTCAGTTCCGGGCAGAATCTCTACAAATGCGCCAAAGTCTGTGATGCGCACTACGCGCCCGGTGTAGATGCGGCCCAACTCGGCTTCCTCGGTCAGGGCCTCGATCATGCGCTGGGCCTTCTCGGCGGCTGGACCGCTGGTTGAGGCGATGTAAATGGTGCCATCGTCCTCGATGTCAATGCGCACGTCACATTCTTCCTGGAGTGCCCGCACCGTCTTGCCACCCGAGCCGATGACTGCCCCGAGCTTGTCAGGATCTACTTGGATCACGGTCATCCGGGGCGCGAAGGGGGAGAGGTCTTCCCGCGGCGCTGGCATAGTGGCTTCGATCACGTCAAGGATCTGCATACGGGCTTGACGGGCCTGCTCTAGAGCCTGGGTCAGGATTTCGTAGGCGAGACCGGCGATCTTGATATCCATCTGGAGGGCGGTGATGCCTTCGCGCGTCCCCGCGACCTTAAAGTCCATATCGCCGATATGGTCCTCCAGTCCCAGAATGTCGGTCAAAACCTGGTAACGCCCGTTCTCCGACATCAAGCCCATAGCGATACCTGCCACTGGTGCCTTGATGGGCACTCCGGCGTCCATAAGCGCCAGTGTGCTTCCGCATACGCTAGCCATCGAGGTCGATCCGTTGGAACTGAGCACCTCGCTGACGACTCGCAAAGTATAGGGGAATATGCCGTTGTCAGGGATCACCGGGAGCAATGCCCGCTCGGCCAGGGCGCCATGGCCAATCTCGCGGCGTCTCGGACTGCCGATCCGTCTCGTTTCCCCGGTCGAAAAGGGCGTAAAGTTGTAGTGGTGCATATACCGCTTGGTCTCCTCGGGGGAGAGGTCGTCCAGCATTTGCTCTTCCCGCGGGGTGCCCAGCGTGGCGACGGATAGCACCTGTGTTTCGCCTCGAGAAAAGAGGCCCGAGCCGTGGGTACGCGGCAGCAATCCTACTTCGGCTGACAGAGGGCGAATTGTCGTCGGATCCCTGCCGTCGGCGCGGACCCCTTCCTCAATGGTGCGCCGGCGGATGATCTCTTGCTCGAGGTCATTGAAGGCGGTTTTGATCGCGTTCGCGTCCCACTCTTCACCCAGACTCTCATTCACCTCATCCAAAAGGGCCTTCAGATGCCCCAAGAGCTCTGTTTTGTTTGTAGCGCCGTAAATCGCCTCTGGCATACGTTCGCCAACCTGCTGGCGAACTTTTTCCTGTAGCTCTTCTGGTGTCGTGCGACGCACATAGTCCCTCTTGGGCTTGCCGACTGCCTCCCTCATTTCGCCCTGCACGCGAATCGCGTCTTGTATCGCCTCGTGACCGAGGCGGAAGGCCTTGATCATCACATCCTCACCGACCTCGTTTGCCCCCGCTTCGACCATCATAAGGGCGTCCGCCGTGCCGGCCAGGCGCAGGTCGAGGGTGCTCTGTTCCATCTGGGGGATGGTTGGATTGATTACAATCTGTCCGTCTATGTAGCCTACCCGTATGGCTCCTACTGGACCACCAAAGGGGATGTCAGAGATTGTGAGCGCCGCAGATGCACCGATGATCGAGAGGATGTCAGTTTGGTGTTCCTCATCTTGAGAGAGGGGGGTGATGATGATCTGCACCTCGTTGCGCATGCCTTTGGGAAAGAGAGGGCGCATGGGGCGGTCAGTCAGTCGGGCGGTGAGAGTGGCCGATTCGGTCGGACGACCCTCTCGACGGAAAAAGGACCCTGGGATGCGCCCCGCTGCGTAAAGCCGCTCCTCAAAGTCCACGGTGAGCGGGAAAAAGTCGATTCCTTCCCGAACGTTTTGTGACATAGTCGCCGCGACGAGTAGCACCGTGTCGCCACAGCGAATCGTGATTGCACCACCTGCTTGTTGGGCCAGTTTCCCGGTCTCGATAGTGATGACCTCGTTACCCAACTGGGCGGTAAACTTGTGATTATTCATTTCTTACACCTCCGTGTGTGAGGTCAGTCGCGAGGGTCAGGGACTGGAGGGTGCCCCGTAGTGCTCGATCATATACTACGGGACACCCTCCAATTCCTAGACCTGCGCTGACCTTTTTCAAATAGATGATTCGATCTACAGATACGCCAAACGAGTAGATGGGTAAGCTTGCTGCCCACCTACTCGCTCAGATCGCTCAAAACAGTTTGGCTGGCCCTGCGGCCCGGTTCTAGCAACGGATTACCTGCGCAACCCCAACCGCTGGATGATCTCCTGGTAACGTTCAGGGGCTTTGCGGTTCAGATAGGTCAGATGGCGCCGCCGTTGTCCGACCATCTTGATCAGACCACGTCGCGAATGCTCATCATGCCTATGGGCCTTAAGATGCTCAGTCAGTTGATTGATACGGTTAGTCAGCATTGCGATCTGGACCTCCGGAGAGCCGGTATCGTTAGGTGCACGACCGTACTCTTGGAAGATCACTTCTTTTTCGTTCTTGCTTAACGGCACTCTTTCCTCCTCAAACTAAGCACAGGTGGGGGCCGATATGCTCCCCGCCCGCTCATACGCACATTATTCTACCACGATTCATCCCTGCGGGCAAATGACGTCCAGAGCCGAATCACATCAACCATGTTGGTCTGGTGAACCCCCTCGTTTCTCCACCCGATACGAGGTTTGTGATCTCGGTACAATCGCGGTAGAATGGCCCGAATCTATCTTGTTGCGTGCGAGGGAGTATGCCAAACGAATCAACGCGTCGTTGAGGAGGAAAGGGTTGGACCGAGCGGGTAAGCCATCGTCAGAGCCCCAGAACGCGGGCGTGCAGGTTGCACAAGCGGCTGGGATCATATCGTTAGGCAACGTCGCCAGCCGTGTGTTGGGCGTGCTGCGGGAGATGGTCAAGTCCGGGCTTTTCGGCGCCGGCCCTCATGTGGATGCGTTGAACGCAGCCCTCCGCGTCCCCACTACCCTGTATGACCTCCTGGTTGGAGGTATGACCAACTCAGTTCTCATACCCATTCTGTCTGATTATACCGTTCCTGAGCGGCGTGCGGAGCTGTGGCATCTGTTCAGCATCCTTGTCAGTGTAGCCCTTGCCGTCACGTGTGGGCTCGTTCTGCTAGGAGAGTTCCTCGCCCCTCAGATCATCCATGTGATGGTGGAGGGACTCTCCCCTTCCTATCAGAGCCTGGCGACCGATCTATTGCGTCTGGTCCTCCCGGCCGTCGTGTTGCTCAGTCTGTCCAGCATACTCTCGGGCTGTCTTTACGCTCTGAAGCGGTTCACCTTTCCTGCTTTTACGGCCGCTGTTTTTAACGCCGGTGTAGTGATCGTGGCCCTTCTCCTGGGACAGCGCTGGGGCGTGCGGAGCATGGCCTTGGGGTTGCTGGTGGGCGCCCTTCTCCAAGTTGTGCTCCAACTGCCAGGGTTGCGGGATGCCCGGGTGCGATTTGTCCTTGATCTAGGCCATCCATCCCTGCGCCGAATCATGCGCCTGTACCTGCCCATTCTCATTGGCCTGCTGGTCGATACACTGGCGGTGTTCTTAAGCTACAACCTTGCTTCCCGCGTGGGTGAGGGGTCCATATCCTGGATGGAGTACGCTGCCACGATCATCCAGTTTCCACTAGGCTTGGTGGTGACCGCCATCTCCATCGCGATTCTCCCTACGCTCTCGCAGCAGGCCAGCGCCCAAGAGTCTGGTCCCTTTCGTGCTACTCTGGCGCAAGGCCTGCGCCTGGTGCTCACGTTGATCATCCCGGCCACCGTGGGATTGTACGTGTTAGCGAATCCGCTCGTGGCTCTCGTATTTGAGCACGGGTCCTCCACACCGGCTGACACCGTGGCGACGGCAGAGGCGCTGCGCTGCGCGCTGTTGGGATTGCTATTTGCCGCTGTGGATCAACCGTTGATCTTTGCCTTCTACGCTCGGAAGGATACGCTGACACCCGCGCTGGTCGGCGCCGGAACGACCGTTTTCTATGTTATATCAGCTCTCATTCCCTGGTGGTTGGGGGTGTTGACGTTGCCGCTTTTGGTCCTGGTGAACTCGCTAAAACTGGCCGCCCACGCGCTGGCTATGCTGGTTCTGACCCGGCGGCGGCTGGGTAGGCTTGATGATCGCGATCACAGACTTGCCTTCCTGATCCTGCGGGCCACGCTAGCTTCGCTGGTGATGGCAGCGGTGGCCTGGGGTGTGATGCGCGTCGTGTCGATTGCTACCTCGCCCGGCTTATTGCAGGAAGTGCTGGTCGTGGTTGGAGCGGGGGGCATCGGGATGGCGATCTATGGGCTTTTGGCCGTGGCGTTCAAGCTTGACGAGGTTCATCTGATTCGGGCTGCAGTCGCAGATGGGTTGAATCGCTTGACGGCGCCCTGGCGCTAGATTATAATGCCGTGAATATGAAAGACGGATGAGCGAATGACTCGAGACAAAGTCGCATCGGGCGCAAAGGAAATAGTCGAGCGGGCTCAGCCGGTTTGCCCTGAACGATATGACAAAGCGTATTTCTTGGGGGCGTGTGAGGGTTACTCAGAGTTCATCGCCAGTGAGGGGGCGCATCTATCACGCCGGTTGAGTCAGGCATTTGACGCTGCTCAGGTTGTATCGGGTATGCGGTTGCTTGACGTCGGCTGCGGCCGAGGTGAGATTCTACGGCACTGCAAGCGATTGGGGATACAGGCCTGTGGTGTGGACTATGCGCCGGTGGCGTTGCACATGGCGCAGGATGCCGGCAGCGTATCCCAGGCTGATGCCAAATGGTTGCCCTTTCGGGACGCCTTTTTCGATCGTGTGCTGATGTTCGACCTGGTCGAGCATCTTTACCCATGGGAGTTGGATCAGGCGTTAGCTGAGGCGCGACGTGTGCTAAGGCCGGATGGCCGACTCATAATCCACACAGCCCCCAATGTTTGGTATGATCGTTACGCATATCCTTTGGTGCGACTCGTGCGCACGCTGATGGGAGAGGGAAACAAATACCCAGGTGATCCGCGTGCGATTATCCCGGACAATCTTGATGTCCACGTGAATGAACAGAGCGTGACCAGCCTGCGGCGGGTACTGCTCCGTGCAGGATTCCGGGCCCGCGTTTGGCTCGATACGCCTCCCCAGAACAGACAGGAAGGATGGGTGTTCCGAGCCGTCCGTCGTATTCTGTTTGGTTGGCCGCCCTTCCGCTGGTTCTTTGAGCGTGAGGTGTTTGCGGTGGCGACCGTGGAGTCTGTTGGCTGAGATGAAAGATCGTCGCACAGTTGACGAGCTCTCCATTGAGGATCTGGAGGAGGTTCTGCGCGTTCGTAAGCGGGAGGCGCGGTTGGAGCGCTTCCGTCAGTTGGGCAAGGACGGTGATGTCGGCAGCCTTGATCCATTGGCTCCAATCGTTTCTGAGCCTCAATCTCCGCCTCTGCCAACAGACTACCGGAGGTTCCGGGACGTGGGCGCTACAGCACGGTATCGGCCCCGGGCGGTAGATGGGTCGGATGTGGGTGAGGACATCGAGCGGCATCGGCCTGGCATTCGTTGGGACTGGCTGCGTGACAAGAGCCTGTTGGTGATCGAGGTGAGTTTGGCGGTGGCGCTGATCGTGATGTTGTTTAGCTTGCAGACAACTCTGCGTCAAATCAACCAGGGAGCCAGCCAGGCCCAACAGGCCCAATTGCCCACCTTGCCCGTTCCCACTCCCACTCCGCTCATTCAGGTGCTTGTACTACCGTCAGGCCATACACCACCAGATTCACCTGGAGGGCCTGTGCCTGAAGAGATCCCGGCCCATCTGCGTGACTTGGTGGAGGCGATCACGCCGCTTCCTATGCCCACACCAGGACCAGAACAAGGTGTCCGGATCCAGATTCCCGTTATCGGCGTGGACGCTCCGGTGGTCGAGGGCGACGATTGGGAGTCGCTCAAACGTGGGGCCGGGCATCACATTGGTAGCGCGAACCCGGGTGAGGGCAACAACTGCATCATCTCGGCTCACAACGACATCTTTGGTGAGATCTTTCGCCGCTTGCCGGACCTTGACCTGGGTGACCAGGTACTTGTCCACACCGCTACCCAGGTCTATCGTTACGTCATTACTCAGAAACGCATTATTGAGCCGACAGATGTGAGTGTGATGTACCCCACGTCAAGTCCCGTGCTGACGCTTATTTCCTGCTATCCATACGGGATCGACACCCACCGCGTCGTCGTCACCGCTGAACTAGAACCGTAAAGAGGAGAATGAGACAATGGCAAAGAAAACTCGTCGTGTGAAGGGGAAGAGGCAGCCAATACGGCTTTCGCCTGCCCAGATGATGCTCCCTGAAGCAGGAGAAGCGGCAGGGGAGGCCCCTGTCGCCGTAGCAAGGCAGGCCGCGCTACCAGCGGCCGATCTGGAAGAGGAATATCGCTACGTGATCGCTGATCTGAAGCGCATCGGCGTCATCGCCGTGGCGATGTTGGTGGCGCTGGTTATCCTGGCGTTGTTGTTGACCTGAGCTGCACGTGTAGACAGGAGGGCAGGCTTGGCAGTCGTTCCCTGCTGTCGGAGCTAGAACATGGTCGTCCGCGTTGATCACGCGGACGACTGGGTTGTGGATGTCTTGTCCGAACCGGGATGGCGCGCGCCTGGGCCAAGCCAGAGTCCATCTCGATGCGGCTGGTGGTTTGATAGCGGAAGTAAGCATCCGAGCCCGTGCAAGCCCCAGGACACGCCCCAGTGGACAATCAGCGCCAACCATAGGTTTTGAGTCAAGAGGAAGAGAACCGTACTCACGATCCCCAATGCTCCACGCATCAACTGGCCTGGCGCTTGCTGAGGGTCGGCTAGCGCTCTGCGCCAGGCTGGGTTGAGTGAAGCCTCGATCATCACCAGTGCCAGGCCAATCCACGCGCCCCAATACGTTCCCACCGCGAGCACTGGAGCGTTCCGGTAAAAGGCCCAATGGACTTCGTGGTAAGTTGCGTCGCGCAGAAGCAACCAACTGGAACCAGGTTCTCCGGCAATCGTGCTCTGCTCTCCGGCGGTATCTAGCACCCGTCGATAAGCCCACCATCCTAGAGCCAGAAGCACCCACGAGCCGACACCAATCGCCGCCCCCCAGCCGATGTCCTGTGCCCAGTTGAGCCAGTTAGCGGCGATGTCCGTGCCGAGGACGTTCGACTCTGGCATGGGTAGGTAAAGTCGCTTCAGCCCCAGAATCCGTTCGACAATCGCGTCGTGACCCCATACCAGTGCCGCGAACGGTACGCCAAGGTAGTATAGCAGACGGAGAATCTGGAACAGCCAAGGGGAGAATGGTGACAACCCTACTCGATCGGCGAGGCTGGCAATCGTCTCAGATCGAGACCTGTGGAAGAACCAGATCAGATTTGCCGAAATCGCCGCGGTGAGCAACGACCCGCCCAGCCACGACCAGCCTTCTCTCCACACGATCCCCAACTCAGGCACGGTCTAACTTTTCGGCAAAGGTGCGGTCAGCGTAATCCGTGTTCCCTTGCCCAGAGCCGAGTTTATGGACAGTGTGCCGTTGACCAACTCGGCACGCTCGTACATGTTGACCATGCCTAGACTGCCACGTTCGTCGTAGCGCACCTGGATCGATTCTACATCGAATCCCTCGCCGTCATCTTCTACCTCGGCGATGAACGTACCATTCTCGACCTGGAGGCGTATCCACAGGTTGTTGGCCTTGGCATGCTTGCGGGCGTTGCCGATCGCTTCCTCGACGATATAAAAGATCACACCCTGGGCATTCCGTTCCAAGCGCTTGTCTACCTCCTGTACTGCCTCCAGGTGATAGTGCATGGAATCGGTCTCGGCCAGTTTCTCGATGTATTGATGCAGGGCAGCTCGAAGCCCTTGTGATTCGAGGATGAGCGGTCGTAGGGTGAAGAGCATGTGGCGGATTTCTTTCGTCGTACGACGGGCCAAGTCTTCGATCTTGGACAACTCCTCGTTTGCCTGATTCACATCCTGTTCCCTATCCAGCAACATCCGGACATAGTTCACGCGCATCGCGATAGCGGCGATGCTTTGAGTAGGCCCGTCGTGCAGATCCCGGGACAGTTTCTTGCGTTCCTGCTCCTCCACCAGTACGATACGTTCCTTCTCCTCTATCAGGCTCTGATAGAGCTGGGCGTTCTGGAGCGCGACGATAGCCTGGTTGCAGACGGCGACGAGGAGTTGTTGTCGTTCGTCTGTGTAGGTGTTGGGCTGGGCACTGCCAAAGGCTACGACACCATAGTTTTCAAACCCAGCCCGCAGCGGCACTGCGATTGCTTGCTTGCAACTGTGCATCGCAATAAGCTGGCCCAGTTCAGCGTCAGCCCCGGGATCGTCTGTGACCACGGCCTCTGCCGATGTCAGGGACTGCCCGATAATGCCCTTTTTGCCCTTGAACGTAGTAGCCTTGTCACGATACGTCAGATGACGGGATGTCACAATATGCAGATCATTCTGGCCGAAGAGCATTACTAGGCTGGCAAGGGTTGAGCTTGGCTGTCCCAATTCACGTATTCCAGCCTCGCCAACTTCCAAAACTGTCTCGAGCACTTTGCTGTAGTTGAGCGTCGCGCTGAGCGTACTCGCCAACTCGAAGATCGCTCGTGAGTGTTCTTTGGTGGTGCGCAGTTTCCGCAGTTCGGTTTCCTCTTCGAGCCGATGCTGCTGGGCGATTGTCTTTTTCACCCGGTCCCCCACCAGGCCACTTATCAAGGTTGCGAGCAGGAGGACCACGACGTGGGCCATAGATGGTAACAGAGTCAGAAGCGGTGTCCCTGACGATGCCGTGATCAGGGTGAACGCACCAGAAACCACCACGATGACCAGAGCGACCAGAAGGCTGACGAGCCAGTGAAAGCGCAGCGCTGCCGTCAGAATGGGAAACAGGGCAAAGAACAGCAGGGGGCTTGTCAGACCACCTGATGTATTGACAAACCCAATGGTGAGGATCGTGTCGATCAAGAGTGTCATCACCGGTATGGCTCGTCTGAGGGACCCATAGGACAGCAGCAACGTCACTCCAATGTTGTAGAGTGCGGCAATGACAAGGAGAAGGATTTGGGGTAGCAAATAGTCTACGTCAATGTCTCCGCCGTGGCTGATAAAGACATCGGTGAAACTGACCAGGGTGACACTGACCAGCAGCAACCATCGAAGGTTGCTGATCATCCAGTCTACCTGGGAGCGATTCTTTGTTCTCTCCGGTGTCGATACCATAGAGGTTCCCCCGCCGCTGATGAAACAGGCCGCGGGCAGGGATAGGTAATCTGCATTCGCGGCCTGACGTCAACGCAATGGGCGCGAAGGGACTCGAACCCCTGACCTCTACAATGTGAGTGTAGCGCTCTAACCAACTGAGCTACGCGCCCTGATGCCGGACTTGCAGCGGTTACTCCGGCTGCTTGTCCAGTGTAGTATACGCCACTCTTGGCAATTGTCAAGCAATTTGGGCGCTAGAATACCCACAGGTTGTTCATCAGCCGGCTATTCCGGTTCTATCTGGACTGCTACGTGTCATTATAAGGCAAGAGCGTTTCGTAGAGTGTTTCATTTGTCTATGCCCCGTGCCCCTCTCGGAAGCAACCGGATTTCTCTTGCCAGCAATATGCCCGTATGGTATCATCGCGCTCAAACTGAATACCCCGGCGACGCTCTTATCCAGAGAGGTGGAGGGAACGGCCCTGCGAAGCCTCGGCAACCAGGCCGATGTGCAGAGTGCGCTCGACGAGCATCTGGCGGGGGTCGATTCGATCCGCACGCGCATCCTGGATCGTGAGTTGATGCTGTTCTGAGTCGGAACGGGGTGAATTTACCTGTGGATGGCGGCGTCAGGCTGGCCTCATCCAGGCCGGCCTGTGTTGTACTCTACTCGACGCCTAATTCCGCCAGTTGCTTCTGCAGGTCAGCGATCTCTTGTCGGTACGTTCGCTCTTGCTTCACCAGTTGGAGGGGGACATCTACATCCATCACGTATTGGGTTTTGCGCTCCTCGATCAAGCGGAGGTTCGCCACGGCCTCGGAGAGCTGGTGGCGCAGAGATTCGATCCGCTCGCGTCGGTCTGGGTCGAGGATAGGGCTCTCCTCTGTGGAGAGAGATTCCCACGGGGCGTTGGGCCGCATTGCTTTGCCGATCTTGACTACCTCGGGTAGACGGTCACGGCGTTCGAGATACGTGATCAGTTCTCTGGCTTTTCCCGCTCTGCTTGTACCGAGTAGATCGTCGTATTCTATCTGCAACTCGAAGCACAGCGTCTTTAGTTCATCGGCATCAAAGTGATCGACAAGTATCCGCCGCAACTGGCTTCGGTTCATCGGCTCTATCCCTCATCCGCGGGTAGACTACCCCTGGTTGATTTTACCACAGAACCTCCCAGGCGTAAATAGGACGTTGACATCTCTCTTTTTTCGTTGTATACTGCCGCTCAGTTGGGAGACGAGGCTTCAAAGAGTGTGTTATGTTCACAATGGTCTTTGTCAATCCGCCCCCTTGTGCGCAGCCAGACCGCAGGTCTGGGTAGGCGTGTGTAAACTCTTCCTCCAGAGTAGGTCAGCCAGCCCTCCAGACTATTTGGGGGCTGGTTTTTTGTGTGAGAATGGTGATGGATATCCAGGAACTTACGGATGAGATGAATCGTTTCGTGGAAGCGATGGGTTGGTACGGGGAGGACTCGCCGTCCCCGCAGACGCCACGGAATATCGCTATCTCGCTTGTCTTGGAGGCGTCTGAGGTCCTAGAGCACTTTCAGTGGGTTGAGGAGGGTGACACCAGTTCGTTGGCGGGGGAGCTGGCCGATGTGGCGCTCTACTTGCTCCAACTGGCCTACCTCACCGGCATAGACCTGGAACAGGCCGTCCTGGACAAACTGGCGATCAACTACAAACGGGATTGGTCAGGAGAGTGACTCGGGTGTGAAGATTCTCGCAGTCAGTGACCGGGTGGTCGATCTTATCTATGGCCCGCAGATCCGCGAGCGATTTGGCGATGTGGACATGGTGGTTTCGTGCGGCGATTTGTCCTACTCCTACCTGGAGTACATCGTCTCGATGCTGAATGTCCCCTGTTTCTATGTGCACGGCAATCACGATGGACCTGAATACCTATCTGACGGGCGTACGCTGACCGAGCCGTGTGGATGGATTAATCTGGATGGCCGTACCGTACGCTCCAAGGGACTGCTGCTTGGCGGATTGGAGGGCTCGATCCGTTACAAGCCAGGAGCGCCATACCAGTACACGGAGCGAGAGATGTCCCTCAGAGTCTGGGGAATGATGCCAGAGCTGCTGTTGAACCGTGTATTCACGGGCCGTTTTTTGGACATCTTTGTCGCCCATGCACCGCCGTTCGGTATCCACGACGCAAAGGACTGGCCCCACCGGGGTTTTAAGGCTTTCCTGGAAATGATGGCCCGGTTCCGGCCTCGCTACCTGCTTCACGGACACAAGCACGTCTATGCCCTCGAGTCTTGTCACACCCGTTATCTCGGAACCGAAGTCATCAACGTCTATCCATACCGCGTGATCGAGTTCGATACTTGATCGGATATAGTGAGAGTGAGGATGAATCGTCTTTCTATCGTTGTCTGTGTAGTGTTCCCACTTCTGATTGTTAGTCTTTTCGCTGCTTGCCAGGCTCAGACTCCTGTTCCGCTTCCCACGCTTGTCCCTACCATCGGTCCACCTACGTTGGCCCCCACGCCTATACCGCTGCCTACCAGCACGCCCACGCCAGTGCCGCCCAAAGAGCTCACGGTTTGCCAGGCTTCTGAGCCGAATACGCTCTTTATCTATGGCAGCCCCTCTCGCGCGGCCCTTAATGTGTTGGAGGCGATCTATGATGGGCCCATCGACAGTTACGGGTACGAGTTTCGGCCCGTGATTCTGGAGAAACTCCCCAGCCTGGCCGATGGTGATGTCTCTCTGCGAACCGTCCGGGTCAAAGAGGGCGACACGGTGATGGGCGTGGACGATCTCCCGGTCGAGTTGCTTCCCGATGTGAGCGTCCGGAACGCAGATGGTCGGGATGTTACGTTCGAGGGTGGGGTGGTCACGATGACACAGGTGGTGGTGACTTTTACGCTGCGACCTGATATTACGTGGGCAGATGGTCAACCGCTAACCGCCCACGATTCTCGATACTCTTTCGAATTGGCCCGCGAGTTTGATCATCCCGCCCTGCAAGCGCTGGTGGAGCGCACCCTTAGCTATAACCCCATAGACGAGCGGACAGTGGTATGGGCGGGGATTCCTGGCTACCGAAATCTACTGTACCCTCAGAGCTTTTACTCCCCGTTACCCAGGCACGTGTGGGGTGGGTCTGATGCGGAACGATTGCTCAGTGCGGAGGTCGCGCACCAAAAGCCGCTCGGTTGGGGTCCTTTTGTCGTTGAGGAGTGGATCGAAGGTGAGCACATCAAGCTGATCCGCAACGCCAAATACTTCCGGGCCTCCGAGGGATTGCCCCATCTGGACCGGGTCATGTTCCGCTTTGTGCCCGACCTCGGGCAGGCGGTCAATCTGCTCGAGGCTGGCGAGTGCGACATCATTGCTCAGGACTTGATCGAGGGCAGCGATCTCACACCGTTGCTGGCGGCCGTTGAGAGAGGGGGGGCGCGGCTCGTCTCGTCCTCCAGCAGCGAATGGGAGCATCTGGACTTTGGTATTGGACGGGCCGGGTGGGTGACTCGTCCCGATTTCTTTGGTGACGTCAGGGTGCGCCAGGCGGTCGCCATGTGTGTCGATCGGGAGCGGGTGGCGCAGGAGGCGTTCAAGCTTGAAGGGGCCGACGTCGTCCACAGCTACGTTCCTCCAGACCATCCACTGTATGCGGATGCTCGCCTGTACCGGTGGGATTACGATCCGCTGGCTGGCATATCTTTGTTGGAAGAGGTGGGCTGGACAGACCAGAACGGGGATGGCATTCGAGAGGCTCATGGCGTGAGCGGCATCGCCGATTTTGTTCCGTTTTCCGTCACACTCCTCACGACCGGTGACTACCCACCCCGCGAGCGCGTGGCGCACGTCCTTTCGGAGAACCTTGCGGCCTGCGGTATCGGGTTGGCGGTGGAATATCTCTCCGCCGGGGACTTCTTTTCCGACGGCCCTGACGGTTTGGTGTTTGGACGCCAATTCGAGCTGGCGCTCTTTTCCTGGATGAACGGTCTTGATGCGCCGTGTGGCCTGTACCTCTCGACCGAGATTCCGGGGCCCGAGAACTGGTGGGCCGCCAGCAACAACCCTGGTTATGCCAGCGAGGACTATGACGCCGCGTGTCTGACGGCGCTGGAGGCGCTGCCCGGGACGGAGACGTTCACTCGCTTTCATCACGAGGCACAGCGTATCTTTACCCACGATCTGCCGGTGCTGCCCCTCATCTCGGTGCCCAAACTGGTCGCCGTGCGTCCAGAAGTGAGTGGGGTGATGCTCGATCCCGGCGAGTATCTGGAGTTGTGGAATATCGAGGCGTTTGACGTTGACCGCTAGGTCCACATCAAGGACCGTCATTCTGAGCAGCGCGAAGAATCTCGCTCGCTCGAAGGGGATTCCTTCGACAGACTCAGGACAGGCTGTCAGATCCCCGTCTGAAACGTCGTTTTCGCCGCGCAAGGCCGGGATCTGACGACACTTGTACCTGCGCCACAAGTGCAGGTGTCCCTGGCGAGCACAGAAACCGGATTGGTATTATGCCCATATGGTCTAGCAGCCGGAGGCTGGCGGTCAGCCCGCGCCCAGTATGCCAAAATGCGAGCGGTCGGTGATTCCTGATCCTGCTTCTGGAAGCCGCGTTCTGGCCAGGGTCGTCAAGGCCGGTCAGGCCGAGGGCGAGGCCCTGGTCTCGCCCGAGCCTGTCGGTTTCCTGGGTGGGGTCGATCCGGATACGGGCGTCGTGGTCGAGGGTGGCCATCCGCTCGAGGGCGAGTGCGTGGCTGGTCGCGTGCTCGTCTTTCCGACCGGAAAAGGAAGCACCGTCGGCTCCTATACGCTGTACCGGCTGGCCCGCAACGGCCTGGCCCCGGCTGCCATCGTCAACGCCGAGGCCGATCCGGTCGTGGCGGTGGGGGCGATCATTGCCGAGATTCCGATGGTGGACCAAGTGGATATCGCGCGTTTCCGCACCGGTGATAGGGTGTTGGTGCGCGATGAGACGATCATTATCTTTCGAGGAGGTAGATCAATGCAAGACCTGTTAGCGTTAATCCCCGAGTTCGACGAGATCCGCGACTCCGAGTTGCGGGCCAAGGCGTTGGCGGTATGGGAGGAAGGGATGGCCCTCGGCGGGTGGACGGTCCAGGGGCTGGCCGAGATCCCCTTCACCCTGCTGGCCGAGGACGTGGAGGTCACCTTCATCGAGCACGTGCGCACGGTGTGCCGTATGTGCATCGCGATGGAGCAGGTCCTGTTGGATGCCTACGACGACCGGGTGGCGATCGATCACGACGCGCTGGTGGTGGGTGCGCTGCTGGCCGACGTGGGCAAGCTGATCGAGTATCGCCGCGAGGCGGATGGCAAGACGGTCTTTGCCGATATGTACCACTATCTGCGGCACCCCTTCACAGGCGTGGCCCTGTCCTACAAGCACGGCATCCCCGAGAGCGCCCTGCACGTCATCGCCACCCACTCCTGGGAGGGGGAAAAGTTCAAGCGCCGACCGGAATCGATCATATTCCACCACGCCGACTTTACCGACTTTGATCTGATAAAGTAGCGCAGGTCTCTAGATCGCCGCGCTCGTAGACAACATGCAGCAAGTAAGGCCCTTGCACCCGCAAGGGCCTTGTTCGGTTTGGGGGAAGGGGAGGGAGGTTTACTAGGGGGGAGAGAACTCGTTAGAAGGATCCTCTGGCTCCATCTCAGGTGGAAGTGGCAAGCCTTCGCTCACTGCTTGAGCCGAAGCAACAAGACCAAGTTCTCGAAAAACCTTTACTTGTTCCAAGCGTCGTTCGTTCGTTATTGTGTCGTTGTACTGAGGTATGGAGACCTCGGTATGAGCTTCAACCAAGCCTTTGACACGCTTTTTCCAATACCTCTTGCCGCAAGCGATATCGAATTCACCCTTTGGCAGTTTGATTTTCAGCCTATCCCAAATACCAGACCACCTCATTGAGCTGATGTTTTCTCGCCAGATACTCAAGACTTGACCGGAAGGCTTGCCGCGTTTCAACGGTAATAGGATGAGTCGCTCCGCTGTCAAGCCCAAGTAGATAGGTTTGGTGCTCCATACCCCGACGATAACTCCACCGCTATAAGCCAGCAACTCTTCGCCAGGTTCCAATTGCGTTTCTAATTGTTGGCGGGCTTCGATTTCCTGTTTGTTTTCTTTGCTCACTTGATGTCTCCTTGATACGCAGGTCTTTGGATACTGCGTGAAGGGCTGGTTAACGGAGCGGCGGATAAGGGTAGTCCAGCCTAAGCGCTAAGTGGAGCGCCAGCGGTTTAGGCGGCGTTCTGACCCATCCGCAGTTAGCCGCCCCGTGGACGTAGCGTGAGAAACCTGGCCTGAGAGCTCTGTGGCGGACCACGGAGCCGCCGATTTTGTACGCAACAGCGAGGTCGGGTGCAGCGTCAGTTGGGCGGTACAACTCAATCACGAGCAAGCCCTGCTTCCTCTGGACCTGGCGCTGAAACTCGTAGGCGTGGTTTCGCATATAACTCACCCAACGAGATTTGCCTCCCTGCTTCCAAGACCTCAAGCTTGGCCTCCTTCGCTAAGCGTCCTACCTCTTCTCGTAGAGCCGAAGCAAGTATAGTGAACTGCTCAATGCCTTGCCGGGTCGCGGCAATGTGTCTCCTGAACAAAGTGGCAACCCCTTGAACCTCGTTCTTTTCTGATCCTTGCGGAGGCAAGACCAAACCCACCGCAAACTCATCGAAAGGGCTCACAGAGTGAGCAATATGCTTATCCCGCAGGTTCTTGTAGAATCGATGGACTTCAATGGGCTCACCATTGAGATTTGAGAGAGTCTCTTCGGAAAGCCCGAAGCGTTTGCCCGTTGCAAAACACCTCACATAGCTGATCACTGCGGCGGTCCAGAGGCTCTGCATCAATACCGAGTCTGGATGTTCTGTGTCTATGACATCTAGAAGTCTTTCGCAAGCTTGGAGGGCGAATTCGAGATCCTGGAAGATGGAAGCGAGGTCGGCAAGCCGTTCAGCCTCCGGGAAATCAACCCTCACGACTGGTGATTCCTCCATCTGATTCTCCATAATGCACCCCCGCATTCGTTCGTACGGCATAACGGGTAGCAGCGCCCGCCAAGCGGGTCAAGTTCTGGATGACAGGCAAACTACTACGGGCTAATCATTATTGTAGCGTCGTCGCAGTAGTAGAACTCCTCTACGCAGGCCGGAAGCAGGCAATGAGAGTCATTCTGGAAAGCACCGGTTCTCGCTGTTCTATCTATCCGTATTTCTGTGATTCCCCCAAGGATTGGGTCATCTGCTGCTGGCTCGTCTACTCCGCAGTAGTGGCTCTTGATGTACCCCTCTGTTATGTGATAACGCCAGCTCTGGACTCGCCAACCTGCAAAGACAATCAGTGAACCCACCGTGATAGCCAGAAGAGCCCTTTTGAAGCGGCGTTCGAAAAGGCAGAGTGGAATGACTACCAAGACGATAACACAAAGGGATAGCCAGAATGATACAGTATGCAGAAGATTGACCGCCTGCCTATAGAACCAGTTGTAGTACGGCGCGAGAACCAGGACAAAGGCGAGAAGATACAGGGCTGCAATGAGG